>JAGQPT010000494.1 GCA_020426575.1 Planctomycetales bacterium
AACAACAACACGAAACCGACCAGCACGAGGAAGTGCATTGTGCCGGCGTACTTGCGTTCGGCCACGCGGCGCTGGCCCAGACCGCTGCGGACCACGTTCATCAACCGTCGCAGCGGCTCGTTCCAGCACTCGGCCTTCGTGCCGAGCAACCGCCAGCGGCGTACCCGGCGGTACAGTCCCACGCCCAAGGCCACAATCAGCAGAATCCCGGCGGGCAGTACGAACGGTTCGACGTACTCGACGTTCCAATAGATCGGGCGTGTGAGGTGCGGATTCATGAACCGGCCGTGACGATTTCGCGAGTGAGACGTCTCTCAGTCGGATGGTTTCGATACATGCGTTGCCCACCCACTTAGATGCGATTCAATTCCCCCGCCTCCGTCTTCAGGCGAAGGGCCAGGGGAGGGGGCTCTTGATGCAGCCGTACGCTACTGCAACTTTTTCACTTCCTCGGTCAAAGCGGGCACGACCTCGAACAGGTCGCCGACAATGCCGTAGTCAGCAACTTCGAAGATCGGCGCGTCCGGGTCGGTGTTGATCGCCACGATACAACGGGCCGTCGACATGCCGGCCAGGTGTTGAATCGCCCCGCTGATGCCGCAGGCGATGTACAGGTTCGGGCTTACCGTCTTGCCGGTCTGGCCCACCTGGTGTGACGGGTCGATGTAATCGGCCAGCACAGCGGCGCGCGAAGCGCCGATCGAAGCCCCCAGGGCCGCGGCAAGTGG
Source organism: Planctomycetales bacterium (assembly GCA_020426575.1). GTDB lineage: Bacteria > Planctomycetota > Planctomycetia > Pirellulales > JAEUIK01 > JAGQPT01. The sequence continues at coordinate 729 of JAGQPT010000494.1, forward strand.
CTTGAGCGTGTCGAAGCCGTCGGCACTCTTTACGCCCACGCCGCCGGATACGATGACGTCGGCCTCGGTGAGGTCGACCTGATCGCTCTGGCGTGGGACGACCTTGTCGACCTTGACGCGGAGCGCCGTCGGATCGATGTTCACGTCGACGCGCGTGACGTCGGCGGGACTGGCGGCCGGTTCCGCCGGCGGAAACGAGTTGGCCCGGAACGACACGACGAAGTCGCCTTCCTGCACCTCGACCAGGCAGTAGGCCTTACCCGCATAGATCGGCCGACGAAACAACGGCTTGGCATCGGCCCGCTCGATCGCCACGACGTCCGCGACCATGCCCAGTCCCAGCCGCTGCGCGACCCTCGGACCGAAGTCGCGACCGATCGACGTGTTGCCGCAGCAAATCGCGCCGCCGCCATGTTGTTTGACGGCGGTGACGATGGCCGTCGTGAACGGCTCGGCTGCGTACGGCGCCAGCGCGGCGTCTTCGACGACCAGCACCTGATCGACGCCGGCGGTGGAGGCCTGATCCAGCAGATCACCGAGGTCGTTGCCCACGAGCAGGCCGATCAGCTTGCCGCCACGTGCCGAGGCGAGTTGCCGCGCCGCGCCGATCACCTGGAGTGTCACCGGGCGCAGCTCTTTGTGCTGTGCTTCCAGAAATACGAATACGTCTTGCGACATCGCCGTTGCGTTCTCCGCGTTGGTGTGTTGGCTCGGCTCGTGCCTCGGCCGAATGTTGGCCCGCTAAATATCTCGGCCCGTCTATTTCGTGGCCCGTCAAAACGACGGCTTGCCCCGGCGGCCGACGGGCAAGTGTCAAATCACCTTGGCCTCGTTGCGCAGGGCGTCGGCAAGCTGAGCGGCCGCTTCACTCGGTGTGCCCGAGAATATCTTTGCCCCTTGTTTGGCGGGCGGAACGCCGTATTCGACGATCTTCACCTTCGCCGCCGGGGCCGCGATCCCCAGGTCGGCCAGCGTCTTCGTCGCCAGCGGCTTTTTTTTCGCCTTCATGATGTTGGGCAGCGTCGGGTAGCGCGGCTTGTTGATCCCCTTGTCGGTCGTCACCATCGCCGGCAGCGTGGTGGTCAGTACCTCGGTCTGGCCGTCGGCCTCGCGGTTGGCGGTCACCTTGCCGTCGCTCAGCTCGATCTTGCTGACCACGTTGATCTGCGGCAGCGCGAGAATCTCGGCGACGCGCACGGCCACCTGCGCCGCGTTGTCGTCCACGGCCACGTAACCGGCCAGCAGCAAGTCGAACTCCATCGTCTTGAGCGCCGCTCCGAGCACTTCGGCGACCGAATATGAGTCGGCCGTTTCAATGTCGGCGTCGTCGATCAGCACAGCCTCGTCGGCGCCCATCGCCAGGCACTGGCGGCACGCCTCGACCGCCGACTGAGGGCCCAACGTGACGACGGTCACGTGCTCAACGACGCCTTTCTCGCGCAGCGCCACCGCTTCCTCGACGGCGAACTCGTCATACGGATTGACGATCCGTTTGATCTTGGCGTCCTGTATCGCGCCGGAGGCGTCCAGCACGATGCGGGCCTCGCTCGTCAACGTCTGTTTGAATAGTACGACTACTCGCATAGATTCCCCAAAGCTGCGTCACACATCAGGTGCGGCGCCAGTGAAAAGTCCCCGCGCGGCAAATGTCGGTTCGACGAGTCAGTCGATTGCCGTGCGACGCTTCCGCCGTGTGATGCAGGCGTCCCTCACGCAAAAACTTCGAAGGGATAGCGCTCCACATCGACGGCGGCCAGCGCGAGGCGACGGCCGATTTCCACCTGGTTAACGCGCGGCCAGGTGCCAATCTGGCGGATAGTCTGCAAGTTCGCCGCCCAACTGTCAACCGAAGAGAACCCGTCGACCAGCGCCCGCGCCGCGCGGTCGAGCCTGCCGGCGGAGATGGCCATTTGATAGCGCGCCACGTCTTCATGCAGGCTCGCTTCGTCGTCACCGGCTTCGATCCGCCGCATCGCGCGCAGGTAGGTCGACTCGAGTGCGTAGATCTCGATGATGACGTCGGCCAACCAGGCGAGGGCCTCCTGGTGCTCGTTGAGGTTCGTCATGCCGGCCGCGTCGCCGCTTCGCGACAGCATCGTGGAAACGAACATGAACAGGCGCTTGGCCGATGCGAGTGCCTCGGCAACGTCGGCGAGTGCCGCACCGCCAGCGCCGTTGCTCGTCGCCGATCCACCGTCGGTCAGCGCCTTCTGGATCTCGGCCGTCAGCGGCAGTCGGCCCGTCATCACCCGCTTGAAAAGATTGCCCGTGATGAACAGTCGGTTGATTTCGTTTGTGCCTTCGTAGATGCGCGAGATGCGGGCGTCGCGGTAACCTCGGGCCACGTCATACTCCTCGATGAAGCCGTAGCCACCGTGCATCTGCAGGGCCTCGTCGACGACCATGTCGAGCGCTTCGCTGTCGTACACTTTGTTGATGGCGCATTCGCCGGAAAACTCTTCGAGGACCGCGAGTTGTTGGGCGAAGGATGTTTCGCCGCTTTCGGAGGCCTCTTCAATGTTGGCATTGATCTGACCGCCGGCCCGATAGCCGATCGCTTCGCTGGTGTAGGTCGCGGCAAGCATGGCGGCGATTTTTTGCTGCAACAGCGGGAAGTCGACCAGCCGCGTCGAAAACTGCTTGCGTTGGATGCCGTAAGCCAGCGCCTGCTTGATCGCCAGCTTCATCGCGCCCACGGCACCGATGCCGAGCTTGAGTCGGCCCAGGTTGAGGATGTTCAGCGCGATCTTGTGCCCCTTGCCGATCTCGCCCACCACGTTGGCGGCCGGCACCTTGACGTCTTCGAGCGACAGGGTCGTTGTGCTCGACGACTTGATCCCCATCTTGTCTTCTTCCGTGCCACAGGAAAACCCGGGCGTGTCTTTCTCGACGAGGAACGCCGTGAACTGCTTGCCATCGACCTGGGCGAAGATCGTGTACAGGTCGGCGATCCCGCCATTGGAGATGAACGACTTGCTGCCGTTGAGGACGTAGTGCGTGCCGTCTTCGCTGAGCGTGGCCGTTGTCCGTGCCGAGAGAGCGTCGGAACCCGAACCCGGCTCGGCCAGGCCGTAGGCGCCGATCCATTCGCCGGTGGCCAGTTTGGGCAGGTACTTCTCTTTCTGCTCGTCGGTGCCGAAGAACAGGATCGGTTCCGAGGCGATACCGGTCTGCACGCCGTACGCAACCGAGAAACCGCCGCAGGCGCCAAAACGCTCTGAGACGACCAACTGGCTCATCAGGTCGAGCCCCAGTCCGCCGTACTCCTCGGGGATCTCGATCGTGAACAGGCCGTTCTCGCCCGCCTTCTGCAGCTTGCTTCTCAGCAGTGTGCGATCGAGTTTCTCCAGGGCGTGCAACTCGGGAAGAATCTCCTGGTCGATGAACTCGTCGGCCGACTGGGCGAACTGGCGGTGCTCGTCGCTGGTGTCCTCGGGCGTGAAGATCTCGTCCGGCGCCGCCGTCGTGATCAGAAACGAGTAGCCCTGCGACTTGGATTTGGTGTCGGTCGACACGGTGTATTCTCCTTCGTGAAGCATTCCCCGGGGGGGCCGGCGGTCAAATTCCCACGGTCGAGCGTCCCAAGCGTCTGGACTGCCGACGAGTCCAAGACTTTCCGTGGCCGCATTCCCCGGTCGCAGCATTCCTCGATGGGGCGCGATGGGAAAACGCCTATTCTAGCCTCGGAATGCGATTTCGCCACATTGTCTCGCCTGGTTTCGTCAACTGCCATGCCGCGACTCGGGGATTGCCCGCGCGCCTGTCCCTTTTCCGCTTTCCGCACCTAGATGCTGGTATAACGACTCTGGCAGTCCGCCGCGTCGGCAACTCCCTGTGAACTCGGCCCCACCCGACAAACGGGGCATTGAGCCAACCA
>JAGQPT010000495.1 GCA_020426575.1 Planctomycetales bacterium
CTCGCTGCGTCCTCGATGCCGGCAGACGCGTTTGCCAAACCCCGGCGAATCGGCATAGCAGCCGGAGCGTCGGGAGTGACCCTTACGCAAGCACCCGCCTCCTCTCGTCCAGGCAAGCGGCGCCCCACCAAGGTGATCCATCGCCTTGTCGAAAACGATATGATCCGCAAGCTCAGCTACGATCAATATCGTGACAAAGTCCGCGAGGTGTACGACGGCCCCCAGGGTGCGCTGCTCAGCACGGCGAGCATGTTATCGCTGCACATCCCGCTCGGCGAGCGTCTCTTCCGCAAGGGGAAGTTCGACCTTTCGACAGTTCGCCGCGTCCTCGACGTTGGCAGCGGCGCCGGCCAGATCGCCCAGCATCTGCTCAAGTACGCACCGGCCGACGCCAGCATTTCCTGCTTCGACCTTTCGGCCGAGATGTTGCGCCGCGCCGACCAGCGGCTCAAGAGCCAGCGTCCGCACTTCATCGCCGGCGACCTTTCCTGCCTGCCGTTTGCCGACGGTGCGTTCGATTGCGTCACCTGCGGCTACGTGTTGGAACACCTCCCGAGCGCGCATGACGGCCTCAACGAAATCGCCCGCGTGTTGATGCCCGGTGGACGCGTTTTCTTGCTCACGACCGAAGACAGCATCTCCGGCGCCTGGACGAGCCGGTTGTGGCGCTGTCGTACCTACAATCGCGACGAACTGCTCAAGGCGTGTGACGAGGTCGGCCTGCACCTCGTCAAAGACCTCTGGTTCACCGCCGTGCACAAGGCCTTCCGCGCCGGCGGCATCTGCGTCGAGTTGCAGAAAGCGCGCTGAACGGCGATGTGCAACGAAGCCGGCTGCAGCCCTTCGGCCCGGCGCGACTACTTGCCGGCTTTGGCGTTCTGGCCCAGCAGGATCACCCGTTCGACCGTCTCGAGCAGTTGGTCGAGACGGAACGGCTTGTAGAGTTCGGCCTGCAATCCCGCCTGCCGCGCCTTGACGATCGAGTGCCCTGGGTCGTAGCCGAAGCCCGTCATCAGAATGAGCGGTGGCACTTCGATGATCTCTTTCAGTTTCATCATCAACTCGAAGCCGCTCATGTCGGGAAGGCGGATGTCCGAGATGATCGCGTCGTAGTCGCCGCCGACCATCATGTTGCGGACCATGCACAGCGCTTCGTCACCGTTGTGGGCCGTCTCGACGACGCAGCCATAACGCTCCAGGTAGCCGTGCGCCGCACTGCGGACGTCGTCATCGGCGTCGACCATCAGCACGTTCCGACCCACGAGCAGGGCCCGCTCTTCGGTCGCGCCCGCGCTGCGCGGTATCGCCTGGCTGGGAGCCATCGAGCGTCCCACCCGCTGGATCAATTGCTTGATGTCGCGGGCGTTGCGCAACAGCCGTTGCAGCCGCTGGACCACTTCCGGCTCGTGGCCGACGTAGTGCTCCATGATGTTCACTGCATCGATGAGGATGTCGTCGACCGGCAGTGCCACCGCGCTGTGGATGGCCTCGACGCTCTCGGCCGCCGTCCCTGCCTTTTCCACGCTGAGCAGTTCCAGCGTGTTGAGCGCCACGGCCACTTCGCGGCTGAAGATCTCCAGGAACTGCAGGTCGCTCTCGCTGAACGCGCTCGGCTTGGGGCTCTCGACGTTGAACGTGCCGATCACTTCGTCGTGCAGGATCAATGGTACGGTCAGCGAGCTCTTTGCGCCTCGGGCACCTTCGAGGTAAAGCGGGTCTTCGCTCGTGTCCTCACAGAGATAGCTCTTGCCAGCCGCCGCCACGAAACCCGTCACCCCGTTGCCATTGGGCCGGGCATACAAGTCTCGCCGCGCCGCCTCGGGCTCGATCCCCAGCGCCAACAGCGGGTCGAGCCGATCGGTTGCCGGATCGAGCAGGCGGATCTCCACGACGTCAAAGTGCAGCAGATCCTGCGTATAGTGCACGATGTTCGACTTGAGCAGTTCGATCCGCTCTTCGACCGTCATGTTCAACAGTTCTTCGGGCGAAAGGTCCGAAAGTTCGATGCCGGCCTGGTGGATCGCCGCGAGTTTCTGTTGCTGCAGGATTTCGGTCGTGATGTCGCGCACCGTCACGATCAAGTGCTGCGCGCCGTCCCCCTCTTCCTGCATGGCCGTCGCGTGAACCTGGAAGTAGCGATTCTCGTGTGACCGCAGCGTCGAGGTCGTCGCGCTGCCTGTGGCCAGCGCCGTGTGGAACGGACAAAAGTCGGGTCCAAGGATTTCCGGGCTGCCGAGCGCCTCGTAAAAGCCGCGGCCGATGATCGCGTCCAGGTCGACGGCACCGGGAGCGTTGGCCTTGGAGGCGCGGTCTCCGCCGCCGGCTGAGCTGACACCGCTCACCGCGCCGTCGAATGCCGGACCGTCGAGTGCGGGGCCACCGTTGGACGACGTTGCCGCGTCGGCTCCGCCCCGGTTGGTGGTGTCCACCAGGGCCGCGCTGCACCAGCCCCGCAGTCGAGCATTTCCCCAAATGATCGTGTTGTCGCTGTCGAGCACGGCCACGCCGATCGGCAGTGACTCGAGGATCCGCTCGTTCTCGAAGAGCGTCCCTAAGCGAAACGCCTCGGTGATGTGACCCGCGGCGACCAGAACAGATGAGAATTCGCCGCTCCGCAGCTGTGCCAGCGCGCGGGTCATGCTCCGCACCGTGACAACGTCGTGGCTATCGGCCAAATGGGGGGGGACCCCATCCGAATCCTCGCCGGGGCCGCGAATCACCAGGATTTTCGCACGCGCTGCCAAAATGAAGAATACTCCGCCGACGAGCGAGACGTCGGGTCACGGTTGTTGCGAACTCATCGCACACGGCTCAACGTCATTATAGGACGACCGTGTAAACCCAACAATTGCCGCAAGTTTCCTCACCCGCATTCGGGACGCCAACCAAAATCTCGCCTTCAACTACCATCGGAGCATCCGCCGCCGCACGTCCACTGGCTGCGGCGACGATTTCCCAGTTGCCCTGTTGAGATTATTCCCGGCAGCCTCATGGTCGGCATGGCCCGTACAGGCAGGCACTTCGCTGCGACGCCGGCGGGA
>JAGQPT010000496.1 GCA_020426575.1 Planctomycetales bacterium
CCCATTGCATCGGCATCTGCCGCTCGCCGCTGACAAGCAGCAGCACGTGACGACGCATCCCCATTCGCGCCGCCAGCCGGATAAACCCGTCGAACACGGGCCCTGCCGTGACCAATTGTGACCGGTGACGCAGCCGCGCCAGGCTCACCGTTCCCGCCAACCACCTCCCCAGCACGGCATGCACACCGGCCAGCCAGACGCCCAACACCCCCGTTGGCCAATGCGCGACAAGCGTACGTAGCGGGTCCGGGCGCTGTGCTGTCGGTTCACCATTACCGACGGTAGCGAACTCCGCATCGAGGGTTTGTCTCGCTGGTAGCGTGTCAGGGGTGTGGGCCGCGCCGATCGGAACGTGTTTCGGAACTGGTCCACTTGCCGTTTCCTCCCGAAAGTCGGCGTCCACGTGCTGCGCGCGATCGACCGCCACGTCGGTCCGTACAATCCAAGTTAGCTTGGACTTAGGCAGCACCGACCAGGCGGGCAGCGCCAGCGAAAACACCGGCAGTGCTGCGAGCATCACCGTCGCCGTCAGCCAGACGAGGTGCCGCCAGGCGGCCGATGCCCAGCCGCAGCAGCGCACAACCAGCGCAACGGCCACAATCAACGCGGCCCCTTTGATCGCCGCATCGGCAATCAGCGCCAGCGCGGCAAGCGCCGCTTCGTCGATGGCCGTCAGATCCACTGCCAAGCTGTTCATGACTTCTTCTCCGCCTGCCGGGCTTTGCGCACGAGACTGGCCAGCCGCCGCAGTTCGTCGTCGCTGAACTCGGTCGAGGGATCAGCCAGGTGCGCCGCCACGGCCTGCTCGAGCGAGCCATCGAAGAACGTCTGCACGACACTTCCCAGCGCCGAACGGCCGGCGTCGCTGCGGGCCTGGACAGGTTGGTAGACGAACTCGCGTCCGCGCTTGTGATGCCGCAGCAGCCCCTTGTCCTCCAGGATTCGCAGCATCGTGCGCACGGCGGTGCGCGACGGGGGGTTGGGCAGATCTTCCCAGACGTCCGTCGCGCTGGCTTCGCCGCGTGAGTACACCAGCGTCATGATCTGGCGCTCGCGGCGGCTGAGCTGCTGTTGGTGGTCCATCGCCCGTGGCCCTGGGACAAACGTGAATGGTGATCGCTGACTATGTGCCAATATTTTGGCTCTTAGCGAGAAAGTCAATACCGAAAAGTCAAAAATTTGGCATTTGGTGGCGACCGCGGATGGCCCCATCGTTTTTGGTGGTCCGTGAAAGACCAGCAGTGCCAACGAAACAGCCCCGCGCCAAACGGCGCGGGGCTGTGCACGGGTCACCCGGTCTTGTGTCTGTTCCAGCGTGGCCGTTCACTTGCCAGCCGATACGAGGCCCTTCATGACGTCGGGCATCTCATCGCCACTGGGACCGTAGCTCGACGGCACCTTCGCACCCACCAACCGCAGGTAGACGCCAAACTGACCGCGGTGGTGGATCCAGTGGTTGAGCATGATCGTACGAATCACCCCGGCCCTCTGCATTTCGATCAGGTCGTGGCCTTCGTACGTGGCCTTCCACATCCGTTGCATCTGCTCGTCGCTGAACGTCGGCAGCGTGTCGCGGACCTTGGCGACCGACGCGTCGTGCGCGTCGAGGATCTGCTGCAGCGACGTCGGCTGCTCCGGTGCCTTGTCCATCTTGGGGAACGGCACCACGTCCGCCATCGCCATCTCGACGATCGCCCCCGGCGCCGTGGCGATGTGCAGCGCCAGTTGACCGGCCGTCATCGACTTCTCGTGCGGCCGCCACTCGAGCCGGTCTTCCGGCAACTGTTCGAGGAAACGGCGGGTGGTTTGTGCCTCGGCATCAAACTCGGCCAGAAACGCGTCAGCCATTGACATCATGAACGCCTCCTAAAGTTGACAGCGTGAGTTCCAGACAACAGATCGCCCCAAACCCTTCATTCGGAAAACAGCGACTCGATATAGCGGTACACGTGCCCCAGGCTGTCGGCGAACACCGCCGGATCGCGCGTCGCCTTGTACAGCAACAGCGAACCCTGTAGCGACGCGCTCCACAGTCGCGCGAGCGAAGCGGTGTCGAGTTGCCGTTCTCGGTCGGCGCAGGCCTCGTCGAGCAGCGTTTGGAAACGCCGCTCTCCGTTGGCGATACAACCGTGCGCCGCGTCGCGCAGCGCCGGATTCGACTCGGAAACTTCCTGCACGATCGTGCCCGCGAGGCATGACTTGATCGTCTCCGGCCGGCTGAGCGCACCGCTGAAAAAATCGATCCATCCCAGCACCCGCTCGACCGGGTCTTCCAACTCGTTGAACGGCGCCGTTGCGACCATGTTGGCCATCGTTTCGCTCCAAGCCTCGAGGCAGGCCGCGGCGATCGCCTGCTTGCCGGCGAAGTGGTGAAACAATGCTCCCTTGGTCACGCCAGCCGACCGGCAGATGTCGTCCAGACTCGTGGCGTCATAGCCGTTCGTGCGAAACAGTTCGACCGCCGCTGTGAGCAGCTTTTCCCGCGCCGAGTGCGGCGCGCTCGAATTAGATTCCACAGTTGTCGTCATTTTGCCGGGCATGCGAACAAACATACCAACTGGTCGGTATGTTGTCAACCCGTCAGTTTTTCGGGGGTTTTTGGCGCCATGTCGGTGCCTGGCACACCGCCATTCGGCGTGGCTGGTACCTTGCGGCCGAGGACTTGCTGTCTAGAATCGACGCTTTTCGCCAACGCCCCGCCGGCCGGCCAGACGCCCGCCGCACCAGGGCTCAGCCAACTCACTCCAGGGAGCGACTGACCATGAGTGGACCGATCGTTCGATCCGGTGCCTCGCCCGAGTTCAGTAAGAATTGGGACAACATCTTCGGCAAGGCCAAGAAGAAGTCGACGAAGGCGTCGTCCGCCACAGCGAAAAAGTCGGCCAAGAAAAAAACTCCCAAAGCGGCGAAAAAGGCGAAGAAGTAGCCTTGATCTGCCGTTGCTTCGGCACTGCGACGACGTCTTGTGCGCAGCGTCGGTGTGGCCCGACTACGGCGTCGTCACGGTATCGCGGGCCAGCGCTTGCGGAAACCGATGCGGTCGAGTACCCAGTCGAGTTCGCGCCGCTGGACGGGGCTCATCGGCGGTGACGCCGGCGGCGACAACACGTTCGAGCAATCGATCACCCCGCGGCTGTGCAACATCGCCTTGAGCAACTCTTCGGGATAATCGAGATAGAACTCGAGGTATGGCACGATCTGCTCAAAGTAGACCCGCGCCGCCTCGGCTTCGTCGCCGCCCAGGTACGAACCCACCGCGTGGGCATGCAGGTCGAGTGCCTCGGTGCCAGTCATAAACGCCGTCACTCCCAGCCGCAAAAGGTGCAGCAGGTGCCGGCCGCCGGCACCGCCGATCACCGAGATCGTTCCCCCAGAGAGTTCTTGCAGGGAGGCCGTCTTGTCCAAAAAATTCTTCCCTTCGGCCTTGAGGTGCGCCACGCGTTCGATCTCGTTGGCCATGCGCCACAACAGCTCTGCTGTGAGCGTCGAAGAACTCGCTGGCGTGTCTTGCACGATGATCGGCAGGCGTGTCGCATCGGCGAGCTGCCCGTAGAAGTCGTACGCCCCGTCGCCATCGGGCATGTTCACGTAGGGCAGCGCCGCCATCACCAGGTCCGCGCCGAGTTGTTCCGCCTCGCGGGCAAAGTCAAGTGAGATTCCCAGGCCCGGTGACGTCACGCCGATAAACACGGGAACGCGGCCCGCCACAGCGTCGACAATCATCTTTACCAACAACGTGCGATCGCGATTCGACACTTTGTGGAATTCCGAGGCGATGCCGAAGTGACCGACCGCCACGGCGCCGCACTGCAGGCAATACTCGACGAGCCGGCGCTGGCTCGGTTCGTCGACGGCGCCGGTTGGCGTCACAGCCGTCGGCATGATCGGCATCATGCCCCGGAACGTCTTCATCGTCTCGTGTGCATTCTTAAGAGTCATCGTTCTTGTGCGAGATCCCTGTGCGTTTTCGTAGTGCGGCGGTGTGAGAGATCGTTAATACATCACCCACGACGCGGTCGAGTGCATTGGCGTGGGTTTCAGATTGGTTGGATCATAGCTCAACCGCCGACGTGCGAGAATCGGCAACCATCGTCTTCGTCGGGCAAACGCGTTCACCGGACAATTGCGTGGCTGACCACACCGCCGACCGTGTGCTACACTTCTACGAGACCCTCTCGTCACGCAGTACCTGCGGCCCTGTAGCCAGCCGTGTGAAGTGCCATGAAACAGGCCCTCATGCCCACGCAGAACTGTTTTCGCCATCAGGCGTACTCGGCCGACCCGCCGATCGGTGCGTACGAGATGCTGAACGCGCCGATCGATCCGCCCGCCGACTCCAAAGAGTTCACCCGGCGGATCCGCGAGGTGGCCCAGCGGCTGGCCGATCACCACGTCGACGAGATCGTGATCGTCCACGGCACGTTCTTTGGCGACGACGCCCTGGGGTTGTTCACCGAGTTGGAACGCTATGCGCCGACCTTCGGCCGCAAGGTGCGCACCGCGAACAAATTCCTCAAAGACTCGATCGTCGGTTACCGCAACAACTTCACACTCGAATACGCCGACCGCCTCAAGCGGTTGCTGCGCACGGCCGGTCACCCACACATTCGTGTGCGGCGCTGGCATTGGTCCAGCGGCAACCATCACGTTGCCCGCGCCGACGGCGCTGTCCGTTTGCTCAACGAGTTGCTCGATATGCCTGCTGAGGCAAATGCGGGCACGTTGCTCTGGGGCCACAGCCACGCCGGCAACGTTTTCGCGTTGATCACGAACCTGCTCTGCTCGCCGCCGGACGTTGTCGAGCAATTCTTTGCGGCGGCCGAACCGTTCTATCGCGGCGCACTCGGTCATCGCGCCGATCTGCCGTACTGGGAACACCTGCGCCGCCGTTTGGCCGACGGCGTCGAGCGTCCCCGCTTGCTCGTCGCCAACTTCGGCACGCCGGTCCGCTACGGTTGGGACATCGCCGGCTGCGAGCGGCTCGTGCACTTCGTATATCACGTGCCCAACCCCGAGTTGCCGGAGTACCGCGTGGCGTTTCCGCCGACCTGGGACGATCTTGCCGCGGCGGCCGCTGGCGACGTCGTGCAGCAAGGCGGCATCGCCGGCAGCGATTCGCCGCCGAACCGACTGCGGGTACGCACCCGCCGGGCCCATCAGCAACTCGGCCGCCTGTTGGAAGCCAACCTCGACGATAGCTATCTTGAACGCCTCAAGACCGGCATGCGCGTCGCCGAAGACGGCCTCACCTTACTGCTGAACTACGAACATTACGAAAAGCGATTCCTCTGCAGCCAGTTCGGCCACGCCGTCTACACGCACCCCGTCTGGATGCTGTTCCACGCCGAAGAAACTGCCCGCCGGCTCTGCCCCTAAGCGACAATTACCCATAGCGAGTTGATCATGCCGAAGAAGAAGAGCCGAGCCTCTGAGGATATTCGTTATCACCGCGACGGCAGCGTCTGGGCGAAGGGGCAATCCATCGATGGTGTCGCCACGGGTTATTGGCAGTGGTTCCGCAAAAACGGCGTGATCATGCGTTCGGGCTACTTCGATCAGGGTGAGCCCGTCGGCGAGTGGACGACGTACGATCAAACCGGCAACGTCTACAAGGTGACCAGCAAGTCGGCAAAACCCCGCTAGTCAACCGAGCAATGGCGCGACCTGAAGGAAGTGTCGACCGCGAATGAATCAAGGGCGCGTAGAGGTCACCCCGGGGGGCGGGCTACCACGTCGTTCACGGATGGTTGCGGCAGGCACCACGACACCAACCACGTACGACCTTGTCGGGCGCTATTCCGCCGCTTCCTCGGTGCGCTTCGCGTCGCGCAGCAGGGCGTCGAGCAAGGGGTCATGTTGCGTTTGCGAGACCCGCACCACAATCAGCTTCTGTTGCCGTTCGCCATCGCGTTCGGTCGTGAGCAGGCGGTGTCCCAGGCTGCCCTGGCGGTCGACGTCGCAAGCGACGACGAGCACTTCGCCGGCGGCCAGGTCGACCTCGACGGCCAGTTGCTCGAACTTCTCGGACTGTTGGCCCGCCACGAGCGCCGAGAAGTTGTTCTGCGACTCGAAACGGTTGGCCAGGGCGCCGTGGGTGATCTTCGGCAACAGCCGCAACCGGACCCGGCCGTCGCTCAGCCGCGTGGGGGTGACGTCAAAACTTCCCTGGGCCTGGGTGAAGCGGCGGCCGCGCAGCCCGTCCTCCCCCGGCATCAACACATGCAACTCGTCGACGTGATGATCGTTGGCCAGCAACAAACAGGCTTCGCCGTCGAGGCACTGCACGTGGCGCCCTGTCACTCGCGCATTAGGATCGACGGTCGTCCGATTGGCGGTCAACGCGTCGTCGGCGAGCACCTCGGGCGAATCTTCATCGTCGACAGCGACGTCGGCGCTAGCATCGGCGACGACACCGCTACTGGTCAACGCGTCGAGTTCGAGCATGCGCTCGAGCGTCACTGGCAACCGACCGGCGGCGACGCCAACCCGCAGCCCGTTGTCCGCCAGGCGACGACGCGTGGCGATCGGAATCGGCTGTTCGTCCAGCTCCTGCCAAAGTGTCTCGTTCGCTTCCGTGTCGCCGTAGGGAACTCGGGCGAAGAAGACGTCGAGCGCCGTCGTCTCGGGAGACATCCGTGGCCGGCGCAGCGGCGAACGACCGGCGATGTGCGGTTCGGCACAAGCCGGTAGGACCAGCGCAAGCGCCGCTAGCACCAGGAGTGCTGTCGATCGAGGACCCATGCGCGTGCGAGTGATGAGACGAGGCAGTGGGGAAGGGGGCGAATTTGCTGTCGCGGAATCCGTTCCGCTTGATGCCGTTGCCGAGGGATGGGCGTGAGCAGGCGTCGTCATTGTGCACAATGCCAGCAGTCACGACGCCAAGGCGGCGGCAGAGTAACGAGCCCGCCCCCGTGTGTCAACGCGGCTTTCCGGCCGGCATGCTAGGTGCGCTTGCGGCGGCGGGCGGCGAACATCAAGAAGGCCAGGCACGGCGCTGCGACGATCACCATCGTCAGCGGGTCGGGCGGAGTCACCAATGCCGCTAGCGCCAGGCAAGCGGGAACCCACATCAAGATCCCGCGCCCCGGTTGATGCACCGCCCAGGCCACCAGGCAAACGAACGCCGCGCAGGCAATCAGCCACAGTTCCCACACACCAAGCAAGGCGAAAACATTCAACATTGCGCGCTCCCAGAATGCTCGGCCCGTCGCGTGTTCGCCAGGCCGACGAGAAATTTCGCTGCGGCCAATCCAGTCACGAAGAAAGTTGGCGGGAAGTTCATCCTACCACAATGGGCTCCTCTAGTGCCGCCCCATCGCATGCCACCCCGGTAAAGCGTCACGTTCGCGGCGCGACTTGGCCGTAGTGCTCCACTAGTTCCTCGAGTCGCTCACAGAGTGCCGCGCGCAGGGAGCGCAACCGTCGCAGCGTGCCGGGGGCCAACAACGTCAATGTTTCGTGGTACAGCAACCGGGCCGTGCGTCGCGCGTAGCGCCAGTAGTACATGGCCACGATGCCGGTCAGTGGCGCCGTCACGAGCCACGCCGCCGCCGTCGGCCAACTGGTGAAGAACCCCACCAGCAAGCCCAGCACCAGGTACCACGCTGCATACAATGGTGTGCCCACCAACATGCGATTGGTTGAAATCGTCTTGCGGCCCGGTTGGTCGAGTCGCTTGGCAAGCCGGCGCACGAGAACGAACGGCACGATGTGCAGCAGCGTGCCGTACAGCGCCGGTAACGACAACAGCGCCAGCCAGACGGCGCTGAGCAGCAACGTCAGCGCTACCCACAGTCGCGACGAGCGCAACAACGGTGAATCGACAGTGAGGTGCGCCGCCCTGACTGCGTCGCGGTACGACTCGACGTCGGCGGCGACGGACTCGGCCAACGGTCGATCGTTGGCCAGAAAATAATTGATCGCGTCGGCCAGTCGCTTGCGCTGCCAGAGCCGTCGGCCGGGCGTGCGCGGAACACTCTCTGGTGGCGGCACCAGCACGGCCAGGTCGTCGAGCCACGGTGCCCACTTGGGCTCGTCGAGCGAGATCACCACCTCTTTGAGCCGCGCCTCGACGAGCGCAGTGAAGGCCCGCCGCGCCAGTCGTTCGTTGCCGTCGTGCTCGGCGAGCAGTCCCTCGACGTTGATCGGTTCAGCCACTCGAACCAACACGGCGCTGCGGAACTGGTCCTTTCGTTCGTAGGCGATGCCGATCGGTACGACGAGCAGACCGGCGGCACCTTCGGCGACGGCTTGTAGCGCCATTCGCCCTGCTCCTGATCGGATCATCTCGAGGTGTTCTTCGTCCGTGGAGACTCCTTCGGGAAAAATGCCCATCGCGCGGCCCTCGACCAGCACATTGGCCGCCACGTCGAGGCTCTCCAGGTTGCGACGGACTTCGCTGGCGTCGTCGCGGCCACGAAATGCCGGCACCATCCCCAACGCCTTCATTGGTGGTCCCAGCACCGGATCGTCAAACAGCGGTGCCTTTGCCATGAAACGCACGGGGCGTCGCGCCGCGATACCGATAATCACCGGATCGATCAGCGAATTGGCGTGGTTCGCGCACAGCAGCACCGGGCCGGTTTGCGGTATCCGTTCCCGGCCGTCAATCTCCAATCGGGGATAATAGTGCCGCGTCAACCAGCGCACGATGAACCGCATCAGGCCGCGTGGTTCGTAGCCGCCGGTTGACGATGCGTATTGGTCGTTGGACATGTTCGTGCCTCACGGCAACATTGTGCCTTGTGCCGCAGCTCATTTTCCCATTGCCGCGAGCGCCGTCTCACGCACGCGCTGCAGGTCGAGTTTGCCGGTTCCCAGCGTCGGTAACTCCGCCACCTCGACGAAACTGTCGGGGGCCGGGATAAAGATATTGGGCAAACCGCGCTCGGCCAGCGCCGCGCATAGTGCCTCTGGTGTCTGCGCGAGCGGCGTGTGCAGCACGACGAGTCGCTCCCCCTTCTTCTCGTCGGGAACGCTCGTCACGGCCGCCTGCAACTGCTCGCCGTCTTCGCCGATGATCTCGGCGAGCGCCTCTTCGATGCGGATGTGCGGCACCATCTCACCGCCGATCTTGGAAAACCGGCTCAGCCGTCCGGTGATCTTGATGAAGCCGTCGGCGTCGATCACCGCGACGTCGCCCGTCACGTACCAGCCGTCGCGAATCACCTCGGCTGTCTTCTCCG
Source organism: Planctomycetales bacterium (assembly GCA_020426575.1). GTDB lineage: Bacteria > Planctomycetota > Planctomycetia > Pirellulales > JAEUIK01 > JAGQPT01. Next base: position 9,186 of record JAGQPT010000496.1, read on the forward strand.
GATCGTGCAGGTAGCCACGCATCACGTTGGGCCCGGCGATCAACAACATCCCTGCTTCACCGATGGGCAAGTCCGCGCCCGTCTCTGGATCGACTGTCTTGGCGAACACGCCCGGCACCGGTCGCCCGACCGTCCCCTCGCGATAGAGCGATTCGGGAGCCGCGCCGGCGCGATTCGCCGGTATGTTACCGGCGGCGATCGGCGAGAGTTCCGTGGCGCCGTACCCTTCGACGGGCCGCACGCCAAACTTCTCCTCAAAGGCGTCGGCCAGATCGGGCGGCAGACGTTCGGCGCCGGTCAACACGGCGTCGAGCGTGGCGAACTGTTCGGGCGTGCAACGGCGCAGGTATCCCCGCAGGAAAGTCGGCGTAGCAATCAAAAACGTGCCGCCGTGCTGCTCGCAGAGTTTGCCGACCTGGCGAGCGTCGAGCGGCGAGTAATGGTACGCGCCCTTGATGTCGGTCGAGAGCACGGCCCAGATCGTTGCCGTGAAGCCGAACGAATGAAAGAAGGGCAACACCCCCAGGACGACATCGTCGGGCCCGAGCCGAACGATCTGTTCGATGGCCTCGCAGTTCGAGCGAATGTTTTCCTGCGTCAGCATCACTCCCTTGGGGATGCCCGTCGTGCCCGACGTGAAGATGATCGTCAACAACTCGTCGCCCCGGATGCGGCTGAGGCCGAGCGACCACTCCAGCAGCCGGGACGGCGCGACGTAAGCGGCCACCGCGGCGACAACCTTGTCCCACGTGGTCGCCTTGTCCTGCAAGTCTTCCAGACAGACGACCTTGGCGTCGAGGTCGAAACCGAGCTTCTCCAGGAAGCGGTGGCTGGAAAGTACTTGGGCGATGTCAGCCGTCTTGATGCACTGGTTCATCACGTCGGTCGATACCGTGTAGTTGAGGTTGACGGCCACGCGGCGATCCAGCGCCAGCGCCGCGTTGACGACGACGCCGGCCACCGAGGGGGGCAACAGCACGCCGACTTGCGACCGCTCGGCGTCGAGCACGTCGCGACGCAATACCCGTCTCAGCACCAGTGCCCGCAATAACGTTTCGCGGCCGGTCAGGTCAGCGCCGCTCGAGTCGGCAATCTTCGAACGCGAGCCGTGCCGCTTACACCTGCGGATGAAAAGCCGGGGTAGCGCGGTGGGTCGGTCCTTGCGTTTGCTCACTGCTTGGCTTCCCAGTTGTGTGACGGCGGCCTGGATGTCGGTGAGCCGGTGTGGCGCCGGCAAGGCCTTGCCGATGTGAATCGAGATCGGATAGGGCCAACGGCGCGGCCATTTCCAGAAAAAGCGGCCACGCTCGAAGCTAAAAATGCTACCCCACAATTCGTCGAGATACACCGGCACAACCGGCACGTCCCGTCCATCGATGATTTTCAACACTCCGCCCCGAAATGCCCGCATTTGACCCGTGCGGCTGATGGCACCCTCGGGGAAGATGCAGACCAGTTCGCCGGCCGCAACCGCGCGGCGGGCCGTCTCTAGGCCCCGCGCGATGCCCTTGGGACCCAAATCGACCAGGATCACTCCCCAGGAACGGGCGATCCAACGTATGGGGCGGGGAATCGTCACGGCCGCGGCAAACATCCGCACCGGACGCGAACTGACCATCATCATCAAGAAACCGTCCAACCAGGAAATGTGATTCGCCACCAGCACCGCGCCTCCCCGCTCGGGAAGGTTCTCATGACCGAGCACGCGAATTCGGTAAATAGTGCGGCCGAGCGTCCACACCAGGAAACGCGCGGTGGCCTGGGGGATCAGCCAGACGATGTAGACGAGCACTGGCAGCGTGATCGCCGCGCAGAGCAAAAAGATCTGCCGCGCCGAAAACAGCGGCGCTCCCTGCCGGATCGGCAACCGCAACAGCGAGAACAACACGGCGGCGCAGAGGATGCCACCAAAGGTCATGAAATTGCTCGCCGCCAGGATCGCTCCCCGCGACTCTTGGGGACTACGGTGCTGCATGTAGGCGGCCAGCGGCACATTGAACAGGCCCGCCCCGACGCCCAACACCAGCAGAAAACCGCAGGCAAAGACGTAGGCCGCGGTCCAGTGTTCGCCCGCATCGATCAGCGCGCCTTCGACCGTGAACAGCAGTGCCGAGCCGACCAGCACTCCGAGCGCACCGAGCGGTACGATTCCGAGTTCGACGCGCCCGCCCGACCACACGCCGGCGAGCACACTGCCCAACCCCACGCCGATCACGAGTGAAAACAGCAACGGCACCTTATCGCTCTCGGCCCTCGCACCACCTTCGGACACGAACTGGTCGATGTTCAATTGCGCCAGCGCGCCGAGCGCCCAGAAAAACATGATCCCCAGCGCGACGCGCAGCATCGGCCGACTCGCAGCAAGGGTTTTGAGGTCGCGGGCCGTTTGTGTGGCCGTGTTCCAGGGAAACCGCCGCGCGGGGTTGGCCACGGGCAACGGCGCGATCAATAAGCTTGCGGCCAACCCGACACCAGCCGTGCCGATCAGCACCAGGCCGGAAAGCCACCAGCGCTCCTGCCCGAAAGCGCCGGTTGCATCGGCCAACCAGCTTCCGGCGCCCATGCCCACGACCGTGGCGATCACCGTCGTCAGCGCGACCACGCCGTTGCCGCTCGAGATCTTTTCGACCGCCAGCATTTCCGGAATGCTGCCGAGCTTGGCGGGCCCAAACAACGCGCTCTGCGCCCCCATCGCGGCGACCACGCCGAGCAGCAACCAGATGTTGCCGACCAGAATCGCCGCGACGCCGAGGACCATGATCACGACCTCGGCCAGTTTACAGCCGACGATCACCTGCCGTTTGTCGAAGCGATCGGCCAGGTAGCCGGCCGGTGCGGCGAGCAACAGATACGGCAGCACGAAACAGGCCGTGCCGGCCATCAGCACCATGCCGATGTTCTGCGGCACATAGTCCTTGCCGATGCCGATCACCAGCCAGCGGAACGTGTTGTCGTTCACCGCGCCGAGCAGTTGCGTCACCAACAACCCCAGGAAGCTGCGCGACGTCAGGCGGTTGGCGGGCACGGCGGGTCGTCCGGTCTGCGGAACCGATTCCATCGTGGCATCGTCCCTGGCATTCGAGTCGTTCACGACCGCTCGCCCGGGACGCCGCGACGCAACATCCCGACATCGTGCGGCGGTCGTCATCCCCGGCCTCGGCCAACTGTCGAGCGAATATACCAATCACGTCACCCGCCCGGCGACACCAATGCGACGCCATCCGTGTGGAGATATCGACACGGGCGGCGTTTGCCGGCCGATATCACGCTCATCGCCAAAAACGCATCGACACCGTCGCGGTTCCTCAATGCGTGGCGAGTCTGCGGGCCGTCACGGCGACTTGCGTCGTCGCGTCCGCCCAGTTAGGTTGGCCGGTCGCGTCGCGGATTCCATGTATGGCACCCGTTGATTCGCGAAACGCTTCTGGCCCATTCCCAACCCCCGTCGAGACGCGTCCGATGTCCCTAACCGCCGCCGACATCATGCAGGCTGACGCCAAGTCGGTCGCACCTGACGCCCCCCTGCTCGATGTTGAAAGGGCCTTTATTGAAGAGCAGGTCGGCGGCTTTCCCGTGCTCGACGATGGTCGGCTCGTCGGCGTCGTGTCCCGCAGCGACATCGTCCGGCAACTCTGCGTCGAGCAGAGTCTTTCCGAAGAAGCGTCGGATTACTTCCGCCAGTTCCACGAGTACATTGACAACGCCGAGGAAACGCTCACGGTGATCGCCGAGCGCGTCGGCCGGCGCATCGAACATCTCTCAGTCGACGACGTGATGCGGCGAAACCTC
>JAGQPT010000497.1 GCA_020426575.1 Planctomycetales bacterium
GCAAGTTCCGCGTTGTCGCGGTTCTCCGAGCCTTCGGCGCGGAGCGAATTGGCCAGGCTCACCGCGGCCTGCCAGCGGGCCGGCGTCTCGCGACGCATCGTGTCGATGTACTGCGTGGGGTCGTTGCCACCGACGTGGGCCAACCAATGAAACATCGTCCAGATGCCCACGATCGCCACCACAATCAGCGCCGGCACGACAAAAAGTTGGACGATGAATGCGGCGTTGGGGGGCTCGACCGGAGGCAGCGCGTCGTCGGCCGATCGCGGCGAGTTGCTGGAAACGGCCGACCTCGTCGAGTCGTCTTGTCCAGCCGATTCGTCTTTTGCGGATGGCGAGTCGTGAGACATCAAACTGTTGCGGGAGTGATTGGCCGAAGGCGGGCGAAGAGCCGCGGCAGGCGCGGCACGCGGTCAGTCGAGGACGGCGCCAGTCAGTCTAGAGTAGCCCCGGGGGGCGTCAAGCGGCCCCATCGCCTCGGCGGCCCGCGATTGTCCAGTACCGTTAGACAAGTCCCCAGCGCTTGCGCAGGTACCATTCGACCGACAGGAGCGACGCCAGCGCGAGATAGACGGGCCAGATGTCCCAGAGCGTCTGTTTCGTTTGCGTGTCGATCTCGAGCTGCAGTGGCTCGTCGGCGATCTGTTCGAGCAAGTCGCCGAACTCCTCGGGCCGCACCGAGCGACCGCCCGTGACCGAGGCCAGGTTCGCCATCACGCCGGGCTCGGCGGCCGGGTTGTCGAGTTCCGTGTCGTGCTCGGCGACGAGGAAACGGCTGCGCGCCGTGCCGATCAGGGTGTTGTCCCGGGTCACGGCGAGCCCGATGGCGTAGTCGGCCGCATCGAGCGTCTCGGCGATCGCCCCGACGAAGTGGTCGCCGTCGCGCACCATCGGCAGATCGAGCATTTCGCCGGAAGGCCCGATCAATTTGGCCTCGAAGTTGGCATCGACGATCGATGCACCTTCGCCGCCTCGGGCGCCGGCGGTGAACTCGATGCGTTCGCCTGGCCGATAGCGGCGCTGTTCGAGCCGCACCCAGACGTCCTCTTTCGAGTCATCCTCGCTGCGGGCCAGCCAGAGCACGACCTGCCGCCAGAAGCGGCGATGCGCGTCGACCTGGCCCCCCATGGCCCAGCGCCACGTCGAGTCGACGGCGATCGCCAACGCGCGGCCGTTGCCGACGGTTTGTCCGACGATGAGCGGTTCGCCGTCGGCGGTCTCGGCGAGCACGGTGGCGAGCGGCTTGAGTCCGCGAAAGCGATTGGCGCCATCGAGCGGCGGCAACTGCTGCCAGAACGTCTCGTCGACGTCGACGCCGAGTCGCAGCAAGGCGGCCCGACCGCCGGGGGTGGGCACGAGCTGGAACGGCCCCTTGAGGTGCAGTTCCTCGCGAATGGCTTCGTCGGGGTTTTGACGCTCGTGGGGGATCATTTCCACCGGCAACACGTCGGCCAGCGGCGTGTCGGCGTAGCCGCCAGCCCCGAACGAGAACAGGCCGCCGATCATGGCCAGTCCCGCGCCGGAACGGACGGCGTCGGCCAGCCGCGACATTTCGGCCTGCGTGAAGTCCCAAGCTGCCACGTCTCCCAGTAGGTAGACGTCGTACTCGCCCGGTTTGAACTGGTTCATCAGGTCGACCGTTTCGCGATGCTGCGGGTCATTCGAGACGATCACCATGTCGAGCATCATGTCGGGCGAGGAGTCGATGGCGCGGCGGATACGGCCCATCTCGGGGCGGAAGCTCCCCTCGACGTAAAGCACGCGCAGGCCTCCTTCGCGCACCGTGATGAACGTGCTGCGCTCGTTGTTGGTCGTGACCATTTCACCCTCGCGGGGTGGAATGCGGAGCGTGAGTTTGTATTCACCCGGCAGCGTGGGGACGTGTTCGAGTTGCACGGTGCGCTGCTGGCCGTCGCCGGTCGAGGCGATGGTGCGGGTGGCGACGCGTCGCATCGTGCCGTCGGTCGTCTCGAACAGCAGCTCGATTGGGATTTGCTCGCCGGCGTAGCCCGACGTGCGGACCAGGCCGCCGACGGTGAGTCGGTTGTTGGCGAAGACGGTGGCGGGCACCATCAGGTCGTCCAGCGCGATGTCGCGGGTTTGGTTCAAGCTGCGCGCCTCGCCGAAGGTGACCGTGTGGAGGGGGTAGCCCCAATCGGCCAGTCGCCGGGCGGCGGTTTGCGGTGCCACGTCACGGGGCGCGTAGGCCCGTTGCACGCCGTCGCTGCAGAGCACGACGGCCGCGATGCGTTTGTTCGATTCGGCGCGGAGCAGGTCGTCGAGCGCCGCACCGATGGCGGATTGTTCGCCCTCGGGGGCTTCCGGGAGTTGTTCGAGCACGGCGGCAACGCCGCCGTTGGCGAGGGGAGCGCCCGCTTCGGCGTCGCTCGCGCCGACCGGCGCGACGTCGGTGTCGAAGGCGTAGAACTTCACGTCGAGATCGCCGGCGAGGCTGGCCAGTTGGGGGGCGGCGTCGCCGAGGACCTGCCGCAGGGTGTCCCAGCGCGATTTGTCGCCGAAGCCGTCGCCCACCTGCATGCTCCGGGAGCGGTCGAGCAATACGAGCAAGCTGGCCGACTGTTTTTTCACTTGGGTGTAGACGATCGTCGGCCGCAGCATGACCAGCAGGGCGACGATGACGGCGGCCAACCGCAGGCCGGTGAGCACGCGTCGTCGTCGCTCGGTAACTCCGACGGCACGCACGCGCAGCAACGCCAACAGCGCAACGGCGAGCAGGGCCCACACGAGGTAGCCGCCGATGGGTTGGAGCCAGAGTTGCATTGTCGTTGGGTCCGTGCGGATGTTGCGTCTGCCCGTGACTATTGGCCGGGCGCGTCGTTGTCGTGTGATGCGGTCGTGCCGCCATCGGTGTTCGTCGCGCCGGCAAGTGCGGCGGCAGCGGGCGTGCCGTCCGCCTCGGCGCGAATGTCGTTGCGGTAGAAGCGATTGGCCAGCAGGTGTTCGCCGCCGAGCACCAGCGCCACGATCAGCATCAGCGGCACGAACAGTTCGCGGCCGACGCGGCCCCGGTTCACGTCGCGTTCGATCTCACTGGCGCCCATGGCGATCGAGTAGGGGAAATCGCCGAACACGTCGTCGAGCGCCGTCGCAGCGGCGCGGGACAGGTCGCTGGCTCCGATGGGAAGGTTCACGCTGAAGCCTTCGTGCAAGCCGGCCTCGTCACCACCGGCGCGGAGTTGATAGTTGCCGGCGCGCTCGGTTTGGCTCACCGTGATCACTCCCTGGGCCGGTTCGACGGTGCGCCGGGAACTGTCGCCGCCGGGTGAACGGAGTACGAGGTTTTCCACCGCCGAATCGCGCGGCAGCGTGACGGCAGCCACGTCGCCGGTGAGATAATTCGTTTGCACGTCGGACCGTCCGACCAGGTAAAGCATCATTTCGTTGGTGAGCATCAGCGCCGGCCAGCAGTCGAGCGACGTGAGCAACTCGTTCCAGCCGTCCCCCGACGACGGGTAGTCCAGCGGCGTGGAGAGGGTGAGCACACGACCGCCACCGACCGCCTGTTCGATCAGCGCGGGTTGCTGGTCGGTGTAGCGCATCACGACCACCGAGTCGGCGTCGAGCGTGTCGAACTGCCAATAGCGATACACGGGCGAGAGGTCCCAGGGGACATCGCCACCGAGCCCGGCGAAGTTCGCCAGCAGCGGATGGTCGATGCCGCGCGGATCGAGGAAAAGGTCTCCGTCGGGGCGCCGCGCCTGTTGCAGCAATCGGCCCGGCAACAGCCGTTCGGCGCTGGGTGAGTCGAAGTCATTGATCGGGTCGGCGCGCGGGCCCAACAGGGTCGCCAGGCCGCCGCCGCCGGCCACGAATTCGTCGAGCCGACGCCATGCGCGAGCCGGCAGCGGTTCAGGATCGATCAGGCAGACCGCCGCGTACTTCTCCAGTGTAGTGGCGCCGAGCTGGTGGTAGTCGATCACGCTGCACTCGAAGCGGGCTCGGCCGGTCTTGCGAAACGCGATCGGCGCCAGCGCCTCGGTGACGTGCCAGGCCCGTTCGGCGGCGGGTTTGGGTGCGACGAGCAACACGGGCCAGGCCCCGTCGACGCTGAACGTGAAGTAGCGAATGTCGTCGTGCACGAGGCCGTCACGACCGACGAGTTTGAGGTAACCCTGGTGCGTGCCTTCGCCGAGCCCGCTCAACGCCATCTCGAACGAGACCGCCGTGCCGGGTTCGAGCGTGACGATCGTTTCCCCGCGTTTCTCGGGGCGGCCAGCGTCGTCTTCGATGAACAGCTCGACGGTCTGTTGTCCGCCCCGGTCGCTCGCCAGCGAGCTTTGCAGCCGCAGCGCGCTGTTCTTCGAGACCACGTCAGCCGAGAGTTTGACTTCGCCGAGCGCGACGTTGTGGGGCTTCTCAATGCCGACGTCGACGAGATAGACGCTCACGCCGCTGGCGTCGCTCAATCGGCGTTGGAACTCACCGGCGGTTTCGCTTGACCAGGCCTGCTGCGTGAGGTCGGTGAAGATGTAGAGCTCTTTTTGTTCCAGCGGGCTTTCAGCGAGCAGCCGCAGGCCTTCGGCGGCGACGCGCAGCAGGGGCTGCGCGACGTTCGTGGTCTCCAGACGGTCGATGCGTTGGCTGGCTGCAACGACGTCGACCTGGTAGACGAGACTGGCGAGCGTGCCGTCGAGCACGGCAACGCGGCTGTCGGCGGGGAGCTGGGAAATCACCCAATCGGCGGTCTCCTTCGCCTGACCGAGTCGGCTGCGGTTCTGATGTTCGTAGGCCA
>JAGQPT010000498.1 GCA_020426575.1 Planctomycetales bacterium
TCCGACTCCGAGTCGCCGAACGGCAGCACCAACACCCTTCGGAGAAGATCATCGTCGAAGAGGTTCGCCGCGCCCCCGAAGAAGTCACCCTGCTCACGCTCGGGCCACTCACCAACGTCGCCGCCGCCTTCCGCCTCGACCCCGAGTGCGCCTCGCTGCTGCGGGGAATCGTGATGATGGGCGGCTGTGTCGAATCACCAGGCAGCGTCGCCCCCGGCGTCGAGTCCAACTTTAGCTTCGATCCCGTCGCCGCCCGAGACGTCCTTCAGGCCACGGCCACCAAGACCCTGATCCCCCTGGACGTGACCGAACAAATCATCTGGACCTACGACTTGCAGGATCAGTTACCCACGGCCGGCGGCACCAAGAGCCAGACGCTCCGCGACCTGCTGGCCTATGGCTTCCGGGCCCATCGCCAGGAGCTCGGCCTCGAAGGCATGTACCTGCACGACGTCGTCGCGCTGTGCGCCATCACGAACCCGGAACTCTTCACCACCGAATTCATGGCTGGCGACGTGGAGACGAGCGGCCAGCTCACGAGCGGCATGACCGTGTTCGATCGCCGCCCCCACCCGGAGTGGCGCCGCAACGTTGACGTCGCCATGGAATGCGACGCCGAGGCGATCCGCGACGTGGTTCTCCGCAGCCTCACGAACGTCGCCCTCTCGCGGTAGCCAGGCAGCGGCGCGAGTCGCATCGTCCTTGGCGCGTGGTCAATGTGGCAAGTTGGCCACGGACTGCCAGTCGGGTCGCAAAGGCACTGTGCGGTACACGTGCTTCGTGCTGCCCCCCTGGGTCAGCACGCCGACGGCGATGCGGTTGGACCGCTGATTGTGCAAGAGCACGCGCTCTACGTCGTCGATATCCTGGATCGGTTCGTCCTGCAGCCGCACGATCACATCGCCGACGACCAACCCGCCCACGGCCGGTCCCCCGTCACGCACCGCCGTGATCATCAGCCCCGAGGCCACGTCACCCAGGTCGACCGTGTTCGCCAGTTCGTTGTTCAGATGCACGACTGTCAGGCCCAGCGAGTCGATCTCCCATTGTTCCTGCCGATCGATCACCAACTCGATGCGGCTGCGATCGGGCCCGTCGACCTGCGGCGTGGCCGAGCTCTGGCTGGGATATTTCGAGCGATCGTCGAGTCGAATCATCAACGTCTTCGTTTCGCGATTGCGGAAGATCAGCAGCGGCACTTCGTGCCCGACTTCGAGCAAACCGACGAGGTTTTTCAGGTGCAGGCCGTCTTCGATCCGCACGCCGTTGAACCGCAGGACCACGTCATTGGCCTGGAGCCCTGAATCCGCGGCTGGAGAGTTGTCCGTCACCCGCGTGATCAGTGCACCTTGTGGCCGGTTGAGGCCGAGCTGCCGGGCCCGTTGCGCCGAGAAGGGTTCCGCCCAGACGACGCCCAGATAGGCACGTGAGGCGTGCCCCGTGTCGATCAACTGCCGGGCGATGTTTTTCACGAGGTTGATCGGGATACTGAAGCCGATTCCCTCATTGCCTCCCGAGTTGCTGGCGATGGCCGTGTTTAGGCCGACCACCTCGCCGTGGAGGTTAATCAGCGGGCCGCCGCTGTTGCCGGGATTGATGGCGGCGTCGGTCTGGATGAAGTCCTGGTAGCCGACCTGGCTGTCGCCGCCCAGTTCCAGGCCCCAACGCCCCTTGGCGCTGATGATACCGTAGGTGACCGAATGGCTCAGCCCGAACGGGCTGCCGACGGCGAGCACGAAGTCGCCAATCTCGATCAGGTCAGAATCCCCCAACCGACACGCCACGAGGTCCGTGTCATCCACGGCCAGGACGGCAACGTCCGTTCCCTGGTCGTCCCATTGCTGAGTGGCGGTCAGCCGCCGCCCGTCGTTAAGAAAGATCTGGATGTGTTCCAGTTCGGCACCGAGAACGACATGGCGATTCGTAAGCACATAGTAGCTGTCCCCCACGCGCGTGATCACGCCCGAGCCGGCTTCCTCGACCTGTTGCGAACGGCGAATCCCCTCGGACTTTTCCACCTCGATGTGCACGACGCTGGGTCCGACGAGCCGCACGACGGTTTTGACCACCCGCGAAGCCACGTCGAGTTCCGCCGCATCGCGTTTTAACTGCGCAAGCAGGGCGTCGCGTTCGCTGGTCGTGAGCGCCTGATCGGTGATCTGTCCCTGGGCCGGCCGCATCGCCAGGATGTCGGCCCCCAGCAATACGACAACCACAATGAGCAGCGCTCCCAGCAGGGTGACCGTCACAGATCGCTGACTGGCCATCGACAAGACTCCTTTCCGTCGACACGACACGACCCCTGCGCCAATCTCTGCCACTGCCTCAGCCGGCAGCGGCGTGGCGGTCCGGATCGTGGGGGTGGCCGGCACGCTCCGCTCGTGCCTTTTCACTACTATCGGTACATCTTCACGGACAAGTTGCACGAATTCGCCGGACGCGAGATCCGCCGCCGCGGCAAGCTCAGCGTGGGGACCACCCTCACCCGCTGCCGTCCCGGTGCGCGGCTCGTCTTTCGATACCGCGCACCGAAGACCATCGGCGCAGGCAGGTTGCGACTACGGCGCGTGCCGCTCGACTAGCCGGGCATCCGGCTCAAGAGACGTCAAACTCAAGATCGTTGATCGTCAGATCCGCGTCGGCTCCGGTGTCGAGCACTCGGCTCCAGTCCGATCCACCCATTCCGCCATAGCCTTCGCGCTCGGCTTCGCGTTGGCATTCGATGCAACTGGTGGCATACGGCAAAGCGGTCAGCCGGGCCATGGGGATCTTCGTCGAGCAGTTTTCACACAAGCCATACGTTCCGCCACGCATCCGCTCCAGGGCGTTTTCGATCCGGGCAAGTTCGCGGCTTTCCACTTCGGCCAGTTGAGAACTGATCTCGTCTTGGGCCGAATCGAGCGCGGCGTCGATCACGTCGCCCGCACTCTGCTCACGAAGTTCCTTCAGCAGGCTGAGGTCGCCAGCCAACGCCTTACGCAGCGCGTCGCGGCGAGTGATGAGCACCTGCTTCATGTTGAGAATTGCATCTTTACGTGCCATGTTTGCCTCGACTTTGCTGTCTGATCCGGGGCTACGTCTACGGTCCGCCTGATTGAACTACGTCAGGCAGCGATCCCTCGCCCTACGGGCAAATCGTTGACGCTTGTACGCCCGGCCTGTGGTACGTCGTGTTCCCTCATCGCCAAAATCGACGCGCCAACCGAATTATAGTACGCACGTCGAGACGAATAGGTCGTTTAATTCAAACGCATTTGTGCGGCGGTGGTTGCGCCCCCAGAGGACACCCGCCAAACCTCACCTCACGATAACCGCTCTGGTCCCCAACCCGGCCCGCCGGCTCACCCGCCGGACCCCACGGCCTGCCCGTCCAGATCGCCGCAGTCGCCAGCCGATCCCCCGACAATTCTCGTCGTCATCGGCCGGCGTCACTCCCTGGCGAAGTGCCGCACACGCATAATCGGCACAACCGGCACGTTTATGCAGCAGATCTTGCCGGTTCGCTTTGGAATTGTGCCGCTGCCAGCACCGTGCCACGCTGTCGCCACCGTCACAGCGCTCCTGTGAACACTAAACGGCGACGGTCCGACGAGCCTCGTGGCGACCAAATATTGTCGCCTTACCGGCTCAATACGCCAGCGCCGAACCGGGCCATTGCAGCCGTACGACGGCGGCTCACACCCGCAGTTGGGCCAAGTGCGGCCGCCTGGAAGCAAGCCCCCCAGACGCAGCAAGACCTTACGGCGTCGCCACGGCCGTCACCACGGCCTCGCCCCCTGACGCACCGCGACGGAGAAAAATCTCCAGCCGGGGGGGCCCCTCGTAGATCCACTTTTCCAACAGCCCCGACGACGTCACCGTGCGGGCCACGCGGTCGGGACGGCGAAACCGCCGCACCACGTCACGTTCGCGGTCACCCGGCTCGATGCGCCCCTGCTGCTCCCGTTCCCACTCGGCTCGCTCGGCTTCGGTCAACTCATCAGGGTGCCGCCATCGCCCCAGGATCTTGCGATAACCCAGTTCGTTCGCCCCCCGCCGCGCCGCCGGCAGATTCGGCGCGATTGCCAACGCCTCGACATACAACGCGCCAGCCGAGCGGTCGTCACCGCTTAGTGCCCGATAGGCCTCGGCCAGCCGGACGCGACCGTCGGCGTCACCCGCCGCCAAGGCATCCCGCTGCGTCTTCAGCCAGACGCGGGTCACGTCGTCGGCCCGGTCCTCTCGGCCCAGGCTGGCGTAACTCGCCCGGATCTCTTCCAATTCATTGCGCGAGAGTTCCCCGCCGCGGGCGGCCCGCGCGTCGAGCGCTTCGAGTTCCCGTTCGTTCAGCCACTCGACTCGCTCGGGAACCATCGTGCGTGCTTCTTCCCAGAGTGCGACTGCGTCGTGGTCATCCGAATTGCGGCTGGCGTCGTATCCCCGCACCATCGCCTCGCTCCACAGGGCCCGGTGCATGGCTCGGCGCATGGGGCCGTCTGCCGCCTCGTAGCTGCCGGCAGGGTCGTTCCAATACGCGGCTTCAGGTTGAGGCCCTGGCGGGGCCGGCGGTTCATCCGCGCCGGGGAGAAGTTCGGCGATCTGCGCGGCCACCTGCTGCCACTCCGCTTCGCTGCGCGACAAGCGTGCCCCGTTCAGACCGTCCGTCTGCCCACGATCGTCCCGCATCAACATCCAGAGCGCGCGATGGCGCAACCGGTTCACTTCGCTTGCCTCCAGGCCCAATTGCTGACCACGATCGGCGTGGGCTAGCAGCGCCCCGGCGTCGTCGTCCACCACGATGCGATTTTCCTCGGCGCGAAACGCCTCGCGAAACGCCTGGGCCGACAATCGCTGCAATTGCCGGTCGTTGTACCAATCCCCCCGCTGCCGGGCCCAACGGCTCAAGGCATACAGCGCATCGACGTCGTCGTCGGCTGTCTCCTGGCGTCGGGTAGCAAACGTCTCGGCCTCGCTCGGGGCGGTCGTCAGATACGTCACGTCCAAGCGCAGGCCATCCCCCTCCCGGCGCAAGCGACCCGTCATTCGCAGGTGCACCACTCCGCCCGGCGGCCGCCGTGCACCCGCAGCCAGGACCACGTCCATGTCCGCATTGACCAGTCGCATGTGCCCGTTGGCCAGCGAGTCGAACCGCCCCACCAGCGAGACCGTCCGCCCCAAGTACGCCGCCGGATCTGCCTCGACCTCGTGGACATCCGGATACTCGATTTCGGCGCGAACCTCCCGCAGCGGTAGCGCGACGGCCCCCGCGAACGTCAGCACCGCCAAGGCCACATACACCCACAGCCCGGCGCGTGTGCCCTTTTTCCATCTCGTCATGGCGCGTCGTCCTGCGGTTCGAGCCATTGGCGCTGAAGCGTCAACTGCGCGTCGAGCGCTTCGTCGGCCGGCCAGCCGAAATACTCCAGCGGCTCGGCCACCGTGATCAACGTGCACGACCCCGGCTCGAGTGAAAGCCACCAACGACCACCGTGCTGGGGATCAGGGCGCAGCGCGGCGATCCTGCCTCCCAAGATCA
>JAGQPT010000499.1 GCA_020426575.1 Planctomycetales bacterium
GGTGTGATCTTTCTCGGAGGCCAGCGGCGCCGCGCTCGCTAGTTCACAGGGCAATTCTGAGCCGTTGCAGGACGGGTCGGTACGGTCGTGCCGGGCGTATCGAATCGTATGGCTGCACTGGCGCGTTGAATCTGGACCACGGTCGGTCGGTTTTTTGACCGTCGCCGGCTGGTGACGTACATATTTGGCGACGCCTCGCGCTGCATCGGCGCTACGCGGCGATACTCTCGCCCGGCCTGGTCAATATGCGAGCGTGAGACGAACAGGACGTCGGCATGGCGATGTCGTGCCGGGACGCCTGTCCATTGGTTGTTCACCGACGAATCAGCAATACATCCAGGTGTCGACACGACACGACAAGAGGTTTCCACCACGATGGACAGTCCACGTTTGTTGCTTGTTGATGACGATCGCCACCTGCTCGAGTCCATGGCCGGTTGGTTGCGCGAGCGGGGCTACCCCACCGACACCGCAACGGGTCAAGAAGAAGCCCTCCGCCAGATCGGCCGCACCACTTATGACGTCGTGCTGGCGGACATTCGGCTCCGCGACGGCGACGGTTTCACGATCCTCAGCCACTGCCGCGAAAACGCCCCCTCGACGACCGTGATCCTGATCACCGGGTTCGGCACGGTCGACATGGCGATCGAGGCGATCCGTGCCGGGGCTTTCGACTTCCTTACCAAACCGCTGATCGACGAAGAGTTGGAGATGGCCATTCAGCGCGCCGTCAGCCAGCGCCAAGTGATCGAGGAAAACCGCAATCTCAAGGCGCAGCTCAACGAGCGTTTCAGCATCGACAACATCGTCGGCCGCGACCACCGCATGTTGCGCGTCTTCGATCTTGTCCGCAGCGTTGCCGACACCCGTACTACGGTTCTGATCACCGGGGAAAGTGGCACCGGCAAATCGATGATCGCTCGTGCCGTGCACCGCTACAGCGCGCGTCGCGACAAGCCCTTCGTCGAGGTCGCTTGTGGCGCTCTGCCGGAATCGTTACTAGAAAGCGAATTGTTTGGCCACGTCGCCGGTGCGTTCACCGGCGCCGCTGGGAACCGTGCCGGCAAGTTTCTTCAGGCCGACGGCGGGACGATCTTTCTCGACGAGATCGCCACGGCCAGCCCTAGCATGCAAGTCAAACTGTTGCGTGTGCTGCAGGATTTCGAGTTCGAACCGGTCGGCGGCACCGAAACCCACCGTGTCGACACCCGCGTCATCCTGGCCACGAACGAAAACCTCGATCAGCTTGTCGCCGAGGGGAAGTTCCGCCAAGACCTTTACTACCGCATCAACGTGATCGACGTCACGCTGCCGTCGTTGCGCGACCGCATCAGCGATATTCCGTTGCTGGCGGAAACCTTCCTGGAAAAGGTCTGTCGCGAGTCCGGCAAACAGGTCAGTGGGTTCACCGACGACGCGATGGCCGCCATGCAGGGCCACAATTGGCCCGGCAACGTCCGCGAGTTGCAGAACGTCGTCGAACGGGCCGTCCTGCTCGGCAAGGGGACCACGATTTGCCGAGATGACTTGCCGGCTGAAATGTTCCACGCCGCTCCGTACGTTCCTTTCGCTCAGACCGCCGGGCAACGCACGCTCAAGGAAGCACTCGAAGAGCCCGAGCGCCGCATCATTCTCGAAGTGCTCGAAGGAAACGACTGGAACCGGCACGCCACGGCCGACGCTCTCGGCATCAACCGCACAACGCTCTACAAGAAGATGAAGCGGCTCGGACTGGAAGA
>JAGQPT010000500.1 GCA_020426575.1 Planctomycetales bacterium
CAGAAGAACGATCGGGCGGACGCCGAAAAGCTGGCTAAGCTGTTGTTCCTGGACGAAGTGCCACCTGTCTATGTGCCCTCATGCGACGTTCGCTCCTGGCGTCAGCTGATCGAGTACCGGCGGCGACAAAGACAGCGAGATCGACGTCTACGACCGTCGGCGTTATTTCACCGTCACAGGAAACCAAGTCGATGGTACACCGCCCGGCGTCGCCAACGCACAGGCGACGATCGACAAGCTGGTGGCGAAATACTTCTCGAATTCCAAGGCGACGACGGCGAAGGCACCGGCCAGCGGTGAGATCTCGCTCGACGACGCAGAGAACATCGAGAGAATTCGCGGCAGCGACGCTTCGATGCGGCGCTCTCTGTTTTCAAACGGAGAGCGCGAACGTGCGCGCCGCTGTTAACCCGACGGCTAAAAAGTTCGTGAACCGTCCAGTTCGATTCTGAGACACCGTGTGGGACTCGAACTCGGCAAGCTCCTTGCCGAACATCACTTGTGAAAAGAGAGAATCGGAGAACGGTTACGAAAAGCGTCCTGCACGGCGAGATTCAATGACGCTGTCGACCGAGAACTTCTCAACCGCAATCCATTCGCTGGGTTGGCGGCAACCGCCGCGATCGACGAGACTAAGCAGGTGTTTGTTCACTGCGCTACGGTGTATCACGTGATGCGATTTGCCCCAGACGGTTGGGCGCCGAATTGGCCGCGCACCAAAAAGCGCACCACAAAATCGAACAGGCTACGCTGCACACAGTTGCACACAAGGCAAGAACCCCGAAGAAATCGCAAGTGCGACTGTGTGCGACGTTATGCAAAATACCCCAGTGGTCGCGACTGGATTCGAACCAGCACGTCCGATAAAGGACACCAGGCCCTCAACCTGGCGCGTCTGCCAATTCCGCCACGCGACCGACTCCACCACACAGTCGCCGCCCCCGGTGGGCAACGGCTGGATTGGCGATCCCCCTTGGCAGATGGTGGGACGCCCATAACTTACGACGCGACAAGGGCCCGCGTCAACGGCACCGCGGACACCGTCCCGACAAACTCAACGGGTTCGGCAAAGTCAGCGCCGTGCGCGCCCGGCACATTGCCCTGACGCGACTTGCATGACTCGACGCCAACGGCGCGGGTTCGCGGCACCGGCGACGCTACCGCGCCCTGAGGTACGGCTCCCGCGGCGTGACCGCTCGGCCGACTATGCTTTTTTCGACGGCACGCTGGGGGCGATGCCTTCGGGCGTTTCGTCGCTGTTGATGTCGAACCACTCGTCCTTGAAGACGATCTGTCGGTTGGCCGAGTCACGTTCGGCCGGTCGCATTGCGATGTTCGACGTCAGCGCGATCACGGCATCGGCCAGTGCCACCTTGGGATGGCAGCGCGGCAAGTTCTCCGGGGCCCGGTTGCGGATGCACCAAGCCCAGTGCTCGATTTCCTCGGTGTAGCCGCGGCTGATCGGGCCGGACAACGCGCCGCGTCCCACGGCCGCGCCGGGCGACTCGCCGCCGCTGTCGGTCGTGTCGAGGGTCGGGCCCGTGCCTCCCCGGCCGGATGCCACCTTGATATTCGTCGAGGTCGACGAGCCCTTGTAGAGCATCACCTCTTTTTCCCGTTCGAGCACCAGTGTGCCTTCGGTTCCCATCACAATTTCGCCGTAGCCGCCGAAACCGTTGCCGTTGATCGACGAGTAAGTGACGACGATCCTGCGATTGGGATCTTCGTCGTAGCCGGGCGCGGGGAACTCGTAGGTGCAGTAGACGTGGTCGTCGACGTCGCGGTCGTGGGGGAAGAGATGACGACCGCCGACGGCCGAGACCGAAAGCGGCTTCACCTTTTGTCCGTCTTCCCGCAGGGCGCTGACGAAGATGCTCGCGGCGTCGAGTTGGTGGCTGCCCAACTCGGCCATCAGGCCGCCGCCGGTGCGGTCGAACAGCCGCCAGCGGACCAACTCTTCCATGGCAGATCGCTTGTGGTCGTAGGTTGATTCGTCGTTGATATAGCCGTAAGCGGCGGCGTCGACGCTTTCATCGAGCAGTTGGAGGTCGACCAATTCGCGTTGCCGCAGCAGGGCATCGAGCCGTGCCCCCGGCTTTTCGCGCGCGATCTTGGCATCAAGCGCGGCGGCTTCCTTGACCAACTCCGGCGGCAGCGGCATTTGCCAACTGTCGTTGCCGGGCAGGTTGCCGCGGTGCCACTGGGCGCGGATGTGGTGCAGGTCGCCGAGCAGGCCACGACGCACCGTGTCGACGGCGTTGTCATAGAGGATGCTGTAGTGCCGCTGGTGTCCGGTCGCCAGCAGCAGGTCGGTCTCGGCGGCAACGCGGCCCATTTCCTTGCATTCGTGCACGCTGTGGCCCATCAGCTTTTCGGTGAGCACGTGTTTGCCGGCTTGCATCGCTTCGATGGCCACAGGGGCGTGCAGGTGCAGCGGCAGGGCGATGATGACGCCTTCGATGTCGGGATCGTTCAGCAGGTCGTGGTAGTCATCCTTATAGACCTTCACGTGTTTGCGGGCTTCGTCTTCGGTCTTCCAGCCGTACTTGGCCATCAGGCCTGGTCGGGCGGACAGGGCGCTGGGCGACGACGTGTCGCCGTGGAACGCGCGGTGGACGTTGTAGGGTCGAATGTCCGCGATCGCCACGATCTGGGCGTAGTCGGGCGTGTGCGCTCCCATCAGCACGCTACCTTCGTCGCCCGTGCCGATCACGCCGATGCGGACCGGGTTGCCGACCGACCGGCCATAGCCGAAGTAGAAGGCGCCGAGTCCGGCGCCGGAGACGACGCCGGCGGCGATGCTGCCCTGGAGAAAGTCACGGCGGGTCAGCTCGCTGCCGATCGCCTCGTGGAAGTTCTGCTCGCCGACCTTTTTTTCTTCGGGGCTCAGGTTCATGACTTCTCTCCTGGTTGGTGGCCTGTCGCCTGCGGGCTGCGGCGGCCGAACAGCAGATGATGGATGAAAAAGTCGAGACCTCCCCAGCGGCCGACCGGCAGTGCGGCCAGGACCAACAGGGCGATCATCTCGATGACTTCTTTATTGACGATGAGTGCCGGGCCGACAGCCGGCGGTGGTGGTGGGTAAATCGACGGCCAGGGGGGTTGCGACAACACGACGCCCAGCAGGAACGCCGCGCCGCCCAGGGCGGCCAGCCGCGTCAACAATCCCGCCGTCAAGCAGACGCCTATCGCGATCAGCGAACCGATCAAAAACCGGTCGAAGCCGGCCAGCGGCGACGGCTCGGGCAAAATCTCGCCACGGGCCCGCTGCTGGTCGTTGAGCACCGCATCGACGTCCGCGACCAGCTCACTCTCGATCGCGGCGATCTCTTCGAGCCAGGGTTTCGCCTCGCCTTCGAGCTTTTTCCGTTTCTCCCAGTTCCGTTGCTGTTTGTACGGTACGTCGCCGGCGGCCGGATCGTTCTCGGCTTTTGCCAAACGATCCCATTCGTGCATGTGTTTGTCCAAGTCTTCGGAAAGCGCGCCGGGCGACTTTTCCGTGCCCAGCAGGCTTTCCAGCTCCCAAACCCGCTGGTCGTAGCGGGCCGCCAGTTCGGCCTGTTGCGCTTCGTCGAGGCCATATTTCTCGATCGCCGCGCCACGGATGCCGCTCAGCCGGGCGAGTTGCTTCTCGCGGTCGAGCCGGTCGCGGCCCTGGTAGTCGGGCACCATCGCGTAGAACCGTTCGGCAAACGGCCCCTTGGCCTGGCGGAGGAAACCCTCGGAACTGAAGTCCGGCTCCTCGAGCTTCCACAGGCCTTGGTACATGAAGTGCCAGCCGATCGCCACGCGCAGGACGACAAGCATCACGACGGCGGCTAAACCGATGGTGAATCGCGAGGAAGTTACTGGCTCGGCGGTACTCAGGGTCGTTCTCCTCGGGCTGGGCGGGGCGTACTGCGAGTTGGCTGGGTAGGCGCCGCTTCCCGGTGGCGCAAACCAGCGATAGGGGGCGACGTGGCGTGACGGACCAGAACCGCCGCGATCGGAGCCTCGCGCGGTCGGGTGGGGCGGCGACGCATTGGCCGCGACCTGGCGGCACCATGTGCGACAAGCCGCAGCGGCCCCAGACGTTAGGCCGTCACAAGCCCGTATTCTAAACAGTCCCCGCAACTTCCACCAGCACCACGTCGGAAACCTGGGCGCGACAACGGCGGGGACAAATCCGGCCGTGGTAAGTCCAGGCAGTAGCCATGCTTTCAGCGCGCCGGCCTCAGGCACATGTGCGTGTGCGCAGAAGCGTTTCATGCCGAGACAGACGTTTCAACGACATTGTTGCCGGGTCGGCCTAGCTGCCGGTGACGTCGGCGGGAAGGCCTTCGGCACGGGTCGCTTGCCGGCGGAAACTCTCCAGGTCAATTGAAAACGGCAGAGACTTCACCGACCCATCACAGTAAACCATATTGAAACCGCCCGGATGTGCCGAACCGAAGCAGCTGTCATCCGCCAGCCCGGGGCGGTCCTGTTTGGGTGGAAAATAGTTGTAATTCGGATGACCGGTTTGACGGTGGTTGTCGTCCTGGTGGCCACTGAACATGCTCCAGTCGTCAGAGTGGCCGGCACCCGTGCGGTAGAAATTCGGATCCAGGTATTTCTCACCGACCATGAACGTGTTGCTAGTGCCGTCGCTGATCTGCCTCATTTCCACGGCCGAATGTTCCCAACAAACGCCATTCATGAAGTGTTTGTAGTATTCCTCGATGGGGTCGCCTTTCTTCCCAGAATTGGTTCCCCATCCGAACGTAGGATCGTCTCCCTGCGCCAAGGTGGTAGGGCTGGGCGTGAACGGTTCGATCTGCCACGAGTCACCGGCGTTCGCAACGTAGTCCGTAAGGTTTAGGAATGCCGTCTTATTGGCACCGATGTGGATGTGTCCCGTTGTGTTAGGGTACACGGTCGCCGAGCGACGTGACGGACAATTCATCACGGGCACTGGCGTTTCGATGGCCTGCGCGACGGCCGCCATCTTCGCCGTACCGGTGAGTCCCTTACCGAGGTCGTGCAACGCTTGTTGTTCGATGAAGGGAAGTTGTTGATAAATCCAGCCGCCCGGCTGCGGTTTGCCCGCGCCACGGTCCGGGTCCTGAGCCCAACTTGCTCCCCAGCCACCGCCAGGGAGAAACCGATGCGCGTCGTGGTGCAAGTGCCAGGCGATGCCCATCTGCTTGAGCTGGTTCGTGCATTGCGAACGGCGGGCGGCTTCGCGGGCGGCTTGTACGGCCGGCAGCAACAGCGCGATCAGGATGCCGATGATGGCGATCACGACCAACAATTCCACGAGTGTGAAACCTCGACGGCGATGGCGGGCGTTGAGCATGACGGGCTTCTCTCCTGAATGGTTTCCCGATTGGGGGCAAGATTTCTGGCCGGTCAGCCGCGCCCGAGCACACGTGAGCAAGCCCGGGGGCGGGACGCCGGCTACGTACGGAACTGACTACGTGGATAGATAGGATCTACGTCCCCGAGACACTCACGATAGCGTGCCGTGATACGGCTGCCAAGCGCGAGGGGGCAGGCCCCGTTCCGGAGACCTGTTCAGGACGTACGTCGGGGGAAAGCTGTTCGTGGGGAAAAGGGCCTGATCGGCGGGACCCCGGCGGGCACCCGCGCCGTGTGCGCGGGGGCCACCGCTTGCAGCCCACGGCCGATCCGTCTACGGTGGACGGACCTGCTGGTGCTCGTTGACGCCCCGCCCCGCGACCGTTGTGTGAAGGCGGTGTGAATGAACGGTGACGTGCGGGGTGGCATGATGTGCCGCGGTCGGACAATTTATGTTGACCGAAGCGGGTGTTGACTGAGGCTGGTGTTGAAACTGGGAGGCCGGTTTGCCGGAAGCGGCGGTCGAACGCCACCGCCGGAAACGTACATGCCGGCTATGTATGGCATGCCGGCTATGTATTGCATGCCGGCAATGTGTGCCATGCCGGCAACGATTGGGGGGAGCGCTGACCGGAGCATCAGACACGCCGAGCAGTACCGCTTAGTTGCGGAACCCGGGCGGCGTGACGACATCACGAGGAGTTTTGCCCGTGACCAACCATCGACGTCGCCAAGCGTTCACCCTGGTCGAGCTGCTGGTCGTGATCGCGATCATCGGCATCCTGATTGCCCTGCTGCTGCCGGCCGTGCAGGCTGCCCGCGAGGCGGCGCGGCGTTCGCAGTGCATCAACAATCTCAAACAGCTTGGCATCGGCGCGCATCTGCACCTTGACGCCCATGGGCACCTTCCCTACGGCGGCTGGTTCACCAACTGGACAGGCGACGCCGAGCGCGGCTTCGACGTTCGGCAGCCCGGCGGCTGGGTCTTCAACATTCTCCCGTTTATCGAGCAGGGCGCGCTGCACGACCTCACCAAGGGACATCCCTACAAGACCGACCCCACGCCGTGGGTTTCGTTCATGAGCACGCCGCTGCCGGTGATGACCTGTCCGAGCCGGCGTTCAGCCGTGCCATACCCGAACAAGGGTTGGAATTTCAAAAACTCACCTGGTCCCCCGCTGGTCGCTCGCAACGACTATTGCGCGAACGGCGGCGAGTTTGTGCCGGGGACGAACTCGAACAGTGTGTTGACGTGGTGGGGAGGTCCAAGCAACTACGCTCAGGCCGACGCACCCGGTTTTCGGCCTCCGTCGTATCTGCGCGAGTGCAACGGCGCGACCTGCCAGGCGACCACGGTCCAGTTGCGGCAGATCTCTGACGGCACGAGCCAGACGATCCTTTACGGAGAGAAGTACCTCAACCCCGACTACTATAAGACGGGAGACGGCTGCAGCGATGACCAGCACATGTACATCGGCTGGGATCCCGACATCGGTCGCTGGGTGATGTCGGGCGGCACGTACCTGATGCCGACGCAGGATCAGCCCGGTTTTGCCGCCTGCCGCCGTTACGGCAGCGCGCACCCGGCACAGTTTCACGTCGTGCTGTGCGACGGATCGGCCCGCGGGATCACGTATTCCGTGCCGCAGCTCACGATGCTTCGACTGAATAACCGCGCCGATGGCCAGCCGATCGACACGGAGTCGCTCTAAGCACCGAACCGCCCTGACGTCGGGGTTGCGTGCTTGACGAGTGGTCCGGCGAGATGTAGTGGCGCGCGGCAGGCTGCGCATGCTAGAGGGCTAGGCCTTGCCGAAGACGGCCGGGTTCTGCAGCTTCATCACGTCGCCCATGCTGCCGCTGATTTTGATCTTGCCCAGCGTGAAGGCCATCATCGGGTTGGTCGTGCCATTGATGATGCCCAACCAGGTGTCGGCATCGGTGGTCAGCGTGGCTGAGGGAGCCTCGGTGACCCCCTCGCTCGTCGTGCAGGTGCCGTCTTCAATCTTGACGACGTAGTCGCCCCCTTTGTCCCCGGAAATCAGAAACTGGATCGTAGCATTCCAATTGCCGGCTCCCTCGGGCTTGAATCGGCTGGGCATGGCATCGAAGACCTGCTTGCAGTGTTCCAACGGCATCGCTGCGTCCTTTCTGGGGCGGTTGTTGGTAATGCGCTCGTTCTGGCGGGCAGTCTACCGCCGTCCTGCGATCCGACGCAACCACTGCCGTCGCGCCGCAAAGGGGCAAATCAGACACCGGCGCATTGAAAAAAGCCGTTGATCCGGGCACGACCCTTCGCCGATGTGGTGCAAATGCCGTCGCCTGCCGGCGGTCAGGGTACCGCAGCAGAAGCACCACCGGACGTCGTCCCGTCCAATGCGGAGCCCGCGGTGGGGCCCGTGGCGCGGGCCGCGTTGTTGGCCGTCCAGGTCTCGACCTCGTCGAGCGAGATCAGCCCGTCGTCGTCGCGGTCGAACTGGGCGAACGTTTCCAGCGGCCCGAGAAACTCGCGGCGGCTGAGGTCGCCGTCGCGGTTGCGGTCCATGCGCTTGAACCAGCGGGGGCCTTCGAGCAGCTCGTCGTCGATCGCTACCTGGCGCATCATCGGCGTGTCGACGCGCGCCGCGATCGCCGCACCGTCTCCGCGGGCCAACAATATGCGATGGTGCCGCAGGATCTCGTCGGCCGCCAGGCGGCCATCGCCGTTGGCGTCCTCGTCGTCGAGCAAAACGG
>JAGQPT010000501.1 GCA_020426575.1 Planctomycetales bacterium
CGCTGCTGGGCATCTGGTTCTGGACCGAGGGCACGCGACGCCTGGTCGTGATCACCGTCGCCGCCGTCGTGTCCGTCGTCGCCCGCGAGTCGTTGATGCCCTTCCTCCAGGGCGAGCGGCAAGCCATTGACATCGTCGCGGGAGTCATGCTCGGCGCGCTCGACCTTCGCGAAGTCGAATTCTGGCGGCGACTGCGCGCGGCGCAATGGGTCGTCCGCTGGCCAAGTTGGCGCGTGTTTCGGCCGAACGTGTACGTGCGTCTGATCGTGGTTATTCCGGCCGTAGCATTTCTCTGTATGTATGTGTCGATGTGGATCTCGAACTGGCGTCACGAACAGTTGATCGCTGAGATCAAACAGTTCGGCGGCTCCGTACACGCGGAATCACCTCGTGACGCGCAATCCTGGTTCGTTGATGGTTTCCAACCACTGCAACTCCAGAACGTCCAACTAGGGCCAACCCGCTGGGATCGTCGCGCGATATTTCTTGACCGAGGCGCGTCCGCTCCGCAGGTCATCGCAGATCGTCCCGATGACGTGACGAGTGAATACGTCGACGATCTGGTTCGTCGGGTCGGCGAATCAAAGGCACTGTCAGCACTGATGGTTGCCGACCCGGACGTCACAAACGCGGCGTTTTCCACATACGTCGGCATGGATAATCTCGAACACGTGGAGCTCAGTTGCCCACGACTGACCGACGATGCGCTGGCGTTCCTGGGCGACCGACCGAAACTGACATGGCTTGATTTGACAGGCACGCCTGTTACGGGCCGTATCTTCAAAGACGGCGCAGGCGGCGCCGTGATCCAGCGACTCATCTTGAAGAACACACGCGTCGACGACGCAGCGGTCGCCGACATCGCGAAGATTCGCACACTCACGGAGCTGGACCTGCGCGGCACGCGGATCACAGTCGCCGCGATGCCCGAGATTGGCAAGTGTCTGGGACTGCGAAGTCTCGACCTCAGTGAAACGGAGATTTCGGACGAGGGCCTGCCCAATTTAGCGTCGCTCAACCGGCTGATTCTGCTTCGGCTGAACCACTGCGACGTCTCTGCACGCGAAGTCGCCAAACTCGCCGACAGCTGCCAATTGAGCGGGCTGGCGCTGGGCGGCATCGACCTGACCAACGACGATCTCTCGGGCATCGCTCGGTTCAAATCGCTACGGTATATCTGGCTTAGAGACGCCCTCCTCGGCGAAGCGTCGCTGTCACAACTGTTGTCAGCTACGTCTCTGCACATTCTCGACCTGAGTCACAGCAACGTCACCGACCAACACATCGAAGGGCTGCGGGAGTTCACCGAATTCGGACACTTCCTCGTCCCTGCAACGCCTGCCGGCGGTATGGGCGGAGGTACGGCCGCAGCCGGGCCGAATGGGCCCAGCGAATGGCATGACGGCACGCTCTTCCTCAAAGACACGGCGATCACGGACAAGTCGTTGGAAATCTTGGCATCAATGACCTCGATCACGCAGCTCGACCTGACCGGCACGAAGATCACCGACGCCGGGCTCAAGTCTCTCGCAAGACTTCCGCAACTGAACACGTTAGTTGTTTCGAATACGCAGATCGGCGACAAGGGTTTGCAGACACTCGACAAGTTCCCAGCCCTACAATATGTCGGCATCGACAACACGAACGTGACCGAGGCCGGATTCGAACGTCTAAAGACCGGTCGTCCTGACATCCAGCGGCTGCCACCGCAACCGCCCGACGAATAGCGACGACTGGAGACGCCTCCCTCCGTTTGTTTGGCCACCGGCCGGTCTGCTAGAATACCGGCTCCGGAGCCAACTACTGAGGCGAAGAACCAATCGGGGGCCAAACCGTGGGATCGGCGACAAATCTAGAGAGAAGAGGCACGGCTGATTCAGGCTTCGCCGCCGAAACGGACGCCCCAGAGCAAGCCGTCCGTCCGCTAGGCCGTGCCCGCATCCGACTAATGCTAGCCTGTGGTGGCTTGACCCTCCTTGCCCTACATGTTTTGGCACTCACACTGCTGAGCGGGTTCACCGTTCTCTACGGGCTCGTGTGCGGCGCGGCGCTGCTGGGCATCTGGTTCTGGACCGAGGGCACGCGACGCCTGGTCGTGATCACCGTCGCCGCCGTCGTGTCCGTCGTCGCCCGCGAGTCGTTGATGCCCTTCCTGCAGGGTGAGCGGCAAGCCATTGGCATCGTCGCGGGCATTGTGCTCGGCGCCCTGGACATTCGCGAGATCGAGTTCTGGCGGCGACTGCGCGCGGCGCAATGGGTCGTCCGCTGGCCAAGCTGGCGCGTGTTTCGGCCGAACTTGTGCGTGCGTCTGATTTGCGTGTTGCCGGCCGTTTTAGTTCTATCGTTTGTCGTGTCGCTCCAGTTTACCCATTGGCGTCAAGCACGCCTCATCGCTGATATCGAGCGATTCGGGGGCTCGGTGCGGGTGGGGCGGAGCCACCGTCCGCTCGGCAAACTCTTCAATCTCACACGTTCGGCAGAGATCTTCGGCGCGCAGGTGGGGACCTCGGCGCATGGTCGAATGGCCGCCTTTGTCAGCGAACTTTCGACGAGCCCGTCGAGTATTGCCGACCGACCGCCAAACGCCACGAGCGACTATGTAGACGGTATTATCCGCCGCTTGGGTCGGTCCAAAGAGTTGGACACGCTGATGATCGCCGACCCCGAGGTCACTGACTCTGCCTTCTCCACGTTCACCGGCATGGACGCGCTCGATCAGGTCCGCATCTGCTGCCCACTGGTCACGGACCGTGGATTGACATTCCTGGCAAAGTGCCCCCGTTTAAGAGAACTCGATCTGACAGGAACGCCCGTAACTGGCCAACTGTTCGCCCAAAGCGGGGCGGTCGCACCGCTACAGACGCTCAACGTGAGCGGGACGCAGTTCACCGACCAAGCGACCTCGCAATTACCGCAGTTCGGCAGTCTCTACGAACTGAACTTGAGCGGCACGCCCATCACCGACGCGGCGGTTCCCAATCTGGCAAAGTGTCTCGGCCTACGTTTTCTTGATCTAAGTGACACCGACGTCACCGACGCGGGGCTCGCAGACCTGGCCGCATGCACCTCGCTGAAGGGCCTTCTCCTTAAAAACTGCAACGTATCCGTGCCGGGACTAGCCCAACTCGGTACGGGGTGTCGACTCGGCTCGCTCGATCTCAGCGGGTGCGATCTCTCCGACGACGATCTCACGGGACTTTTAAGCCTTTCCGGGCTTCGCGCGCTGTCTCTCCAGCATGCTCACCTGAGCGAGAGCGCCCTCTCGGAATTGACGGCGATCAAGACACTGCAACAACTCGACCTGAGTAACACGAACGTCAGCGACGCAGGCATCGAAGCACTACGCGAATTCCCCGACTTCGGGTACAGCGTCTTTGTGAAGAACGTCGTCGATCGCACGGCAAATCTTCCCACGCCTACGCCGCAAAACACAATGCGCATCGAGAATCATTCCGGCTGGATCTCACTCAAACACACCGCGATCACCGATAGATCGTTGGAAGTCTTGGCGTCGCTGCGCTCGATTGACGGCCTCGACCTTACGGGCACGAAGATCACCGACGCCGGTATCGCGCAACTCGCCAATCTGCCTCACCTGCGAACACTGGTCATTTCGGAAACAGAGGTCGGTGACGCCGGTCTCAAATTGTTGACGCAGTGCCCCAGCCTCACCCTCGTCGGCATTGAGAACACACCGGTCACCGATGCTGGGATCAAGCAATTACGGGCAGCTCGTCCCGACATTGAGCTACTTCCCCCTCAGCCGTCTGACTGATCGTGCTGGAAACTGGCCGCACAGACCGACGTCGTTGCGAACCCGTGCCCGCCTGCTAGAATCGAGTGCTAGCTGTCAGATTAATCCACACCGAAGGACCGCCCGCTCGCCACCGAGGGACCGTTATCGTGAGCACTCGACCGTTTGTGCATCTGCACTGCCACAGCCACTACAGCCTGCTGGACGGGGCCAGCAGTATCGATCGGCTCGTCGCCAAGGCCCAGGCCGAGAACATGTCGGCGCTGGCGCTCACGGACCACGGCAATCTGTACGGTGCGCTCGAATTCTACCGCAAGTCGAAGGCCGCCGACATCAACCCCATCATCGGCTACGAGGCCTACATCGCACCGGCCAGCCGGTTCGACCGCGAGGTCGACGCCGCCACGGGCGAATCGAGCTACCATCTCACGCTGCTCGCACAGAACCGCACCGGCTTTCGCAACCTCGTGAAGATGGCGTCGTCGGCCTACCTCGAAGGCTTCTATCGCAAGCCCCGGATCGACAAACAACTGCTCGAAGCTCACCACGAAGGGATCATCTGCCTGAGCGGCTGCGTCTCCGGCGAATTCAGCCGGGCGATGCTCCGCGCCGGCAATGCCGAAGCCAAGCTCGACGAGGCGGTCGAAATCGCTCAGTGGTTCCACAAGCTGTTCGGCGACCGCTACTTCGTGGAGATCCAGAACAACGGCCTCGACATCCAGCGCCAGGCGCTCGAAGGGGCCGTCGAGGTAGCCCGCCGCGTCGGCCTCCCGCTCGTGGCTACCAGCGACGCCCACTATGTCAATCGCGAGGACTCCGAAGCCCAGGACATCATGCTCTGCATCAACACTGGTCGGTTTCGCACCGATCAGAACCGCATGCGGATGACGGGCGACCAGTTCCACCTCCGCGGCGCCGAGGAAATGTACACCGCCTTCCCCGGACTCGAAGACGCCGTTGCCCGCAGCCAGCAGATCGCAGACGGTGTCGACATCGAACTGGAACTCGGCCAGCGACACTTTCCCATCTTCACTCCGCCGGAAGGCAAGACGTCGCCCGACTACCTGCGCGAGTTGTGCGAGGAGTCGCTGATGCAGCGCTACGCGGACGTGCCGGGGCGTATCGTTGACGGCAAGTTGTCCAGTGAAGTGCGCGACCGGCTGGACCGCGAACTGGGCGTGATCAACAAGCTCGGCTTTGCCAACTACTTTCTCATTGTGTGGGACTTCGTGCGGTTTGCCGTCGAAAAGAACATCCCGGCCGGGGCGCGCGGTTCGGGTGTTGGTTCGATCGTGGCCTATGCCCTGGAGATGAGCCACGTCTGCCCGCTCGATTACGACCTGCTGTTCGAGCGCTTCCTCGACGAGAGCCGCAAGGAAGCCCCCGATATCGACATCGACTTCTGCCAGGCGCGCCGCGGCGAGGTGATCGACTACGTCAAGGACAAGTACGGCTCGGAGAACGTCGCCCAGATCGGCACCTTCGGCACGTTGCGGGCCCGTGCCGCGGTGCGCGACGTCGGTCGAGCCGTGGGCATGCCGATCCCCCGCGTCGACGCGATCGTGGCGATGGTTCCCGACGAACTCGGCATCACGCTCGACGCGGCCCTGGCAAAGAGCGACGACCTCCGCGCCGCCTACGAAAACGACGGTGAAATTCGCGAGCTGCTCGACCTGGCCCGCAAGATCGAGGGCCTTGCCCGTAACGTGGGCACCCACGCGGCCGCCGTAGTGATCGGCGACCGACCGCTGATCGAATACGTGCCGCTGTGCCACGTCAAGGACAAAGATGAAGTCATCACCCAGTGGTCGATGAACGACGTCGAGGCGGCCGGTTTGCTGAAGATGGACTTCCTCGGGCTGCGCAACCTGACGATCCTCGCCAAGGCGGTGGACCTGATCGAGCAGACCGGCGGCGAGCGGGTCAATCCGTACAAATTCCCGCTCGACGACCAGCCGACGTTCGACTTGCTTTGCCGAGGCGAGACCAAGGGCATCTTCCAGTTGGAAAGTGGCGGCATCCGCGACCTGCTGCAGCGGATGAAGCCGGACCACTTCCGCGACATCATCGCCACCAACGCGCTCTATCGCCCCGGACCGCTCGAAGGCGGCATGGTCGACGAGTACATCAAGGTGAAGCACGGCCTCAAGCAGGCCGAGTACAAGCACGAAGTGATGCGCGAGGTGCTGGGCGAGACGCACGGCGTGATGGTCTACCAGGAACAGGTGATGCGGATCCTCAACCGGCTCGGCGGCATCGCGCTGCCGAGTGCGTACACCTGCATCAAGGCGATCAGCAAGAAGAAGCTGCCGATCATCGCCAAGTTCCGCGACGAATTCATCGACGAGGCGGTCAACAAGGGCCTGGCGCGCAAAGACGCCGTCGAAATGTTCGAGATGATCGAAAAGTTCGCCGGCTACGGCTTCAACAAAAGCCACTCGACGGCCTACGCCCTGATCGCCTACATGACGGCCTATCTCAAGGCCCATCACTCGGTCGAATTCATGGCCGCCCTGCTCTCCGGCGACATCCCCGGACGCAACTTCAAACGCAAGGACGCGCTCGTCGAACATCTCGACGACTGCCGCCGCATGGGCGTCGTAGTGCTGCCCCCTGACGTGAACCGCAGCGACGGCGACTTCACCGTCGACGACGGCCATATCTGTTTCGGCATGGCCGCGATCAAGGGCGTGGGCATGGCCGCCGGTGTTTGCATCGCCAAAACCCGCCGTCAGGACGGCCCTTACAAGAGCTTGTTCGACTTCTGCGAACGCGTCGATCCGGCCGTCGTCAATCGCACGGCCATCGAATCGCTCGTCAAGGCGGGCGCCTTCGACTCTCTGGGAGCGGCCCGCGCCGCCTTGGCCGCCTCGATCGACCGCGCCATTCAGGCCGGTGCCGCCGTGCACGCCGATCGCCGTAGCGGCCAGAAGGGCCTGTTCGACGACGTCGAGGACGACGATGCGACGGGCGCCGCGATCAACCTCGCCGTTGTGCCCGAATGGGATGAACGCACGAAGCTCGCCGCCGAACGCGAGGTGCTCGGCTTCTACCTCTCCAGCCACCCCCTGTCCGAACACGAAGCCGTGCTGCAAACGCACTGCACCCACACGGTGACCGAGGCCGGGGCGCTGGACGCCGGCACCGAGGTGATCGTCGGCGGCATGATCTCGGCCCTGCGGATCGCCACGACAAAGAACCCCAAGCCCGGTAGCACCCACACCAAGTACGCGATGTTCGACCTCGAAGACACGTCGGGCATGATTCGCAGCATCATCTGGCCCCGCGACTACGCCGAGTACGAGTCGTTCATCGCCCCCGACGCTATCGTCGCCGTGCGCGGCTCGGTCGACAAACGCCCCGGCAGCGAGGAAGCCAACCTGATCTGCAACGAGGTGATGACCCTCGATGCATTGGAGAAAAAATTCACCCGCGGCATCCGCATCCGCATCGACGAGGAGCGACACGACGACCAAACGCTTACGCAGCTCAAGGAGATCCTCCGCGGCTATCCGGGACGCTGCGAGCTGCAACTGACGATCCAGCTCGCGTCGGGTACCAAGGTGCACTGCGCGTGCGAGGGATTGCAGGTCGCCCCCACCACCGAAATGCGAGAACGGGTCGACGGTCTGCTGGGAACGGGCAGCCTGAAATCGATCTCGTCGGCCGCCAGCCGACCAGCCCAGCGTGGCGGACGCGCGCGCGGGGCCCGCCCGGGCCGCTCCCCTCAACCCGCCTGACCGGCCGCGATTTGCCGTGCGTTCGGTCGCGCTCACGGCGACCGGGCTGCACAAACGATGAGCAGCGGCGCGTGCTAAACCGGCACGCTCTCCCGGCTCATCTGTGTGCGGTGCCGTCGCACAACCGCCCTGCAAACGCACCCCGGGTGGCCTCTTTCGGGCGATATTGCCACAGCCACCACCATTCTGTCCGTTTGGCGCGAGATGTGCAGACTTCAACCAGTGCAGGGAGGCAGCCCGTGCGCTGCACCGCCGGGGACTTCATCCGTCGGGCCAGGAACTGGGGGAAACGTCCTCGGGGCGCTAAAGGAGAGTCCGCTGATGGTAACAACGCGACGCAAACGGTTGGCAACCGTGACACGAACATCGACCGACATATCGTTGCAACGGGCCATCGTCGAGCGGGCTGCTCAGGCGCTTCGCCAGTCGACCTACGCGCCGTTGGCCGCCTTGAGCTGCGATTTCAACAACGGTGTGCTCACTGTCACGGGCCAGGTGCCGAGCTTCCATCTCAAACAAATCGTCCAGGTGGCACTTCGCAACATCGACGGAGTGGGCGAAATCGACAACCGTGTCGATGTGGTCGATCCCCGCGGCCGCTGACGCCGGCCCGTCGGGTTCGACGTGGCGCCACTCGGGAGGCACTTGCAGGATTCGACAAGGGCTGTACTGTGCTAGCTGGTCGAAGCGGCACAATCTCCGGACCCGTCGATGCGCGAACATCGCCTTTTCTGGCGCGAATTCCGTGAAAACTTCACCACCACGGGTGCGTTCCTCCCCAGCGGCAAGGCCCTTTCGCGCGCGTTAGCGCGTTTTGTCCGCAACGAAAAGACGGGCCTGCGCGTGCTGGAGGTCGGCCCTGGTACCGGCTCCGTAACCCGCCAGATCGTAGCCCGGCTGCCGGCTACGGCAACTCTCGATTTGGTGGAAGCCAATCCCGCCTTCGCCGACTGGCTGCGCCAACGCCAGCAAGACGATCCACGACTCGCAGCGCTGGGGGACCGCATGACGGTCCACAACTGCTATGTCCAAGAGCTCGCCGTGGGCGGCAAGTACGATGTGATCGTCTCCGGCTTGCCACTGAACAACTTCGCTCCGGACGTGGTTCGTTCGATCCTGACAACGCTCACTTCGCACCTGGCGCCGGGCGGAACGCTTTCGTTCTTCGAATACATCGCCGTGCGACGACTCCGCGCCATCGTCAGCGGTTCGCAACAGCGGAGGCGGCTGCGTGAAATTGGCGAAGCGATCGACAACGTGCTCGCCGGACACGAGATCGCCCGCGATCGCGTACTGCAAAACGCCCCCCCGGCCTGGGTCCACCACGTACGTTTCAGCGACTCGGTTGACAAACCACATTCGGGCGATGCCGGCTAGTCGGGACACATCGCGCCACCAACCGGCGCGCTGCCACTCGTTGTTCATCCCTCCGACCCGGCGTATAATTGCCCGAACCTGAACACCTGTCGATTGTTGTGTCACCTGGGCGCCGGAGATTAGCGATGCGTCAAGCGAAGTGCCTATTTTGGGTGATCCTGGGACTGACACTCGCGGCTCCCCTGGCCAGCGCAGACGATGACTCACAGGTCGAAGCCGAACACGACGCGGCGACAGACGGTCCGCTCGCACAGGACGAGTACTACGAGCTGTTCCAGGTGTTCGCCGACACGCTCGAACAAGTCGAACGCAACTACGTCGAGCCCATCAGCCGCCGCGAATTGATGGAGGCGGCCATCGAGGGGCTGCTCGGCAAACTCGATCCCTATTCGACGTATATCGCCCCGGAAGAGATCAGCGACTTCCGCACGAGCGTGGAGAGCCGTTTCGGCGGCGTCGGCATCCAGATTCGCTGGAACGATGACGACCTCACGGTGGTGACACCACTGGTCGGCACCCCTGCCTACCTGGCCGGCCTGCAGACCGGCGACCGCATCGTGGCCATCGACGGCCAATCGATGGCCGCCGTCGCGGCCGAGTTTACATCGATCGACGCACGTGTCAGCCGGGCCGTCGAATTGCTCAAGGGCACCCCCGGCTCGACCGTCGACGTGACCTTTCGCCACGCCGACGCCCCGGCCAAAACAGTGACGCTGACCCGAGAAGTGGTTCGCGTGGCCACCGTCCTGGGAGATCACCGCGACTCGGTCGACGCTTGGGACTTCATGTTCGACGACAAGCTGAAGATCGGTTATGTCCGCATCACCAGCTTCAGCCGCGATACCCCCGATGAACTTCGCCAGGCCCTCATCGCGCTCACCGAGGGTGGCATGAAGGGACTTATCCTCGATCTTCGCTTCGATCCCGGCGGGTTGTTGACGTCAGCGGTCGAGGTCTGCGACATGTTCGTCGCGGACGGGCGCATCGTCAGCACGCAGGGACGCAACGTCCGCGAACGCGTCTGGGATGCACACGCCGCCCACACGTTCGACAATTTCCCCATGGCCGTGCTGGTCAACCACCTCAGCGCCAGCGCCAGCGAGATCGTGGCGGCCTGTCTGCAAGACCACGACCGCGCCGTGATTATCGGCGAACGCACCTGGGGAAAAGGGTCGGTCCAAAACGTCATCGAACTCGAACATGGACGCAGCGCGCTGAAGCTGACGACGGCCAGTTACGTGCGCCCCAACGGCAAGAATATCCATCGCTTTCCGGGGGCCGACGAGGACGACGAATGGGGAGTGACGCCCAACGAGGGTTTTGACGTCCGGCTCTCCGCCGAT
Organism: Planctomycetales bacterium; assembly: GCA_020426575.1. Lineage (GTDB taxonomy): Bacteria > Planctomycetota > Planctomycetia > Pirellulales > JAEUIK01 > JAGQPT01. The sequence goes on from JAGQPT010000501.1 coordinate 10,215, forward strand.
GAAACACGGCGAATGCTCGCCGCCCGTGCCGAGCGCGACGTCCTCCACACGAGCCACGCACCCGTTCTGCTGGCAACGGCCGACACGTCCGAAGGCGGCCCGGAGCGTCCCGAGTCGGCAACGAAGCCGGCCGACGCCGAGGCTGCCCCGCCACCCACGTCGGAAGGCGCGCCGCCCGACGATCCATCTGGGAACGCCGAATCGGATGCCGGGCCCGCCGGAGCAGCGGACGTCCAGAACGTGGCTCCCGAATCCGCTGCCGAACCGGATGCCGGTTCGGGCGCCGACGAAACCGCACCGGTCGTCGAATCGGCCGATGCCGCATCGGGCGAGGGGACCGATGGGGCTGACCAGCCATACATCGACCGCCAATTCAAAGCGGCGCTGGATTACCTCAAGGGTAAGATCCGCCAGTAGTTCGACGCGGGGGTTCTTTTCGGCCGCCGACGCGCCATCCGACGGACGACGCGACGCCTGCGGCACAAGTCCCACGCTTTCCCGGCTCACTGCCTCCGATTCGACCGCGCATGTACGTCCTCACGATCGAAACCACGTGCGACGAAACGGCCGCCGCCGTCGTCACCGACCAACTCGAAGTGCGTGGTGCGGTCGTCGCTTCGCAGGCCCGGCTGCACGAACAGTTCGGCGGCGTCGTCCCGGAAATCGCCTCACGCGCGCACGTCGAGCGGATCGTGCCGGTGATCGACGAGACACTCCGTAAGGCCGGCATTGGCCTGACGGATCTCGACGCCATCGCGGTGGCCCACACGCCGGGGCTCGTCGGCTCGCTACTGGTTGGCGTCACGGCGGCCAAGTCGCTGGCGCTGGCCCTCGACGTGCCGCTGGTTGCCGTCAATCACCTACAGGCCCACATCTACGCCTGCCGCATGACGGACGGGCCCGGGGTGTTCCCCTGCGTGGGGCTGATCGTCAGCGGCGGACACACGAATCTCTATCGCTGCGACGGTCCCCTCGGCTTCGAACTCCTGGCGTCGACCATCGACGACGCCGCCGGCGAGGCATTTGACAAGGTCGCCAGCATGTTGGGACTCCCCTACCCCGGAGGACCTTCGATCCAGCGCGCCGCGGCGACGGGAGATCCCACGCGGTTCGATCTACCCCGGGCTTTCGCCCACGACCCCCAGCGGCTGGCGTTCAGCTTCAGTGGCCTGAAGACGGCCGTGCGATATCAGCTTGCCCCGCCGGGCAGCAAACTGCCGGATCCGGCAACGTTGGAACCGCAACTTGTGGCCGATTTGGCAGCTAGTTTCCAGGAGGCGGTCGTCGACGCCTTGGCCACGAAGACCGCGCATGCGCTGGACCGATGTGCCATGTCGACGCTTTGTGTCGGGGGAGGAGTCGCGGCTAACGCTCGGCTGCGCGAGCGGCTACAAGAGCTCTGCGAACGGCGTGGGGCACGATTGCACGTGGCGCCGCTGGCACTGTGCACGGACAACGCCGTGATGGGAGCAATCGCCGTGGAACGTCTGCTGGCGGGAGAACGCGACAGTCTCGACGTAGGCGTTTCGCCCGCTCCGGAGCGGCTCTGAATCGTCCGCTCAACGCGCGCAGTGCCTTAACTCATCGCGCCACGCCGGACCTGGCCGCGCTACGTCCAGGTTGAACGACTCAGTGTCCAGGCTGAACGATACGGTGCCGTCGTGGCCGCTGACATTGAAGCGGCCACGACGCACCCTATCGATGCGCCAATGCGGGTTGCCCCATCGCCGTGCAATCTGTCGGAAGCGGGCATCGACTAGATGATGCCGCCGCCGCCGCCCAGACCGCCGCTGCTGCTACCACCGCCGCCAAAGCCGCTGCTCGATCCACCGCTAAGTCCGCTCGACTGGCCGCCAAATCCCTGGCCGCCAGTACCGCCCTGCCCTGACGTGTTGGAACCTGTCGAGGTGTTGAAGATGTTCACTTCGGTGACGCCCGAGAAGAGCGGTCGACCGCTGAAGCGGACGTAGCGACGGTCCGCCGAAATCACCGCCGTTCCACTCATCGAGGCACCCTCGGGCAGCGTCACGATCACCGGCTGGAAACCAGCGGCGTCGGGGCCCGAAAACGGCTGTCGTTGGCCCCCCTCGGGTACACGGTCCCGTCGCGAAACCAGGAAGTCGCTGAGCGAGCTTCGATCGGTCAAGGCGCCCAATTGCTTTGAAATCAGGTCACGCCGCATTTCAATCTGTTGCTCGGCGGCCATCGCCACCTGGGCGTCGTCCAACGATTCGGTGCGTCGACCGTCATTGACGTCGAATTGCACCAGGGCGTCCTTCTCCGAGACGGGGATCTGCAGGTGGATGTGTTCGTACTGTTCGGTGTTCAGATGCTTGTGGATGTCGACCGTCACCTTGTCGGCGGTCACGTCGCCCCAGACCCGGCGGACAAGCATTTGATAATCGCCACTAAAGGCACGCGGGCAAACGTACACCTCGACCGAACCGTCGGTGTCTTCGTCGGTCGTCAGACCGGGATAGACGTCACCGAGCATCAATCCGCCGGCCTGCGTTTGCGGTGTGCGGAACGAACAGATTCCGCCGTTGGGCTCTTCCACGATCAAGTCGACGTCGGCGTCGCCCGTCCAGCGAACCACGACCAGACAATCTCGGATCAGCGCCTCGGCGACGTCGGCTTCGAACGCGGCGGCCTGCTCGTCCTCGCCCGCAGCCTTGAGCTGTTCGAGCGTGGCCGTGGCCAGGCGGTAAGCGTCACGCCAAACGTGCGCCTTGTCTTTCGGCCAGGCACGACTGAGAATCCCGGTCGTCGCCCAGCGAATCGCGTCGGTGTCGTCGAGCCGTTGCGCGATCTTCATTCCGTGCATGTACGGCTCTTCACGGGCGGGCTCGGCTTCGGCGACTTTTTGCAACAGCACCAATGCCCGCTCGTTGAGCCCGCGACCGGCCATCTGCAGGGCGATGTACATCAACTCGTCGGAGTCGCTGGCGAAATCTGCCGCGGACAACAAGGCCCGTTCTACTTCGGCGTTGTCGCGACCGGCTGCTTCCAGGGCGAGCGCCAATCCTTCATACATCCACGATTGCCCCTGACCGTTCCGCAGCGCGGCCTGCATCAGATTGACGACGGCGTCGTACTCACGCTGGTCCATCAAATCGCGGGCCCAACCGCGCACCGTCTTGCGATCCTCGTCGTGGTTAGCGAAGTGATCGTCCCAGTCATGCCCGGC
>JAGQPT010000502.1 GCA_020426575.1 Planctomycetales bacterium
GGCCCGTGGCGGGTTCTGCTTCAAGCCGTTCCAGGCGCGAGAGTTCTCGCCAGGTTGGCACTTGCACCTGTTCGCCGCATGGACACGTGATCGACAGCCCCGCCTGGCTGGCGTCGACCGCGACAAAGGCGTCACCGTGGCAGGGGAGTCGATACTTGGTGGCCATCGTGGTTGGTTTTCGCTGTGGCTGGGCCGAAAGAACGAGACGCTGCGGTGTGGTTCTGGCGGGGCGCAATCACTCCGGCACCGCCGAGCCGCGATTGGCCCACCAGGGGAGCGTGATCGCGCCGTCAATTTCCAGTGTGCTACCGCTGATGTAGTCGCTCGCCGGATCGCAGAGAAACACCACGCCACGGGCGATCTCCTCGCTCCGCCCCAGGCGTCCCCAAGGCAGCTTGGCGCCGGCCTGTTGGATCGCTTCCTCGCTGGCAAACTTTCGCTCACCCGGCGTGTCGATCCAACCCGGATGAACGATGTTGACCCGGATGCGGTGCTCGGCCAACTCAATCGCGGCCGTGCGTGCCATCTGGTCGACGGCTGCCTTGGCCATATTGTAGGGCATCGAACGGGGGATCGCGAGCCGCGCGTGCGGCGAACTGATCACCACGATCGAACCGCCGCCGCCCTGGGCCAGCAGTTGCCGGGTGGCCGCGCGCAGCAGGTGGACCGCCCCGTACATCGTCACGTCGATGGTGCGGCGGAACAGGTCCATGTCGAGTTCATGGAACAGACCACGATCGGCGGCGGCGGCATTCGAGACGGCAATGTCGAGTCGGCCAAGTTGACCGACCGTCTCGGCCACAGCGGCGTCGACCTCTTGTTCGTCGGCGACGTCGCCGCTGATGGCAAGTGCCCGACGGCCGAGCGCGCGAATCTCATCGGCGACGGCCTCGGCCTCGTCGGCGTGGGAGCGGAAAGTAAAGGCAACGTCGGCACCTGCGGCCGCCAGGGCCACGGCCGTGGCCCGACCGATGCCACGACTGGCGCCGGTCACCAGCGCAATCTTGTCATTTAGTTTCACCATTTCACCTTTTGCCGAGAGAACAGGTTGCCGTGAGAGGGCGGGACCGAGCCGGTGTGCTGAAACAGGGGTGCCGGAAGACGTCGGGTCAAACCGCATGGGCCCGTCGACCGTGGCCCAATCGACGGGAAACGCGACGGTCGCAACGCGCCTGTGCGAATTCCACCGTCTGCCAGCAGCCGCTAGCTGTTGCGCTTTACCAAGTTTCCAGTTCGCCGGAGCGTCGGCTGCTGACGGCCGCGGGCTGAGCGAGCGGCCGTGGCGCTGAGTCATGCTATCGCCTGGGCATACTTTCAGCAAGTCTACACCGGGTAACAAGTTAATGCATGCGGAACGCCGTCGTGGCAGGGTGTACTCGTGCCGATGCCGGCGAAGTTTCGCCGTTCAGATGCTGGACCCGCTCGAGAATATTCGTAAAATCTTCACACGGCCGTAGAAGGGGTGGCCCTGCGCGCCTGAAGTGCGCCCCAGGCGAAGTCCAAGCGAGACTAGCAACCGATCTTGTGATCACGAGGGACCAGTGACCACCAGTCAGTCTGCCGTTCGTGTTCATGCCTGTTGGCGTTTTTTCGTAACGTCGGCTTTGACGACACGCACATGCAGCGCCGTGTTTCGACGAGTTGCCGGTCCGGAGCGAGTTGCCGTTTCGGAGTTCGCAGCTGGGGACGAGACGCTGGGAATACTCGTGACGCCGCGTATTTAGCACATTGGGGGATTAGTGTCGGGGCACACTGGGAATAGAGTCGGCTCGTACCCGGCATCGTGCAAGCGGCGGAGAACGTGATCGACGCTGTTACCATTTTTTGCCGTGGCGAGTTCGACGTTCCGCGTTGATTGCGAAGATTCGAGGTCGGAAGGTGCGGGCGTGGATCGCGTGAAGTGAAGATGGATCGATTGGGTAGTGCTGCAGGCCAAGCCTTCCCGCCACGTTGTCGGTATTTTTTACCAAATGGACTTCCGGCGCCGTGCGGCGCTGTTACGGTGGTAGAATTAGTTGGTAATTACCTCGACTTGATGCGATAATCGCCTGTTTGAATCGTGTTGCGTTTGTCTCACGACCGTCGTTGTCCGCAGCGGGCCTGTGCCCACGTTCGTGCCGCTGCCACACGGTTCCCGCCTTGCAACACCACACGGCAAACATTGCGCTTGCTCGCGAGGCAGGTTTGCTCACCGAAACGGGAATTGGCTCGGTTGGACGAGTTTGCTCATTTGAATTTACCTCCTGGTTGAGGGGTGTCCCGGGAGAATGGATCTGCGCGCCAGGCTTGGCCGCTGCGATGAAATTCCAAGCTGCATTGACCACAAAGGGAGTGCGAAATTGTACGACGCGCTGTTGGATGACATTGACGAAGAACGCTTGAATGGTACCGACGCGACGACCGAGGATGCCACCAAGGTCGATGCCGAAGACACCGACGATGACGACACCGACGACGCTGCCGACGTCTCGGACTCCGCCGATGACGACGACGACATCTCCGACGATTCGAGCGACGAGTCGGGTGATGAGCTTGTCGCCACCGCCGACAGCGAATCGTGGTCGGACGATCCCGTGCGGATGTACCTGACGCAGATGGGCGAAATCCCGTTGCTGACGCGCAAAGAGGAAATTGCCCTGGCCAAGGAAATCGAGATCACCCGGCGACAGTTCCGCCGCCGACTGCTGGAATGCGACTACGTGATCCAGCACGCCGTAAAAATTCTCAATCGTGTCCACGTCGGCGAGTTGCCCTTCGACCGCACGGTGCAGGTCTCTGTGACCGATCGGCTGGAGAAGGAGCAGATTCTCGGCCGACTGCCCCACAACCTGCGTACGCTGGAAACCCTCCTGAAGCGCAATCGCCGCGACTACCGCATTGCCACGAGCCTGCGGTACCGGATGGTGGAGCGCCGCCAGGCCTGGCGCCGCCTGGGGCAGCGCCGCCGTCGGGCGGTGCGGCTTGTCGAGGAACTCGGCTTGCGGACGCAGCGGATCGAAGACCGCATCCGCACGCTCGACGAGTTCAGCCGTCGTGTCGACGCGCTCCGCAATCAGATCGACGCCATCCCCAAATCGCGATCGGTAAACCCGCAACGCGACGCCCTGGTGCGCGAGTACCGCAACATCCTCCGACTCACGCAGGAAACCCCCACGAGCCTGCGTAACCGCGTGCGGGACCTCAAGCTCATCTACGATCAGTATCAACGCGCCAAGCGCGGGCTCTCCGAGGGGAACCTGCGACTGGTGGTTTCGATCGCCAAGAAGTACCGCAATCGCGGCCTCAGCTTCCTCGACCTGATTCAGGAAGGGAACGCCGGCCTGATGCGCGGCGTCGAGAAATACGAATACCGTCGCGGTTACAAGTTCTCGACCTACGCCAC
>JAGQPT010000045.1 GCA_020426575.1 Planctomycetales bacterium
CAGGAGCCACGGCTGGGCACCAAAGCTCCCAGACTGCAATAGTCGACCGTCATCGGGACGGAGTGTGACCGGTCGATCGCCGGACCGCGAAAATCGAGCGTCGGCCCGCCGTGGATACCGCCGGTCGCCCCGTCAATTTCCCGCGTTATACGGGCTACAAGGACTTTTCTTCAATTCGATCTGATTGGACAGATGCCATCAGCTGCGCCGAATAGCCCTGTCAATTCGGCGGCGCTTGTCTGGCCGGATCGGTCGGGGGTGCCGCGTATGGCGCTGGCACTGCCGGCGGTGTGCCGATTTCCTCCGGGATTTCGGAAGCGACGAGGCGGGGCTCGGACAGCGGGATCGGCTGCGTCAGGTAGGGCGAAGGCCAGCCACCGCCCAGGGCCCGATAGATGGCCACGACGCCTTGTGCGACTTCGCCTTTCGCTTGAGCAGCGGCTACTTCTTGCTGTGTCTTGAAGTTTTGCACGCTGAACACACGGTTGAAATCAATCTGTTCTCCTTCCTCAAACTGCATGGTGATCAATTCATTTGTTTTGTCGGCCGCTTCAGCAGCCTGCAACTGGAGTCGGAATCGCTCTTGGGCCTTGAGGAAGAGGACAATCGCGTTCTCTGCTTCGAGGTTGGCGTCGAGAACCGTTTGCCGATACGCGGCCAGAAATTCCTGGAAGCGCGCATCTTGGAAGCGGATCCCCGCGAAGATTCGTCCGTAGTTCAAGATATTCCATTCCAGCGTCGGCCCCACCGACCCAAACCCCGACCCGTTGCGGAACAGGTCCTTGAATTGATTGGCGCTTCTGCCGACGGTCCCCCTCAGCGAGATGTGTGGATACAGTTCAGACTCAGCGACGCCAATCAGCGCACTCTGCGCGGCGAGTCGCCGTTCTGCGCGGCGCACATCGGGCCGCTGCAGCAAGGTGGCCGCTGGAATTCCCAGCGCGATTTCCGGCTCGACGGTTGGTATTTTTCCGGGGCCCAACCGGGCCGCGATATCTTCGGGCGGCATGCCGAGCAAGACGCACAACTGGTTCTGCGACTGCCTGAGCAAGGTTTCCAACTGCGGAACAAACGCCTCGGTCTGGATCAAGCTCGACTTGGCCTGCTGGACGTCTACGTCGCTTGATTCACCATTGCGAAAACGAAAGTCCGTGATCTCGTAGGTCCTGCGCTGGTTTTCCACGTTGCGCCGGACGAGTTCCAGTCGCGCCTGGAGCGTGCGGATGTCGATATAGGTTGCGGCGACGTCCGCCACCAGCGTGACAACCACGTCACCGTATTCGTACACGGCGGCGTCGAGGTCGGCATCCGCCGCTTCGACCGCACGGCGGTATCGCCCCCAAAAGTCAAGTTCCCACGCCAATCCGAACGACCCTCGCCACGTGCTGAAATGTCGATCGAACCCGGCGCCCGTGGTAAGATTGTGTGAGTACTCGGCCGCGAAGTCTTGCTGCTGAGGGAAGAGGTTGCCCACGGTAATGGCGCGCAACGCACGCGCCTGCATGATTCGCGCACCTGCCTGGCGGACGGTCAGGTTTTGACCATACGCCTCAGTGACGAGTTGATTCAGGACCGGGTCGTTGAAGGTGGCCCACCAGGCGGCAGCCTCGACGGGGTCACCGATCACGCGTTTGTCGTCGGCGTCGATCCAATCGCGTTCCACGCGTACGCTGGGTGTACGATAATTGGGACCTACTTTGAGTCCGTTGGCCAACCAATCGCGCGGGCTCGTGCAGCCCGAGCCGACGATCGTGACGACGGTGAATGCCAAAAGGAGCCACCCCCGGGCGAGGCTTTCGGCCGAGGTCGCGGATGGAATCGAGACACATCGCATCGGAGACCCGTCGAAGCCAGCAAAACCAGAATTCTCCCCATTTCCCATACCTTCGTTGGTTCAGGCGCCACCTGAACAGACTATTATTTTATGCTGGTAAAGGTTCACATCGATCGAGCCACTCCCGATTCAAAGTCCCCGCTATCGGCAATACCATCAAGACTTACCCCACCTGCCACACATTCGGAAACAGCAACGCCCCCCTGATTGAGGGTACGCGTTGTCAATTGGTACTGCGCCTTGCGACAATGAACGCGTGCCCTCCGGCGCCGACCCGCAGCCTGAAGTGGTCACCGCCGTCAGCCATCCGCATCCCGCCTTGCCGGCCCCTCTCCGATTTTTGCCCATTGTGGTTGTGACGCATGACGACGCCCGCTGCACCCCGCTCGAACGCCGCCGGAGTTTTGCTGAGACTGGCAATTCCGTGCGCGATTCTCGTCGGTGGGTGGTTCGGTTTCGCCGAACTGGCACGGCACATCGAACGGCCACCTGAGCCGGCCTCGGCCAAAGCCGTGCTCCGTTCACGAGTCGCGGACGTCGACGTCGTTGATTTCCCAGTGGTGGTCAAGACGCACGCCGTGGTACAGGCCCACAACGAGGTCACGCTGACGTCGCAGGTCTCCGGCACGGTCGTGAAGGTCAGCCCTTCGTTTGAAGTTGGCGCCTACTTCACGTCCGGCGAGGTACTCGTCGAGATAGATCCCCGCGACTACGAGACGGCCCTGTCGATCGCCAAATCGCAACGTGCCGCCGCCAAATCAGAGCTGAAGCTTGCGAAGCTGGTCGAGGAACGTAAGCTGCGGCTGATCGAATCGAATGCCGTCTCCCAGGGCGAGGTGGACGCGGCGTCGGCCAGCCGCGAACAGGCCGAGGCCAACGTTGCCCTTGCCGAGACTCGCATGGAGCAAGCGGCACTCGATCTGCAGCGCACGAAAATCGTGGCGCCATTCGATGGACGGGTCAAATCGAAACGGATCGGCTTGGGGCATTTGGCCGGGTCGAACTCACCCTTGGGCGAAGTGTTCGCCATCGACTTTGTCGAAGTGCGTCTGCCGATTTCCGGCCTGCAGCGGCGTTTCCTCGATCTGCCCGAATTCGCCGAGGACACTCCGCTGAATGTGACGCTGCGCGACGCCGTCGGCGCGTCGGAAGATGCCCTCTGGCGCGGGACCATCGTCCGTACCGAAGGTCTACTCGACGAGGACTCGCGCGACCTTTTTGCCATCGCGCGCGTCAATGACCCTTTCGGGAGACAATCGGGGGCACCTCCGCTGCGAATTGGTCAGCCGGTCGTTGCCGCAATCGAGGGCAAAACGTTGCACGACGTGATCGCCTTGCCTCGAGCGGCCGTGCGTCAACTGGACCAGGTCATCCTGGTGGATCGAGTTGACCAGACGTTGTTGCCCCTAAAGGTCGCGCCGCTGTGGTCGGACGCAGAGCACGTGATCGTCCCGTCGTCAGTGATTCCGACGGGGATGTGGCTGGCGACAACTCCGATGCCGTACGCTCCCGAGGGGGCAAGGATCGAAATCATCCCCAATGCCGATGTGAATGCGACGATCGCCGATTCCACGGCGACGGCCTCCGACAAGAACGCTACTAACTAGCTTGCCCCCATGATTCGCTGGTTCGCCACCAACGGGATCGCCGCAAACTTCATGATGCTCGCGATACTTGTTGCGGGCGTCTACACGGCGATGTTCCGCATGCCGCTCGAAGTCTCGCCGGAACGCAGCTTCGAAACGGTGGCCATCCGTATGCCCTACCGCGGCGGGACAGCCAAAGACGTCGAGCAGGCGATCCTGATCCCGATCGAGGAATCACTCGAAGGGGTCGAAGGAATTCGCGACATCATCGCCGAAGGCCAACAGGGCGAAGCACGGATATTTGTCGACGCCGAACCCGGTACCGACCTGCGAGCGCTGATGGAGGACGTCTCGTCACAGATCGACACGATCACCACGTTTCCGGACGAAACCGAACGGCCACGCATCTACATTCCCGATTCGTCCAATTGGTGGGAAGTGCTCAGCATCGCGGTCACGGGAAGGCTGAGCCCGCACGAATTGCGCGAAGTCGCTCGCAAGGTGCAGGAAGACGTGATCGCCCTGCCGGGGATCAGCCGGGCACAGGTTCAGGGAGACCGACGATATGAAATCAGTGTCGAAGTCGACACGACGAAACTGCTGTCGTACGGCATGAGCTTTCAGGACCTATCCGACGCCATCCGTCAGTTTTCCATCGACCTGCCGGCCGGTTCGATCGACAGTGCCAGCGGCACGTTCATCGTGCGGACTCGGGGTCAGGCCTACTCCGAGCAGGATTTCAGCCGTATCCCCATACGTGCGGCCAACGGCGCCGACGTGCTCCTGGGGGAGGTCGCCACAATCACGGATGGCTTCGAAGAAGGCGAGAAGATCGTCGAGTTCAACGGCAGGCCCGCCTTGTTCGTCGAAGTTTTGCGCACGGGCAACGAAAACGCGATCGATATCTCCAACAAGGTGCACGAATACGTGCGCAACGCTCGCACGCGTTTCCCCGAGGGAATTGAACTGTTCATCTGGGATGACGAGTCGGTCGATATTCGTGGCCGCCTGGAAACACTCGTCGGATCTCTTGCGCAGGGCAGTATCCTCGTTATGTTGCTTTTGGGACTCTTCCTGCGCCCGGGTCTCGCCCTCTGGATCGTTGCCGGCATCCCAGTGGGTTTCGCCGGTGGGGTGTTGCTGATGCCGTGGTTCGGTGTGACCGCGAACATGATGAGCGTGTTCGGATTCATCATCGTCGTGGGGATCGTGGTGGATGATGCCATCGTCACGGCCGAAAACGTCTACTTGAAACTGCAGTCCGGGATGCCTCCGCTTGAAGCAGCCGTGGAAGGCACACATGAAGTGGCGACGCCCGTCACATTCGGTGCGATCACGACCATCGTGGCGTTCGTTCCGTTGATGTTTTTCGACGGCAGTTGGGGCGACTTTGCCTCTCAGGTCCCTCCGGTCGTGGCCCCCGTGTTGCTATTCTCTCTCATCGAATCAAAACTGATCCTGCCGTCGCACCTCAAACATCTCCGCCCAATTCCGCGAGACAATCCGTTCACGCGATTTCAGTCAACCGTCGCCAAGAGTCTTGAGTGGTTCGTAGCGCGGGTTTATCAACCGTGGCTCGAACGCGCCGTACGCCATCGCGCCTCGGTCTTGGCCGCTTTCGTCGCCACTGCCTTATTGATGGCGGGCTACTGCTTGAGTGGACGAATGGAGTTCATTGCCTACCCGTCGATCGACCGGCAGCGCATCTCGGCTGAACTGGACATGCCCGACGACACTTCACTCGAGACGACCGCTCGGTACATGGATCGAATCGAAGCCGCGCTGCATCAACTGCAACGAGAATACATCGATCCGGGCAGTGGCGAATCGTTAGTACAAAACATCTCCAAGCTGGTAGGAGCGGCGAGAATCCACAGGGACTTTGACAAGTCGGCGGGAGTGATTTCCTTTGAGGTGATGGCCCCGTCGATGCGCAGTGTCGCCGGGCCCAGGAACAGTGAACTTGCTGCCCGCTGGAACGAACTCGTCGGCCCCATCCCCGAGGCCACCGAATTCCGCATCCGTGCCGACACAAGCATCAATCGGGACCGCAACGTCGACAACGAGAATCTGAACCTCGAACTTCGTGGTCCGATGTCGCCCGAAAAGGCGGAAGTGGCGAGGGGAATTCGCGACCTGCTACAGGAATACGATGGGTTCAGTAACACCTGGGCGAATATCAACTACGGACAGGACGAGTTGGAACTGCGGCTCAAGCCGCTCGCCGCCGAACTGGGGCTGACCCAGCAACTCCTCGCTCAGCAGGTTCGTCAAGCCTTTTTTGGCGAGGAAGCGCAACGCCTCCAACGCGGCGTGGACGACATCCGCGTGATGGTCCGCTTACCTCGTGAGCAACGCGAGTCGCTTCACACGCTCGAACGCATGCGCGTACGTACCCCACGCGGCGCCGACGTTCCGCTATCGACTGTTGCCGAGATCGCCTTCACCAAGGCTCCGTCGTCGGTGGACAGAAAAAACGGCGCCGAAATCCTGCGCTGCGGCGCTCAACCAGTCGACGAAACCGTCGACGTGCTGGGAATCGCCAAGGACATCTCGCCGAAAATCGACGAACTGTGCCGACAACACAATTTGAATTTCGAATTTGTCGGCTACGTCGCCGAGGCCGAGGCCACTCGGCAAAAGACGATCGTGGGAGCGTGTCTGCTGGCGTTTACCCTGTACGGGCTGCTGGCCGTTGCGCTGAAGTCGCTGGGACAGCCGTTCTTCGTGATGTTGGCAATTCCCTTTGCAATTATCGGGGCCCTGCTTGGGCACATTGCCCTGGAGATCACTCCGTCCTACCTTTCGCTGTTTGGGATGCTGGCGCTAGCCGGCGTATCGGTCAATGACACCCTGGTGATGGTCGATTATGTGAATCAACGCCGCGCCGAGGGCGTCTCGCTACGAGAAGCCGCCCTTCAGGCCGGCGCGAGGCGGTTTCGTCCGATCATGTTGACCTCGGTGACGACGTTCGTCGGGCTCTTGCCTCTTTTGTTGGACGACTCGCTCCAAGCCCAGTTCTTGATTCCGATGGCGGCGTCGCTTGCTTACGGTGTGATGTTCGCCACGGTCGTGACGCTGTTCTTGATTCCCTGTTCCCTTCTCGCCGCTGAAGACACCAAGACCGTGATGGTCGCGGCACGGAACTGGTATCTGCGACCCTGGATGCGCGACAGCTACAACGTCGAACCAGAAGTGCGATAGTATCTTCGCGCGTGACGCGGTAACCGCCCGATCTCGACCATCAACGGAAAACTTGGCCACGCAACTGACGTGGCATTTGTACCGGGCTCGATACGATATTCCCGAATCAACTTTCTCGACTGACACGGTCGGCGGTCGAACGTCGGTGAACGTGTCCATCGCCTACTCGGCGTAGACCAAGACCCAATGGCCGAGGCGGCGCAGTGCGGCGACAGTCACCGCAAGCACAATCACGCCAATGATGCAAAGCATCACACTCGACACGTCCGGCTCGCGGCGTGCCGCCTGTTCGACCACACTCAGCGCCATAAACATCAAACCAGGCGCGGCAATCATCGCTCCAGGCACCGCCGCAGGAAGAACGATCAGCAGAAATGTAGCCCGCCGCTTCACGTCGCGAATTCCGATTGCCGAAAGCATCGTAACGCCATGCCACCAGATGTAGAGAAAAACGGCGACGAGCGCTATAGCGATGATGGGATACAGGACGGTGTCGTTGCCCCGTCCGCTTTTTGGCAAGGGCCAAAAACGGCCTAGGAATGGCCGCCCAGTACATGGCGCCAAGCAGGTCAACTAGAGACCGTTGCGTCGGTCGAGGCTTGCCCCTTGCGGCGCTTTGGAACGGTCCCACGATCGAGTGGCTAACCGCCGCCGTACAGCCCAGCAGAAGCAAGATAATCTCCAGCCCCATTATCGATCCCCTGTGCATCCCGACGAACGAATACGTCAGGCCAGCGCTGCGCGGGTACGTTGCACGAGGCTGTTGTCGCGATCGCCTGAGCCGCGAAGGTTGTACACGCTCGAGGCGAGGTAGCGGTTCCGCCATTCGGGTGAGACGTGGTAGTAGTCTTCGAGCACCGCAGAGCTGAACTTGTAGTCGTGGGCGTTGTCGCCCTTGAGGAAGATCAAGCGTCGGGCCGCCGCGATCAGATCTTCGGCCGATTGCCCCGCGTCGAGGTAACCGAGCACGCGCTGGGCAGCGGCGGAACGATCGTCGCTCACGTCATGGAATATCGCGCCGAGCGCTTCGGCCTCGTCTTCGCCCGGCGCCGTAGCCGGCAACTCGACAATGCTCGCATCGCCGACGGTGCCGCGACCCTGCATGGCCTCACGGAACATCGGCAAAAACGAGGCGTTCTGCAGTAGAACCAACCGGCGGGTTTCATCGCTCCCTACCGTCTGGAAGATGTAGCGCATCGCGTTGGTGGTCGTCACGGCGTGCAGCGCCACGATGCCGGGCTGGCGCATCAACAGTTCGCCGGCACCCAACAGCAACGCGTCATAGACCGACTGCGGCGACACGCCAGCAGCGAGCATGCCGACGACTGCCCGGCTCGCGTCTTCGTCTGACTGTTCGCGCAACACGGTGAGCAGTTCGCGAGTGGCGCCGTCATCGATACGGCCGCCTTGCCAATCGTCGGGAATGTCAGCAACGAGTTCTTGATTGCGCCGCCAGGGCCGATCTGCCGCGTGATCGCTCCGGGCGGGGTTTGATTCGCTGCCGTGGTTCTGCAGCGCATAGGCCAGCGATCGCAGTACCGGTTCGCTGTGTTGCCAGCCGATGGTCTCCAGCGTCCGCCAACTGTTGGCGACGAAGATCGCCTTGTGGCCGATCGCGCGAAAGTCTCGCGTGCCATACCGGGCGAAGAGTTCGAAGAGCTCGTTGCTGCCCGCGGTACGGGCCAATCCGGCAATGGCGGCGTCGGTGGCCGGCTCGTCCCAGTTATCCATCGCAGTGGTGAACGCCGCGCGGGCACGTCCGGCCGGCGGCACTGCCGACTCGTCGACCGGCGCCATCGTCCAGTTGCCTTCCTCGACGTCGCGGGCCTGAGAACTCTTGAATTCGTCAAGCGCCCAGAAGATCGGCAGCCAGCGATCTTCGTCGGACGACGCCAGGCTGGCGAGGTGGGCCGAGTTGACGACCAGCACGGCGTGGAACTTGAAGCCGACACTGGGCCGAGGCTGCACGTTGCGCACACCGGCGAGCAACAGTGCCGCGAGCACTTCCTGATAGCTCAGTCCCGCTTCGATGCGCTCGGCAACGCGTTCCAGAAGTTGCTCACGCGGCGTCTCTTCGAGCAGCCGCACCACGGGTTCGATGTCGCCCCCGAGCCAGACCTTGTTGGGATCGATCTGCGCGTCGGCGGCCGATACGGGCGAAAGCCGGCGGAGAAACGAAAGGTCGGCAACGCTGAACGCTCCGGCGGCCGCGCTGGCCGCGACGAACTCTCGACGTGATTGACGGCGTGACATCGAGCGGGTCCTCCAGATGGCGGGTGGTGGCGTCTCCCTGCTGCTTGTAGCGTAACGCGCCTGTGCCCGACACGCACGGGTGCCATCCCGAAGCGCTGCGCCGATCACAGCCGGCAGCCGACGGACAAGCGGCGAAATCACAACGGTTTATCGACGATTGCTGGACGCATGAAGTCCATAGAAGTGATACTGCCCGTGGGTGGTACGGACCGAATGGCGGGCGAACTTTGTCGGCGCGCGCCTTTCGCGAGCGCCGCGACCTGAAAATGGATGAACGAGTGTGAATGAATCACAAGAGAATCGAACAACGTGTTGCATTGTCGGTGGCGGGCCCGCCGGCGTGTTCATGGGGTACCTGCTGGCCAGAGCCGGCGTGGCCGTGACCGTGCTCGAGAAGCACGCCGACTTCTTTCGCGATTTCCGTGGCGACACGATCCACCCGTCGACGCTCCAGTTGCTCGACGAGTTGGGACTGTTGGACGAGGTGCTGGAGGTCGCCGATTTTCGCGCCGAGCGGCTCCACGTGAACGTCCAGGGCAAGCGTTTCGTCGGGCCGGACTTCTCGCACTTGCCAGGCAAATGCAAATTCATCGCCATCGCGCCGCAATGGGATTTTCTCAACATGCTCAGCGAGCAGGGCAAGCGCTACCCGACGTTCGACCTACGGATGAGCACGATGGGGACCGACGTGATTCGCGAGGATGACCGTGTCGTCGGTGTCCGCTGTCGCTCGGGCGACGAGGAGTACGAGATCCGCGCCGACCTGGTCGTTGCGGCTGACGGCCGAACGTCGACGGTCCGTGGCGTCACGCACCACCGCATCGACGAAGAGGGCATCCCCATCGACGTGTTGTGGTTTCGGCTCGATCGACCCGACGACGACGAAGGAGACTCACTGGCCTGGTTGCGAGACGGGCACATGTTGGTGACGATTCCCCGTCGCGATCATTACCAAACGGCCCGCATCATCCAGAAGGGTGCCTTCGACGCCATCAAGGCCGAGGGCCTCGTCCATTTCAAAGAGACGATCGCATCGGTGTGCCCGCCGCTCAAAGAGGTGTCACAGGGGCTCGCCAGTTGGGACGAGGTTAAACTACTCACCGTGCAAATCAATCGACTCCGCAAATGGCACGAGCCGGGACTGTTGTTCATCGGCGATGCGGCACACGCGATGTCGCCCGTCGGCGGCGTCGGCATCAACCTGGCGATCCAGGACGCCGTCGCGGCGGCCAACCTGCTCGCCGAGCCCCTCCGCGCCGGTGCGTTGACCGAATCGCACCTGGCCGCCGTGCAACAGCGCCGCGAGCCGGCCGCCCGCAAGACACAGCGTCTGCAGTCGACGATCCATCATCAACTGTTCGGCAAAGGCCGCGCGGCGGGTGAACCGTTGTCGTTGTCCTGGTACCTGAGGGTGTTCGTCTGGGCATTCTCGCCGCTGCTGCGGCGCGTTGCGGGCCGACTGATCGGGCTCGGCTTCCAGCCGGAACACATCGAGACGCCCGAGTTGGCGGCCAAGCAGTAGCTTTCGGTTCGCGAGCGTATGGAATCGTACAAGCGTCGACGTTCTCGCCAAATTCCGTTGACCTTGAGCGTCACGGGCGGACCGGCTTCTCGTCCGCTGGTGTCGAGACGGGCTTCGCGGGTGCAGGCCGTGCCGCGCCTGCGACTGAAACTCGATATTCGGCGTGCGGCTCGCGTCTTTGAGCAACAAGGCCCGCCGGCGGCCGGCGCTTGCGGTTCGCCGGGGTTTCCACCATGCTAGGGCTTCACGATTTGGAGCGAACCACCTCACTTGGCCACGGCGCCGCAGGACGGGATCGATGGATTTCAAGCATCTCAAGCTGGTCGACCGCGACGACGTGGTGACGGTCTATTTCGCGGCGGCGTCGATCCTCGACGAGTCGGTGATCCAGCAGATCGGCAAGGAGTTCACCGG
>JAGQPT010000503.1 GCA_020426575.1 Planctomycetales bacterium
AACTGGCTTGCTGGGGCGATCACTTCGATGTCGACAAGGCCCTCTCGGACGACGATTATTGTGGCAACCGGCGCGACCTGCTCCAGCGGCACGACCTGGAAGTCTTCGCCGTCAGCAATCACCTCGTTGGCCAGGCCGTCTGCGACGCGGTCGATGCCCGCCACCAGGCGATCATGCCGCCGCGCGTCTGGGGTGACGGCGATCCGCAGGGCGTCAACGAGCGGGCCGCTGAGGAGATGAAGAACACGGCCCGCGCGGCCCAGCGCCTCGGCATCGGCGTCGTCAACGGTTTCACCGGTTCGAGTATCTGGCCCATGCTCTACTCCTTTCCGCCGGTGCCGCCGGCGATGATCGAAGCGGGCTTCGCGCAATTTGCCGAACGCTGGAACCCGATCCTCGACGTGTTCGGCGAATGCGGCGTGCGCTTCGCCTTGGAAGTCCATCCCACCGAAATCGCCTTCGATCTGCACACGGCTCGCCGGGCCCTTGAAGCAATCGACCACCGCGAAGAGTTCGGCTTTAACTTCGACCCCAGCCACCTTATCTGGCAGGGGGTCGACCCGGTCGAGTTCATCCGCGCTTTTCCCGATCGCATCTATCACGTGCACATGAAGGACGCGATCGTGACGCTCGACGGCCGTAGCGGCATCCTATCCAGCCACCTCGACTTTGGTGACCCGCGGCGCGGCTGGGACTTCCGCTCACTGGGCCGCGGCGCCGTCAACTTCGAAGAGATCATTCGGGCGCTGAACGTGATCGGCTACGACGGCCCGCTCTCGGTCGAGTGGGAAGATTGCGGCATGGAGCGGGAGGCCGGTGCCCGCGAGGCCTGCGAATTCGTACGTCGGATCGATTTTGCCCCCAGCAACGTTGCCTTCGACGCCGCCTTCTCGGACGACTGATGCCCCGTGTCCATGGGCCTGGTAGCGCGCGATTTGCCGCACGACAACCGGCACGGCCCCTGCGATCGTCACCCCAGCGGGGCCTGACCAGGTGTCGGCGACACGGCGGGCACCGCATATCGGCCGACCCGTGTTACAGT
This sequence comes from Planctomycetales bacterium, assembly GCA_020426575.1. GTDB lineage: Bacteria > Planctomycetota > Planctomycetia > Pirellulales > JAEUIK01 > JAGQPT01. Next base: position 1,043 of record JAGQPT010000503.1, read on the forward strand.
GGAAGCTGGCCGGTGTTGGTGTCCCGCCTCCGGTCGGCGCCGACGTCGTTAGCGTTTGGTGCCATTCGCGCGACTCGTGCCAGGTGACGAGATTTGAAGACCGCCGACTTCCGCCTCCTGAGCACGCCGCTCCTCTTGCTCGCGCTGGTCGCGTCGCTGCCGGCGGCGCCGGTCTGTGCCGACGGCATGGCACTTTGGCGACAGCGGGCCGATCTCACCGAACAGTTTTCGGCGGCGATCACGTCCCTGGCCGACGAGGTCGCCACCGATGGCGACAACGACGCCGCGGCGCAGGTTCGTTCCTGGCTGCGTGTCCGCGATCCGGACAAAATCTACCTGTACCACGCCACCAGCGCCGCCGTTGGCGCGCTCAATGCGCTCGAGTCCGACGGCGCGCCGCAGTGGCGATGCCGGTTGGCCACCCTGCGCCGCGACCAGGCCGACGCGCTGTTCGAACTGGCGCAATCGGCGCTGCGCCAGGGGGACTATTCGCTGTCGTATGAACTCACCCTCGACGCGCTGCGCGAGAACCCCGACCACGAGCAGGCCCGCCGCATCCTCGGTTTCCAGCAACACGACGGTCACTGGCGCACGACCTTCGACGTGCGGCAAATGAAGTTGGGACGCGTCGACACGCCGGAGTTCGGCTGGCTGCCCAGCGGATACGTCGAGCGATATCAGAACGGCGAGCGGCGTTTTCAAAATCGCTGGATGAGCGCCGACGAAGAGCGCCAGTTACGCCGCGAACTCGGGCAGCCCTGGCGCGTCGTCACCGAGCACTACACGATCGACACTAGCCATAGCCTCGAAGCCGGGGTGCGATTGGGGCGGCGACTCGAACGCCTCTACAACGTCTGGCGCCGCGTCTTCGTCCGCTACTATGCCAACGACGCGGAACTCGAACAACTTTTCACCGGCCGCCGTTCGCGGCGCGGCGACGCGTCGCCGCAACGGATGCGCGTCGTATTCTACGCAGACCGTGAACAGTACCAGCACGCCTTGCGCGGCCAGCTGCCGCCGGGAATCGAAACCACCGGCTACTATTGGGGCGAGCAGCGCACGGCGTTCTTTTTCGGTTCGCCCGAGCCCGACTACCGCACGCTCTACCACGAGGCGACGCACCAGTTGTTTAGCGAGAGCCGCCCCACGGTCGCCAACGTCGCCTCGGCGGCGAACTTCTGGATCGTCGAGGGCATCGCCTGCTACATGGAGTCGCTTGCCGAGGCCGACGACTACACCACGCTGGGAGGGAACGATATCCGGCTGCAGGCCGCCCGCCAGCGCCGGCTCGTCGACGACTATTACGTGCCCCTCGGCACGCTCGTCGAGTATGGGATGGAACAATTGCAGCGCGACCCCGACATCCGCCGCATCTACAGTGAGTCGTCCGGCCTGACGCATTTCCTGATTCACGCCGAGCGCGGGCGCTATCGCGGCGCCCTGGTGGACTATCTGCGGTTGATCTATTCGGGGCGCGACCGCCCCAGCGCGCTGGGGGAACTCACGGGCCGAACGTTTTCCCAACTCGACGAAGAGTACCGCACGTTCCTGGAGGACTCGCAGGGATCGTAGCGCGCCGGCGTGAAAGAAAGCGCGGAACACAACTGCTCCGACGGGCCCGGGCGCTGGTACGACGGGCCACCAACAAAAAAGCAAGGCCGCGACGATTCGTTCCGTCGAATCGTCGCGGCCTCTATCTGTAAACGGGACACGTCCGTGTCCCGCCCTCCCGGTAAGTTGATATTGAGCGTATCGACGGAGCGGGTCGTGCCTCTGAAGACGTTTTCTGGCGGTCGTGCGGTGGTTGCGTCCTAAGCCGATGCTGCGGCACGACTTCTCGGCGCCGAGAAAACATTCGTCACTTTGTGGACCGACTTGTGCTGTCGCCACGAATGTTCAGATCGAGTTCAGCGGCGTCGGAATAACTTCGCTAGTCGTCCCAGTCGGCGCGCCATATTCGTAACTCGGATACGATGGGCTGTACTCGTACCCGGGACTGTACTGGCTCGTCGGGTCGACCTCGAACGACGGACCTTCCATGTACGTCTCGTAGCCGTTGCTCGGCGGGTAGGTCACCTCGTACGACTGCTCGCCTCCGCTGTACATCTCGCCGTCGGGGTACGTGTAGTCCGTGCCGGTCGGTCCACCCAGGTAAGGTGTCTGGTACTGTTGTTGGAATTGCGGCTGGTACTGGGGGCCGGGTCCTGCGGTCAGGCCTGGGCAGCACTTCGAGCACAACGACGACCACCAGTTGCAGCAACGCTGCCAGCACTCGCGCAACTTGCCGCAGCAGTCGCACGGTTCGCAGCAGGGCGCGGCCGGCAGGGCTTGCGGGGCGGGCGGCGGCACAAACACCGGTTGCGGCGGACACTCCTCCGGAATCACCATGACCGGCACCGGAGGTGGCGGTGGCGCCGAGGGCGGGCTGTACACCGCTGGGGGCGGTCCGTAATCCACCGGCGGCCCACAGTCAATCGTGCAACAGCTCACCAGGTCGTCGACAAAGTTGTCCAGAGCTTCCCACGCCAGGACAGGCCGGGACAACAGGCTCGCCGCCGCAAATGTTACTGCCAAGATGCATCGCGTCATGGGGCGCGCGTCCTTTGCTCAATCGTTCGGTGTCGGTGGGGATTCGGGGGGAGGGAACTGCGGGAGCGCGGGCTGGCCGATCGGGACGACGCGCTTCACGTCGACACTTGTTCGGCCAACACGTTCCAGCCGCGGCCGATGTGTGGCATACTTCGCGCCACGTCGTCTCGCGCGGGTTAGGCTACCGCGGTGCGGCGGCCGGCCGTGTCGACCCGCAAGGGCGCTTCGCGCACCTCGCACGTTGTCTTTGGGAAACATGTGACACGTTTGGCCGTAGAGCAAACGCAACCGTTGAATTTTCTCCCACTTCCGCATATACCCAACCGTCAACATCGCACCTTCGTTGTTCGCATGTGGGAGTGATTCCGATTTTGCCGGTCACAGCGGTTCGCTCGATCTCGCTCGCCGACGTGCCGTCGTCGCTTGGCGCCGCGCTGCTGATCGCCGCGCTTTCGGTCGCCGCAGCGGCCCTGCGGCTGATGCTGGTGCGGCACCGCCTGGCCGGCACCACGCTCGGCCCGGCGCTTTGGTGGAGCGTCGCGGCGCTGCTGGCCGTCGCCGCCCAGTACCTCTTCACCGCACTCGGCGAAGTCGCCGTGACTAGCTCGGCTGTTGCCGATGCGACCGGGGCGCTCACCCGTTGGGACGGTCAGCGCGGCTTTGCCCTCGCCACCCTGTCGCTCTGTCCGGCACTGGCGGCGCTCGGGGCCAAGCGTCCCCAGCACCACGTCTGGCAGTGGATCGTGCTCTCGTTCTGGGTGATCGTGAACCTGCCCAACGCCCAGTCGCTGTTGCTCGGTGCCGGACACCTCGAACTGCACGGCCTCTGGCGCTGGTTCCTCGCCGTGCTCGTGGCGACCGGCTGGCTCAACTGGTGTGGCACCCGTTGGTGGCTGCCTGGCACACTCGTCGTGCTGGCGCAGTGTTGTTGGTTGGGGCCCCATCTGCCGGGCACACCGCTGGTCGGCTGGGAAAGCCATTGGGCAATCGGCGGGCCGCTGGCGGCCGTTGGCACACTGGCGATCAGCCTGGGCTGGCCCCGTGCCAAACTGCGCCCCGCTGGCATCGACCGCGTGATGGCCGACTTTCGCGACATGTTCGGCAACCTCTGGGCACTGCGGATCGCCGAACGCTTCAATCTCGACGCCCGTGCCCACGACTGGCCCGTCACATTCACCCCCGGCGGCGCCGTTCCTGGTGACTCGGCTCCCAATGGCGCGCACTCCGAGGGTGACGATCCCAGTCACAATGGGTCAGCGACGATCAACCTGGACGAGGCACCGCGCCGCCTGCTCAAGTCCCTACTCGGCCGCTTCGTGTCGGAAGAGTGGTTCGAGACACGCTGGCCCGCAACTCGGTAGGATAGGAAGACGCGCAACGAATGTTGCCTTCCGCGCTGGGACTATCCCGCGATCTGCTATGTTGGTGGTGGCACTTGGGCCGATAACACAATTCCAGCCCGAGAGCTCTTTTCAAAGATGCATACCTTCAAAAGCACCAACGCGCGTGATCATCCATGAAACGTATCGCGGTTGTCGTGATTCTACTTAGCAGCTGGTGCGCGGCACCCGGCGGACGTGCCCGCGGCGATGCCGTTGAGCGGATGCGGATGGAGCGGCTGCGGGCCACTCACGAACAGGTGGCGGCGCTGGCCGAGCGACGACGCGATGTTGCGCTCTCCAGCGACTACGAAGACTGTCGGGCGTTGCTGCACGTGCACTCGGCCTTCTCGCACGACAGCAACGGCTCGATCGACGAGATCATCGCGGCAGCCCGCGCCGTCGGCGCGCGCGTCGTGATGTTCAGCGAACACCCGGCACCGCACTACGACTACGTCGACGACGGCCACCGCGGCATCCGGGACGGCGTGCTCTTGATCCCCGGTGCCGAGACCCGCGGCTTTCTCGCCTGGCCCACGCGCAGCATCGAAGACGAGTCGGCCGAGACACCGCAGGCGTTCTCCGACCTGGTGCGTGGCACCGGCGGGCTCGCCTTCGTTTCGCACGTTGAGGAGCGGATGGACTGGGACATCGCCGGCGCGACCGGCATGGAAATCTATAACACCCACGCCGACGTCAAGGACGAAGCCCGATTGGCGGCGCTGATGCGCGACCCACTGCAACTGGCGAGCCTGATGCCGGCTGTCGCCGCCTATCCGCAGGAGACGTTTGCCGCGCTGTTGGACTACCCCACACAGTATCTGGGCCGTTATGACCGACTCGCTCAGACGCGCCGCGTCACGGGCGTGGCGGCCAACGACGCGCACCACAACCAGGGATTCCGCGCCGTCGTCCAGGACGACGGTACCGTGCGCGTCGACGACGCCCTGGGCGAGCGCATCACCGTGCTCGATCCGGCAAAGATTCCAGCGGTGGCGGCGCTCACAGCGGGCAAGCAACCCGGCGACGTCGTTCTGGCGCTCGACCTCGATCCCTACGAGCGCAGCTTCCGCCACGTCAGCACGCACCTGCTGGTCACCGAACTTTCGCAGCCGGCCGTCTGGGACGCGCTCACGGCCGGACGCGTTTACGTCGCCTTCGACTGGATGGCTGACCCCAGCGGTTTCGTCTGTTACGCCGAGCAGCGCGGCGAGCGAATGCCACTGGGGAGCGAAACGACGGCCGCCGCGCCGCTGCGAATTCGGGCCGAAGCGCCGCTGCCGGGCATCATCCGCCTGGTGCGCGACGGCCGCGTGATCGAAGAGCATGAGTCGCACGAGCTGGACACGACGGTTGACGAGCCGGGCGTCTACCGCGTCGAGGTGTCGCTCACGCTGGTCGGCG
>JAGQPT010000504.1 GCA_020426575.1 Planctomycetales bacterium
AAAAACGAATCTCGACTCGCCCCGGTGTCTATTGGAAGTCGGGGCGAGTTTTTTTGTCCACCTCCTGCCGCATGAGTGTCCGCTGCTGGCTTGCTCCAGTAGTGCGACGGCGTGTCGTCGTCCAAGATTCTTCGGACAATTCGTCCTTGAAGGCATCGTTCCCTTTGTGCACCTCCGCGACGTGGCGGTAAAGACTACTCTTTTGCTTCGGGCACAGATTCTTTTGCTTCTGGCACTGCGTTGGTGACGCGTATCACCCGATGCGAGACGTGCTCGATGTCGTTGATGTCCGTTGCACGGACTTCAATCAGGTGCGTGCCCGCCGTGACGTCGGCCGGCAATGGGGACTTCCACAAGTGCGCGGACGTGCCGACGTCGGGCAACTCGCGGAACGCTTTGATCTTCTCCAGGATGGCCGCCTCACGCTCGGAAACGGCCACAAAATTCGGATCGTTTTCGACGGCGTGTTGCATCGACGTCCAGCCTCCATTGTCAAGCCTGATTTCGACCCGCGACCGCTCCGAACCGTTGAATACGTTTACGTAGACGTTGGTGTCGGCGAGCTTGTCGGCGGGCACCGACTCCGGCGCCTCGATCTGCATCTGGTAGTCCTCGGAGCGACCAGCGGCCTTGAAGTCAAGGCGATAGTCCGTGCCGTCGAAGCTGATGATCGAGTAGCCATTCGGCGCCCCGTCCCTCATCAACGTATGCGGTATGCCACGTTCATCGGGAGCGCCGGTCCACCAGCTGCCGCAAACCGTCACGTTGATGATATGGTGATGCGGCTTGGGGCCCATGAAGCCGTCTTCATGGTGGATAAAGCGGTGTTCGTGATAATGCGTATGTCCCGAGATTGAAATGCAGAAAGGCCGTTTCTCGATCAGACGGTAAAGCTCGTGCCGGTCACGAACGTCGGTGAGCGGGATGTGCATCATCAGCACGACCAGTTGGTCTTCAGGTATCATCGCCAAGTCGTTGCGAACGAATGCCATTTGTTCTTCACCAAGGCCGCCGCGGTACTGCCCCTCTCCCTGCTGGCCATTCTCGCCGGCTTCGGGAATGAACCACTCGATGTCATCGAGCACGATAAAATGGACCGGACCGTGGTCGAATGAGTAGTAGGGAGGTCCGTACACTCGCTCAAATGTTTCGTCGCTGTGACGATCGTCCTTGGCGTCGTAGTTGATGTCGTGGTTCCCCATCACGTTGTACCAGGGGATGCCGATCAGCGCCACCGTGCGGTTGAGCGCGTCAAAGACGTCGAGATCGTCGAACACGATGTCGCCCAGCGTCACACCGAACGAAGCGTCGGTGCCGATCAATTCCTCCACGACGTCATGGGCGATGTAGTCGACCTCTTCCTGGTTGCGCGGCTGTGTGTCGCCGAACAGGACCGCTCGGAACTGGTCCGGCTCCTCGTTGCGGCAAAGGGGAAAGTCGATTGAGTCGGGCAGCGGTCCGGTCGGGGCGACGCCGGCGAAGTGCGAGTCGGGCGAACCGTGCGGTTTGTGGATGTAATAAAACTTCGGCAAATGCAGATCCGAGAATGGCGTTCGCAGCCCTCTCGGCTTGAGCACGAAAATGATCGTGTCATCGTCGACCGGCAGTTCATAACGCCCTGCGGCATCGGTGGTCACGATCTCGCGGCCATTGGATACTTTCACGTCCGCGAGCGGCTCGTCCCCGCTGTCAAACGTGCCGTTCGCGTTGGTGTCGAGGTAAACAATACCGCGAGCGGCCTCGGCTTGCGGCGTCTCGTCGCCCCGGACACACGGCGCGAAGAGTGCGAACGCAAGCAGGGCAAGTGACACGCTGCGGCTTAGTGAGCAACTCATGAATACGACTCCAGGCGGGAATGCAAAGGATGACCAACGAGCGGGACTGACCATTGTCGGTTACCTGCCCCGCAATGTCCATTGCGTCCCGTACCGCAAAAGGGCGTGCATTCCAGCGGGGGACGATCAAGATTTCGTGAAGGCGGCCGCAAAGACTCTGGACGTGCTTGCCGTCAACGCAACTAGGGCGGCTCAGCGACGACGCCGCGACACGGCAATCAACACGGCGCCGCACATCGCGATCACAGCCGCGGCCGGCTCGGGCACGGCTGCCGTCAGCGCTGCGTCATCGAACGGCAATCCGGCGATGTATGTGTTGAAGTCGCCGATCGCCCTGTGTGAGGCGTAGATGTATTCGTCAGACGTAAGAAACGTACGGGCCAATTCTTGTAGATCCAGTGATCCGTCCCGCAATCGTGCCACGTAGTAGGCGCGGCCCGCCTCGTCGCTTGCGCGACCGAAATAGCTCTGATAAAACTCCTCGACGAGTAGGCCATAGCGTTCGGTCGACTCGGCGACGAGGCGGGCAGCCTCGGCGCGTGACGTTCCATCGGCCAACATCCCGAGGTAATACGCCCGACCTGATTCGTCGGCTGACCGATTTAGCACGAGGTCATACAGGGCATCGACAAAGTCGTCGTCGGATTCATGACGGCTCGCGAACTCGGCTGAGGTGAGAAACGCCACCACCACGTCGGCTTCGTCGGCCGACTTCATCTGGTCCGACCAATAGTCAGTACCGCCGCCGTCCGCGTCGCGTTCGAGAAATTGACGGTAGAAGCCGCGAATCACGTTGTTGACGTTTTCACGAGACGCCAGGAAGCTTGACACCACGTCGTTATACGTGGTACGCCCTGCCATGATCTCCGAGCCCCAATAGGCAAGACCACCGTCATCAGCTGGTCGGCCCATCACGTCGGAGTAGAGCGCGTTGAGGTGAGCGCCCGTGGCGGCTACTTCCGGAATGTGTTCGAGTTTATAGACGTCGCCGAGAATGCTAACGGTGTAGAGGTTGCCGACGGCGTCCTCGGCCAACGACGTCGTGAAGGCAAAGCTACCTTCGTCGGGAGCGAGCAGCCCCGTCCAGTCGGTCAACGAACCCTCGACGACGGTCTGCGTGTCTCGGTCGACTTCAATAGACCAAAGTGTGCCACGAATGAAATCGGCGAAGAAGTATGTTCCTTGCAGCGAGGGGTCGGGGCCACGATATACGTAACCACCAGCCACGGCATTGCCTTGGAAGGGGCCGGCACCATGGGCATAGTCGTAGACCGGATCGACGTTATCGTCTGGGCGTGGTCCGCCGACGCCGCCCCCCGGCGTGGCGATTGTTCCCTCGCGTAGCGGCCAGCCGTAGTTGGCGCCACCGGCAGCGTCGCCGCGCTGAAAGTTCACTTCCTCGCGGAATCCTTGGCCCACGTCGGTGACGTAGAAGTCGCCAGTTTGGCGATCAAAGCTCGAACGGAACGGGTTTCGCAAACCGTAGGCCCAATTCTCCGGTGCGCCCCCTCCTGAAACGAACGGGTTGTCCGGCGGGATCGCATAGTTGCGCGACGCATCGCCGGGAAAATCATCGCCGTCGACGTCGACGCGAATCACCGTTCCTAGCAGCGTGTTCGGGTCTTGGCCTTGGTGGAACGGATCGTTCGCGCCGCCGCCGTCACCACTGGGAATGTAGAGATAGTTGTCGATCGGACTGAAGCCGATCCAACCGGCGGCGTGAATGTCGCCAGGCTGTGGGAATCCCAGTACGTACGACTCCGTGCCCGCATCGGCGACATTGGGGTTTCCGGTCACCTGGAAACGTGAAACCTGCGAGTTTCGGTTGTGGTCGAGGTAATAGAGAAATACCTGCCCGTTCGACGCATAGTTCGGGTGAAACGCCATGCCGAGCAGGCCGTCTTGCCCTTCGGTCGAAATCCGCGAGCCGATGTCAATATACGGTGTATCGAGGATTGCTCCCGTGCGTTGGTCGAGGATACGCACCTGGCCGTTCTTTTGCATGATGAACAGCCGACTGTTGTCGCCCGGCGCGACTGTTGCGTACAGCGGTTCAGCCAGGCCGGTCGCAATTCGCCTTGTGCGTACGGCGCCAGTTGCACTTTCAACCAACACGAGCGAGAGAATTCCCACAAGGCAGGAACACTGCAATGCGAAACGCATGATACGAACCCAGGATTGAATTCACAGAATCAAAGTCAAGGTATTGCGACGAAACGAGAGCAGAGAGTGGAAAGCGGAATCAGCTCGAAGTGTGTCTTGAGGAAACGCCGTGACGGACGGTTTGCCAAAATGCCACGCCAAGTCGTTGGGACGGTTGTCGTGTTCGAAGGATGTGCCCGTGGCAAACAGCGAACCTGGCACCCGCGTGCCAGGTTCGCCGTGCAGCTTCGATTGTTTTCGTACCCGGATCCGTCTGCGATCCGCAGTACACCGGGGACTAGCGGCGGCGACGTCGTAGGGCCAGCAGGGCGCCACCACACAAGGCGAGTGCCGCACTTGCTGGTTCCGGCACGGCGGTGCTCACAGCAGTCGACGTCGCCCCAAACGGCAGTCCGGCCACGTACGTGTCGATGTCGCCAATCGAGCGATACGAGTGGTAGACGAACTCGTCGGACGTGAGGAACTGCTGGGCCAAGGTGTTGAGGTCGATCGCGCCGTTGATCAGTTGAGACACGTAGAAATCGATGCCGGCCTGGTCGCCCTCGCGACCGAGGTAGCGCTGGTAGAACGCTCCGACGATGGAACGATAACGCTCACGCGAGTGTGTGAACTGGTTTGCCAGATCGGCCCGAGTGAGCCCGCCCTGCAACTCTCCGACGTAGAAATCGCGACCGTTCTTGTCCGCAGTGCGATTGAGAATGAGCTGGTACAGGGCATCGACGAATGATTCATCGGAAGCGTGGGCAGCTTGGAACTCCGGCGAACTGAGGAACTCGGTGGCGACGTTTTCCTCGCCCACGCTCAACAGTCGGTCTCGCCAGTAGGCCAAGCCGTTCGCGTCCGCGCCGCGGCCCAGGAACGTCTGGTAGTAGTTGCTGATCTTGTGAGCCAAGTGCTCGCGCGACGTGAGGAAGCTGTTGGCGACATCGCCACGACTGATGCTTCCCTCGGACAGTTCGCTTCCCCAGTAGGAGACGCCTATGGGTTCCCCCGGTCGGGTGAGAATCGCCGAATACAACGCTGAAAGATAGGCACCGGCGGCGGCGACCTCGGGAATTGCTTCAAGCATGTACATGTCGCCGCCGATGTCCAGCACGTACAGATTGCCGTTGCTGTCTTCGGCCAATGATACCGTCAGGGAATAGCCGCCCGCATTGGGTGCCAGCAGTCCCGTCCAGTCCTTCAGCGACCCCGAGACGAACGTTTCGGTATCGCGGTCGATGTCGATCGACCAGAGCTTGCCGGTCGAGTAGTCGGCGAAGAAGTACTTACCCTGCATTTCGGGATCGGGGCCGCGATAGACGTACCCGCCCGTCACTGAATGGCCCTCGAACTTGCCGTCGCCGTGTGCATAGTCGTAGATTGGGTCGACGTTGTCCGGCGGCCGGGGTCCACCGACGTCGGCGGTCGGCGTGGCAATCGTACCTTCCCGTAGCGGCCAGCCGTAGTTGGCGCCACCGGTCGAGTCGGCGCGTTGGAAGTTGACTTCTTCACGATAGTCCTGTCCCACGTCGCCAAAGATCAAGTCGCCCGTGGCCGAGTCAAAACTGCCGCGCCAGGGATTGCGCAACCCGTAGGCCCAAGTCTCCGGCGCCGCGTCGGTGCCAACAAAGGGATTGTCTGCCGGGATTGAGTAGTTGTTAAACATGTCGCCGGGGAAGTCGTCGCCGTTGACGTCGATCCGCAGGACGGAACCCAGCAGATTGCTCGTGTCTTGGGCGTTCATGAACGGGTCGTTGTGCCCGCCGCCGTCGCCGCTGAGGATGTAAAGATAGTCGTCCACCGGGCTGAAACCGATCCACCCACCCGTGTGCGTGGCGCGTTGACGGTCAAAGTCCATCACGTACGTACCCGAGTTCTGCGGGCTGATGTTCGGGTCGCTCGAAACGGTGAAGCGAGAAATCTGTGAGTTGTTCGCGTTGTTGATGTAATAAACGTAGTACTGTCCGTTGTTGGCGTAGTCCGGATGGAACGCCATGCCGAGTAGTCCACCCGCCTGGTAAGTGGAAACCCGCGGACTCAGATCGATGAACGGTGTATCCAACACCGTCTCGGTATTGCGATCGAAGATCTTGATCAAACCTTCGCGTTCGGCAATGAACAGACGACCGTCGTCTCCTGGGGCGGCCGTGGCAAACAACGGTGAATCGAGACCCGTGGCAACACGCCGACTACGCAGTGCCGCCGAAGCGTTTTCCACCAACATGAACAGCAAGAGTGCCCCGAGACAAACAAACCGCAAGGTGTGTTGCATGGTCCCCGACCTGATGATGTAGCAGCAAAGAAGCAAGTTCCGACAGGATGACGCCAAAGCGTCGCATAACTCCATGCTGATTCGGATATCTCCGTCCGCAATAGGAAAAGAGCGTTGACCGGTCAAAAATGCGCAGGGTCACTGACGCTGACAAATTCCCCTGGCGCGACTGCCAATTACGCGTTCAGCATCGTGAACAAAACGGCCCGGGGACGGACGGCAAACCCGCCGACAGCGCGTCGGATTTGACCGGGGCAGGGCGGCGAGAGCGACAGAGCCGTGACCTGAATTCGCAGCTTTTCACTGGGGACTTGGGAGCCATCGCGCTAGTCCGGCGGCCGCCAAAAGTATCGTCAGCAAACGTAACTGCTTGCGGCACATGGATCACGTGCGGGTTCTGTCCACCGGTCGCAATACACACCGGCCAAGTACGAATAGCCGTTTGAAGGGAGACATCCATGAAGCTCACGTTGATCTCAGACGCGGTGGGCGAATGCCAGATAGCCACCGCGGGCAACGTCACCCACCATCCGCACGAGTTTTCTGACCCGCTCCGGCAGCTTCTCGGTGCGCGGCTTTCGCGCCTGGTCCTGTTGGACCTAGCCGCCGTTACGTCGATCGATTCAAGTGGCATCCGCTGGCTGCTCACCACCCGGCAGGCAATACACCAAGCCCACGGCCGGCTTGTGCTGCGTTCCGTGCCGCCATGTGTCATTGCCGCACTGCGGTTGTTAAATCTTTGGTCGCTTTTCACTACGGCCGACGATCTCGGCTCGGCACGCAACCCGACACCGAAGGAGAAGCACGTATGATTGCCAAAGATTTCGTAGCAATCGACGTCGACCAGATGTCTGAACTCGCCGACAGCAGCCGCGCGCTAGAGGAGTTCTTTTGTGAGGCCATCCGACGCAAGGCCAGCGACTTGTTCCTGTTGGCCGAGCGGGATCACGTTACCGTCGCCATCCGCCGCTGGGGGCTCGTCGAGAAGCTCACCGAGGTGGAGCCAATCGTGGGCCGCCAGTTCATCAACGTCGTCAAGATCTGGGCCAACGTCGACCTCGTCGAACGCCGTCGTCCAATGGACGGTCGCATCGAACTAAACGTCGCCGGCCGTGATATCGACGTCCGCGTCAGCACGTTGCCGACCCTGTTTGGTGAGGATGCCACGCTACGATTGCTCGACCCCCACGGGGGTGTGCGATCGCTGGGCGCTCTCGGCCTCAGCGTCGAGGAGCGCAACCGGCTCATGGGTATGCTCGAAAGCCCCAGCGGCTTGATTCTCGTCACAGGCCCCACAGGTGCCGGAAAGACGACGACGCTCTATGCCTGTCTGTCGCATCTGAACAACGGCTCGCGCAAGATCAACACGATCGAAGAGCCTGTCGAATACTCGATCGCCGGCGTACGCCAGTCGCAGGTGAACCGCGCCATCGACGTCGACTTCGCCCAACTGCTGGCGAGCGTGCTCCGTCAGGCGCCCGACGTCGTGATGATTGGCGAGATCCGCGACGCCGAGACCGCCCACACCGCCGTCCGCGCCGCCAACAGCGGGCACCTCGTCTTTGCCACACTCCACGCGCCGGTTGCCGCCGGCGCCGTCGAGAGCATGTTCGCCCTGGGCGCGACGCCACACTTCCTCGCCAGTTCGTTGGTAGGCGTCGTCGCCCAGCGACTCGTCCGTCGGCTCTGCCGACGCTGCCGCGTCAAGTATGAACTGCCGGACGCCGGCGCGATGTTTGCCAGCGTGACTTCACTCGTCGACACCGACGGAGCCTGCGCCATCTATGGGCCGCGCGGTTGCCACGAATGCGACGACACGGGGTACGACGGTCGCTGCGGCGTGTTCGCGATTCTCACGGCCGGGAAGCGCGTTCGTCAACTGATTGCCGAGCGCCGCCCGCGCGACGAGATCCACCAGGCGGCAGTCGACGCCGGCATGATCAGTTTCCGCCGGGCATCGCTCGTCGCCCTGGCCAACGGTGCCACCAGCATCGAAGAAGTCACCCGCTGCATCCCCAGCCAGGTGCTGGAACTGGAAAGCTGATCGGGAACCGATGCTGCGAATCGCGGCAAGTGCCATCGCGAAGCCATCAAAACGCGTCACGGCGAGACGAGCGTTCCCAGTCGATCGCCGACTCGGGCGTAGAGCTCGCGTTTTTGCGCGGAGTTGGCGAGCAGGTCGTCGTCGAACTGAACGCGCCCTCGGGGGAAGATCAGGATGGTCGACGAGCCTCCAAACCGGAAGTAACCCTTTTCGCCTCCTTTCGACACCTGTGAATCTTCGCTGAACGTCTGGCAGATGCCACCGACACACGTGGCGCCGATTTCCAGGAGCAACACCTTGCCGACCTGCTCGGTTTCCAAGAGCGTCAACGTGCGTTTGTTCGTTGCCAGGATGTGGATGTTCTCCGCCAGCGCGATCGGATTCACCGAGTAGAGCGGCCCGTTCAGCAATCGCGCCGATCCGGCACGGCCTGACAGGGGAAAGTGAAAGCGATGGTAGTCGACCGGACAAAGCCGAGACACCAGCATCGAGCCGTCGGCGAACTCCCTCGCCAGTGCAGCGTCTGCCAGGAGCGTGTCCAGGCTGAACATCGCTCCCTTCACCAACAAACCGTCGCACCGCGAAAGGTCGGGAACGCAGAGATGACGCCCATCGGCGGGAAACACCACCGCCAGCGGATCCGCGTCTACCGGACGTGATTCCGGCCTGAGCTTGCGATAAAAGAACTCGTTAAAGTTCGCGAACTCATCGGGCTGACGTTGGAACTCTCTGACGTCGAGTTCGTATTTTTCAATGAACGGAGCGATCTTTTCCCGGGACCCAGGCCGATCCATTCGCCAACCATACCAGCGCGAGAACCAGGCGCGCTTCACAAAAGCCGCCAGCGCCAATCTGCCCGCGATCGTGCCGTATGTCCAGCGCAGGTACTCATCGCCGTACACCTTCTCGACACACGTCTTCTGCTGATAGCGATCGAAATAGACGATGTTGTCCATTGGCGTAGGGCGAGCCACTTCATGCCGGATCGTGATGCCGCCGCGCGGCCGAGCGTTCTCGTTGCCGGGCCTTATCACTACGTGACGTGGCGATCTCCTCGTGTCACCAGAGTCGCGAGTCGTGCTGCAGACGGAGCGGCCGCGTCGTGCCGTCGGGAAACTGCAGTTGGACCGTCACGAGGTAACCGCGCTGCACCGCTTTGTCAGCGTCTTTACCGTTTGTCTCGTCAGCGGGCGTATCGGCACTCGCCTCGGTCATTTCGATCGTCGCGTCGGTCACGATTTCCGGCCGGTCCTCGGCGTTCATGCCCAGCAGGTCGAGCGAGTCGGCGTAGTGGCCGAACTGTTCGCGGTAGGCCCGCTGGCGGTGATAGATCCCCATCAGCCAGTCGCGGGCCGGCAACGTCGGATCGTCCACAAACTCCGCCGTGCCGGGCGCGGCGGTGGAGAACTGCACGAAGCCCCAGCGTTCGGGCCGATGCATGTTGATCAGGCCCTGCGGCGACCAGACCCAATTGTCCTCGGGCCGCTCGGACCGCGGCACCTTGACGTACTTGCCGTCAACGATGTTCACCATCCATTCGACGCGCGAGAACCCCACGCGCCACTGGTCACCGTCGCGCGGCGGTGTGTGGGCCGCGCCGCGATGTCGGGCCAGGCCTTCCCAGGGAAAGGCGATTTCGACGCTCCAGCCCGAGTCTTCGTCGCCGGCGTCGTTTAACGTGCCGTCGATGTGCACGGCCGTACGCACGCCGTCGATGTTGTGCGGGTTCCGCAGCGGACCGCCGTCCATGTATGGCCGCCCCAGGCTCAACTCCCAGATCGTGTTCAGCGCGTTCATCTCGAATTCGTAGTAGTCGTGGTTGTCACCGTCCGGGTCGATGAACACCTCGAAATCGTTGTCCTGGAACATCACCGAGTTCTTCTCGGTCAGCGTCGCCCAGACGTGCGGCTCGTCGAGCCTGGCGAAAACGTAGAAGTAATCGTCGTCCCAGGTCATTTTCGCCCGGGTGAGAAACTGGGGGCGCGGCTTGCGGTCGCCTTCGATGTCGACAAACGGCGCGGTCCACTCGGCCGACTGCCAGGCCGCGTCGTCGCCCCGACCGTCGATCACCACCGGTTCCGACGTGCTGTAGGCGACGTACTGCTGTGGTCGAATCACCCGCATGTGTTGCCACGGTCCGTCATACGATTCCAGACGTTGCGGCGGCCCCGCGACCGCAACAGCGGACAACAGCAAAGCGAGAGTAGGCATCGATGTCGCTCTCAAAGAGGGGGACACAAGGGAAAACGAACGCAACGCCGGCGCGTCGTCGGCCCCCAAAATACCCGCTCACTCCGCGAAACGCCACCATGTCAACCGCCCGAACACGCCGGAAATTGCACCGCCGGATCACGGCGGTCAGACTGGCAGTAGTCGAATCCACCCAGTGTCGGGTAATACGTATTGTGCGACACGTTGTCGATTCGGACACCGTTTGCAGAATCACCGCCCTAAATGGGCGGTTATTGCATGCCGCTAACCCGTGATGAAATCCA
>JAGQPT010000505.1 GCA_020426575.1 Planctomycetales bacterium
GTTGTACGACTTCGCCGTGATCGGCGGAGCGCCGAAGTTGCTGATGCCGGCCACGCTGCTCGAATCCAACGGCAAGTTGACCGAACCGAAACTTGGCTCGGGCGACCCGCTCGACGCGTTCGTGGCGGAACTCAAAGAGGTCAGCCAGTCGATCGCCAGCGGCGCACCTAGCGAAGTGCTGGGCGGCAGCCTGGCCCGCGACGCCCTGGTGATCTGCCAAAAGGAAACGCAATCGGTCGCCAACGGCAAAGCCGTGCGGGTGTGAGGCTCTTATCGTTGGGGGGACGACGCAATTGGCAGGCAGCGCCTGTGCGGCGCACCCTTCCACGGGCTGTTCATTGCCTGCGAAAACCGCCTCCGCCTTTGCAGAATGTTCCAGCATTTGCGCGTTCCAACCGCCCGGCTGGCTGAGTATTATGATCCCGTAGAGGCATGATCAAACTCGGGGCGGCGTCTGTCGGAACGGGAACCTGCTGATGTGTCGGCTGCGCGAGAGGTCTGTTCGTGGCGCGTGTGGCGTGCCGCTGGCCATGTTGGTGTTGGTGCACGTGGCGTCCGCATACGACACGGATTCGCCGTACGGCGTGACGGCCTTCATTCCGTCGCCGACCCGTTGGGACGCCATGCTGGACGCCGACATCGACTGGGGACGCTGCGACTTCTCTTGGCGGAGCGTCGAAGCCTCGGGGAAAGGCATATTCGATTGGGGGGTGACCGACGACGCGGTAGCACAGGCCGACGCGCGCGGATTGAACATCTACGCGGGCTTAGGTTACACGCCGTCCTGGGCGTCGACGGGTGGTCGCTCGAACGATGTTCCTACCGACATGCAGGACTGGTACGACTACGTCTACGCCTGCGTGAGTCGTTACAAAGATTCCGTCCACTTCTGGGAAATCTGGAACGAGCCCAACCTCACGCAGTTTTGGGCCGGCGGACAGGACAAGTATATCGAGTTGCTCAAGGTCGGCGCCGACGCCGCCCACGCCGCCGATCCAGATTGCATGGTGTTGGCACCGGAACTGTCCAGCGCCGGTCCCGCGCGTAGTTGGATGACCAACGTCCTGCAGCAGGCCGGCGACAAGATCGACATCATTTCGTTCCACCAGTACGATGGCGGCGACGTGCCCTCGGGACGACTCGCGGGCATCGACGCGATGTACCGCACGATCGTGGCGGCAGGGTTTGAGAACAAGCCGATTTGGGTCACGGAATCAGGTTGGGAGTCGGACTCGATTGGCGAACAGCGCCAGGCCCAGTACCTCACCGAAATGCTCGAAGGCATGCAGTCGCGTCCCTGGTGGCAGAAGTTTTTCTGGTACCAGATTTGGGAAGGACCGACCGGCCGCGCGGGATTGCTCTATCAGGACGAAACGCCGAAGCCGAGTTGGTACGCCTACCGCGACTACACGGCGGCCCATCCCGCGCCCGAGGCGATCAATGTCAACCTCAGCACGGCCGACATCGTCGACGGCCTCAGCCTGGTGACGGTCGGCGACGGCCATACCACGCCCGACACCGTTGCCAGCCGCAGTTGTCGCCGAAACACCGACGTTGCCGCCGGTGACTATTACATGTACTTCGACGTGGCGGACGATTTTGCCTTTGCGGGTGATCGCCCGGGAGTGGCCATCGACGTCGACTATTACGACCTGGGATCGGCCACGCTGACGTTGCAGTACGATTCGAACGGCGACGGTGTGTACAAGAATGGCGGCTCGTTCA
>JAGQPT010000506.1 GCA_020426575.1 Planctomycetales bacterium
CATGTCAACTGTAGTTGAATTTTTTACAACTCCTCGGTTGGTGCCTTGATTTGCGGGTCTTGCCACGGTGGGCCATAGTCACGCCGCCGGTCAATCGTTCCTGCGAACTTCGTGGACGGCATTGTCGAGGACATCCTCAAAGGCGTTGTCGAAGTTGTTTGCCTTGTCGATGATGGAAACTCGCGCTTTCCCGCGGCAAACTGAGCGCTGGGCTGACCATTGGGAGATTCGCCGTGTCAGACACTGAGCCGCCGGTGCAGCCGCCGTATTACGTCGTCGTTTTCACGTCGCAACGCACGACCGTCGACGCCGCTGAATACGCTGCAATGGCCGAAGAGATGATGGCGCTGGCGGCACAACAGCCAGGGTTCCTGAGCGTCGATTCGATTGCCGACGGCGACGGGCGCGGAATTACTTGCTCCTACTGGCGAACGCTCGCAGACATCGAAGCCTGGAAGGCGAATGCCCGCCACCTCGTCGCCCAGCGATCGGGCCGCAAGACGTGGTACGAGCGCTACCGATTCGTGATTGCAAAGGACGAACGAGTCGACGAGTTCCGCAGGCTGCAAGACTGAGTCGGCCGATTCGCATGTTGCCTGGGCTGCGTGTAACATGACGGGGAATTGGTGCGTTCATCCCCCCGCCGTCGAATCGCGAGGAACATGCCGTGTCTCATCTGCACCGCGCTTTATTGGCCCTTTTCTCCATCGTTGGCTTCCTGTTCTCTGCGGATGTGTACGGGAAGGGCCCGCCACAGCGACTGCTCTACGTGGCCTCGCCCGGTGTGCGGAACTACGTCCAGTGGGGTGGTCACGGCGTGTTGGTGTTCGACATCGACCGCGACCACGAGTTCGTGCGACGGATTCCCTTCGGCGGATTGGGAAGCGACGGCCAGCCGCTGAACGTCAAAGGCATTTGCGCCTCGGCGGCAACGGGTCGGCTGTACGTGAGCACACTCGAACATTTGATATGCCTCGATCTGGCCAGCGACGAAGTGCTCTGGCAACGCAGCTACGAGGGTGGCTGCGACCGCATGTCGATCGCGCCGGACGGCTCGCACATCTACCTGCCTACACTCGAAGGCGACCACTGGAAGATCGTCGACGCGGAATCGGGCGACGTGATCGCCCGCGTCTCGCCAGACTCCGGCGCACATAACACGGTCTACGCCCTCGATGGCCGACACGCGTATCTTGCCGGATTGCGTTCGCCACTGCTGACCGTCGCCGACACGACAACGCACAAGGCCATCGGCACCGTGGGACCGTTCAGCGCCAGCATCCGCCCCTTCACGGTCAACGGCTCGTCGACGCTCTGCTTCGTCAACGTCAACGGGCTGCTGGGCTTCGAGGTGGGAGACTTACGCACCGGTGAAGCACTGCATCGTGTGGCCGTCGAGGGATTTGAGCAGGGACCGGTGAAGCGGCACGGCTGCCCCAGCCACGGCATCGGCATGACGCCCGACGAGCGTGAGATCTGGGTCAGTGACGGCGCGAACCAACACGTGCACATTTTCGACGCCACGGTGATGCCGCCGCGGCAGGTGGCCAGTATCGCCCTGCGCGAACAGCCCGGCTGGGTGACGTTCAGCATCGACGGCACGTTGGCCTATCCGTCGACGGGCGAAGTGATCGACGTGGCAAGCCGTCGGATCGTCGCCCGTCTCAGCGATGAAGAGGGCCGCGAGGTGCACAGCGAAAAGCTGCTGGAGATCGACTTCGCCGACGGCCGGCCGGTGCGGAGTGGTGACCAATTCGGCCTGGGCCGCGTGCGCTGACGTTTGTCACGGCAGGCGGGTTTTTTTATCAGCAACGGTAAAAGTCGCACTCCGTCGGCCTACTCTCCAACGACCAGTACGATGGCCAGCGCCATGAGCACAAAGCCGCTGATCTGGTAACCGTTCAGACGCTCTTTGAGAAAGAATCGCGAGACCAGCGCGATGCAGAGAATTCCGGTGCAGAGGTTGATGGCCGCCATCTGGGCGGCACTGTAAACGGCCTCACCGCCACTGTACACACCGTGTCCCAGCCGCATGGCCGAAACGTTCAAGGCGTACTCGGGGAGCACGATGAACCAGCTGACAAGCAGCGCGACCCAAAAGCCCCTGGACCGAAAGCGAATGTGCCCCAGCCAGGCGAACGCCATGAGAACGCTCGACGCGAGCAGCATGAGTGGCACGACGAGTTTGATCATTTAACGTTCTCTCGCCGATGGACATCATTGACGGCTGCCCGTTTGGGGCGTTGCGCGTTGGCTGCTTCCTCGTCATCGACGGACTTCAGTTCCTCGTCGACAAAGCGGGCACGCTGCTGCACGGAGATCAGCCCCATGGCGACAATCATCAGCGCGAAGCCAAGGAGTTGGCGCGTTGTGAGCGTTTCACCGAGCACCCATGCCGATACAAGTGCGACGCAGACGACGCCGGAACAGAGGTTAAAGGCCGCCATCACGGCGCCACTGTACACGTGGTAGCCGAGCCGGATAGCAGAGATGTTGAGGAAGTACTCGGGCAAAACCAACAGCCAGCAGGCGAACATGGCCTGGATGAAGGGCCATTCGGTAAAGCGGAGATGCCCCAGCCAGGCCAGTGCCATCACGACGCTGGAAGTCGTGAGCATCAGCGGCACGAGAACGCGTTTGAGGCCGCGCCGCTGGGGAATCACAAAGGGGACGGTAGATGTCCGCCTCCCGGCGTCCGCCATCGGCGCCGCCGATGTCTCGGCCAATCGGTCGCCCTGTGAGTTGCATGTGTCTAGTTGTCTGGCGGTCGGCATGGGGCTGGCTGCTCGAATGACGCGATCGTCGACTCCAGGGGAGGCGGAGGAGCAGGACAAGTCGCGCGGACCCGGTTGCTCGCCGCCGGCGGTCCTTCCCAGTTTAATCGCCCAGCGGCAGGTCCGCCATCAAAACGCCGGCCGCACAAAGGCTCGTTCTGCGGCGAGGTTGCCGGCACCGACCTACTCCCCTGAGGATACCAGAACCTGCGGCAGGCGTTCAAAGAAAAACAACGAATATTTGCCGGGAAATCGTCGTAACACTGAGAACTTCGTGAAGCTTTCCCCAGCCGACTGGCCGTACCGAAATCCGCCGAAACAGACTCCGTGTCGACTCGAATCGAATGCGACCGGCCAGCTGCGTCGCGGAAATTTCGGCAGGATTGCAACCCGATTTGCCGCGTGGCGCGGTGATGCGGCGTGAGCGACGTGTCATCTTCGGCGCCGCGTTAACGGAGCCCCGGCTCGCTCGGCGAGCGGGGCTGTAACATGCGAGTGACGGCGCCCGACACGGTGCGTAGTGACGAGCGACGTGGCGCAAAGGCGGACGATGGCCGGCCGAGGTCGCGCAGCTCGCGGCGGCGCAGCAGCGACGTCGTGTCGTTCTCGCCGGTGGCCGGGTCACCGGATCCGTCGGCCGCTTCGACTTCGTCGACGCCGGTTGAGGCTCCGGCCGGTTCTCCCAGGACAGCGGTGTTGGCCGCCGGTTCGAGCCCGTAATCTTCAATTGTGAGTCGGGTCTCGCTGCGAAGGTGCTGGTCAGAATCGTGGTCACGCGTGACCTGCCAGATGACTCCCCCGGGCACGGCGTCCGAGGTGAGTTGAAAAATGATCAACTTGCCAGCGGGGTATTCGAATACTTGGGAAACGTAGGCCCCTTGCCGTTCGATGCCGTCGGGACCAGTGTATTTCGCGCCCAGTGATAGCACCCGCACGTCGCGACGGCTGATGGGTTCGCCGACGACGGTACCGTCGGTTGCGAGTTTGTGGGTGACGACTTCCTGGCGGAGGATATGCGGCGAGGTATCGGCGGCGTACCAGATCTCCGCGACGGTGCGGACGCCTCGCTCAACGTCGTCGATCTGCACGCGTTTGATGCGGCAGTGTGCCGTTTCATCGCCGATACGGACGTCTTCGTCGCCTATCGCCGTAACGATCGGTTCGAGGTGGGGGTTCTCGCCGTAATACCCGGTCGGCGGGCGTTCCAGGGCCGTGGGCTCTAGCGTGCGCCCGGCAACGGTCTTGCGGGTTTCGATCACAAGCGTATAGCTCGCCTCGTCGGCCATCTTGAGCTTCGTCAGCCGCTCAGTGATCGTCTCCGTCGGTTCGTCGCCGCTACGGTCGACGGTGACGGCCCGCGTGCGCACCCACGCCCCAGGGGCGAAGTGTCCCCAAACGTGGTGATGCAACGGAATATCGGGTTCAGGGTCTGCGGCGCGGACCCCGCCGGCCGGTACCCAGGCGAAGAACAACGCTGCCGTCACGGCGAGTTGACGCACGAGTCGTCTCATGCGGGTTCTCCAGAACGGTCGTCCCAATAACGATTGCTTCGGGGCAACGGGCGACTGCCTCAGGCAATGGACTGGGCCGTTTGGCTTGCGTGGTGCGTGAAAATGGTCATCGGTCTGGGCGGCAGTTCATCATAGCGACGACATCGTGCCGCCGGCGCCACACGGTGGAAAACCGAGTTCACCCGCCTGGCGCCGTCGCGTGCCGTGAATCGCTCCAACAACATAGGTTGCGGCTGAGGGCAGCAGAAACCGAATGTAGCGGCTCGACCGACGGTCGGACGGAATGGCCGCGACGTTGCCACTGCCACGATCATAACCGCGCCAGGGCGAATTCGCACGGGGGGCAATTGCCGGTGTGCTTGCTGGCACTTGTCGGCAGCGGCAGAGGCGTCGAAGACGGCCGAACGTCTGCTGCGGCGCTCAGGTCACGAGCCAGTCGAAGGCGACCACCCCGTCCATGCCGCCGTCGAGCAGCCCGAAGACGATCGATTTGACTTCTTCGTGGGCCGGATGGGGCAAGTACGTGTCGCGGGATGGCTCGTCGGCGAACGTCATCACGAAGCCGTGCGAGAAGCCCTTGTTCAGCCCTTCGGGACTGGAATAGGCGCCGCCAGAAAAGTCGAGAAGGCCGGGGATTTTGTCTTTGAGCCCGGCCAGCGCCGTCATCATTTCGTCGACCTGCGCGTCGGTGACGTCGGGTTTGAGTTTGACGAGTACGACGTGTTTCACCTGCGGCATGATGGCGATCTCGCAACTTTCCTGGAGGATAGATGGACAGGAGAGTGCCGGGCAACTTCGGCCGGGCGGCACCCCGGGACGAGGCCGCTATCGTATCGGTTGCTTTGGCGCCGGGCAAGCGACGCGCCGACGGTCGACGTACGACCCGGCGATTACTCGTGCC
>JAGQPT010000507.1 GCA_020426575.1 Planctomycetales bacterium
ACTTCGGGGCAGGGCGGGGGCGCAATCCCGTTTTCTACATCACCGTCGGCACGGGGATCGGCGGCGGCCTCGTGATCGACGGTGCGATCTACCGCGGCAGCGGCGTCGGCGCCGCGGAACTCGGGCACCTCCGCCCTGGTCTCAATGCCACCGACCCGCACGACATCCTCGAAGCCCGCGCCGCCGGTTGGGGGATCGCCGCGACCTGCCGTCGGGCCATCGCCGATGCGTCCGGCTCGACCGATGCACGTGCATTGATGGACGTTTGTGCCGGCGACGTCGAGCGTCTCACGACCAAACAAGTCGCAGCCGCGGCAGCCGATGGCAACGCGCTGGCTCGGGACGTGCTCGACTCGGCCTGGACGGCGCTCGGCTGGGGCATCGCACAGCTGATCACGCTCGTCTCGCCCGAGGTCGTCGTCATCGGCGGCGGCGTGTCATTGATCGGCGAGGATGCATTCTTCGCGCCGGTGCGGCGCGCGGCGCGGCAGTACGTCTTTCCGCCCGTGGCCGACCAGTTCGAAATCGTCCCCGCTGCCCTCGGCGAAGAAGTCGTCATCCACGGCGCCCTGGCACTGGCCCGCGCTGCCTTCGATTGATTGAGCGGTGATTCACTCCGCTTCGCGCTCCAATCGTGCCTTCACCTCTGGCAGCGGGTAATCGAGCACGGACATTTCTCGCCCGGCCACTTCGCGCAAGCGCCGCCAGCCGCGCGTCACCAGTGTCTCCTGCTCGCGGACATACGACGCGTCGAGCCGCGCCTTGGCAAAGTCGCCGCTCGCCGTTACCGCCGCAAAGTCGTCGTCGTCGATGAACTGCGCCAGCACGGGATTGCAGCGGATGTGCCGTTCGCTTTCGGTGTGCAGCCGCTCGGGCTCGATCATGCCGATCACATAGCGCAGGTACAGGTCGCTGTCGGTGATCTCCTCGACGTCGCCGCCGCAAACGTCACACAGATAACCCTCTTCGCACTTGGCCATCTCAGAGACCGAGAACGTCGTTGATGCTGTACATGCCGGCCGGTTTGCCGACGAGATACCGGGCCGCCGCCAGTGCGCCGTACGCGTACGCATCGCGGCTCGTCGCTTTGACGGTCACTTCGAGGGTTTCACCGAGCAGGCCGAATACGATCGTGTGCTGCCCCGGGTCGTCGCCAACGCGCAGCGCGTGATAACCGATCTCGCCGCGCGGTCGCACACCGGGGCGCCCCTCACGGCCGTGTGTGTGCTGCGTCTGCCCCATTGCCTCGGCAACGATCTCACCGAACCGCAACGCCGTGCCGCTGGGCGCGTCTTCCTTGTAGCGGTGGTGGCGTTCGATGATCTCGACGTCGACCGCCTCGGCGTCCGCCTTGAGCGCGTCGGCCGCCACGGCGACGAGTTTCATTCCCAGGTTGACGGCCAGACTCATGTTCGGCGCCCAGAGCACCGGGATCACCCCGGCCGCCGTGCGGACGCGGGACTGTTCTTCTTCGGAGAGCCCGGTGGTGGCCAACACCAACGGCACATGGTCAGCCGAGCAGAGTTCGACGGCCCGCATCGCGCCGGCCGGCGTGGAGAAATCGATCAGGCAGTCGGGCGGCGACGCCCAGGCGTCGGTCAGCGGCGTGCCGATCTCACCAACGCCGGCAATCACGCCGGCATCACGGCCCAGGTTGGGGTGGTCGCGGCGCTCCAGGGCCACGGCCACGTGCAAGTCGGCCGCCGCATGGGCCAAAGCCACCAACCGCTGCCCCATCCGCCCGGCAGCACCAGTAAACGCGAGTTGAATCGATTCGGGCACTTTTCAACGACAGGACTTCACCACAGAGGCACAGAGGACACAGAGTAGAAATCCGAATGCGTCCTACAGCACGCGACGGGTGATTCCATCCTTCATTAGTTCGACATTGAAATTGAGTAACATGCCCACTTTCTTCCCGCTTAGTTTCAAGTACGTGAGTAGCTGAGCCTCATGCACCGGCTCGACTCTCTCGACGCTCTTCAGTTCTAGCACCACC
>JAGQPT010000508.1 GCA_020426575.1 Planctomycetales bacterium
CCGTCTGCTGCGCTGACGTAACCCCAGCCACCGGCCGCCGTTTGCGCCTCGCCAGTGAACTGTACGGCACGCGTGAGGACATCGACCAACTCGGCACGACGGTCGGCGTCTTCCTCTTCGCCGGCGACTTGTGAAAGAAAAAGCATCGAGAAGCCGTGACCGTAGGTGTAACGATCGTCCCGCGTGGGATCGCCGA
This sequence comes from Planctomycetales bacterium, assembly GCA_020426575.1. GTDB lineage: Bacteria > Planctomycetota > Planctomycetia > Pirellulales > JAEUIK01 > JAGQPT01. The sequence continues at coordinate 197 of JAGQPT010000508.1, forward strand.
TCAGTCCGTTTTCGCGACTGCGGCTGACGAGGTAGTTGACGGCGCTGCGGATGTTGGGGGCGTACTTCCCTTGCGTCGTGGTCGACCCTTCGGACAACAGTGCCACGCCGGCCAGCGCCGTCATTGCCGTCGGGTAGCGACCGTCGGCAGCGGACCAGTGGCCCAATCGCGACTGTGTGTTTGCCAGCCAGTCGAGGCCACGCGAAACCACGCGTTGCGTTTCAGCGTCCAGTGGCGCTGCGACCGTCACCCCCAACGCGGAGATTGCCACGGTGCCGGCGATCACCGTACAAACAGCTCGACCAATTCGCCTGCGGCGCTTCGCGCGGTGAATGCAGAGTTGAAGTGGATGCGGATGATGCATGGGGATGATGTACCGGGAAGCGACTGTGCGGTGCGACGGATTTCAGCTCGGCCGATCTATTGATTTGATGCGGCGCCGCTGTTCGTCGCGTTATCGTTCATAGTGGTGTCGTTGGTCGAATTGGCGTTACCGTCCGATGGCGGATTGCTTTCGCCGTTCTCGTCGGCTGCGCCGTCCGGTTTGTCCTCTTTCGCTTCACTGCACTGGTACGTGATCGTCACGCCGTGTGTTTGCAAAAGCACGATTTCAACGCTGCGTCGGTCGGGACGTGTTTCCAGGTCGTACGTCGCCAGGCGGCCAGACCGTGTTTCATCATAGATCGCCGTGCCGTCGCGCGTGTCGAGGCAGAGGACCTCGTATCGGTACGAGTGGGTCTTGCGGTCCTCGGAATCGCGCACCGCCGTGACGAAAACAAGTACAGGCGAGGCGCTGGGCTGGTCGAGCCGCAGGCCGGCGTGTTGCACCTCGTGCGACCAAACGAGCTGGTGCGTGTTGCGGTCAAAGGCGCAAACCTGGCCGTCGACCATGGTGGCGCGCCCGAAGCCGGAGGTCGGCACTGCCTGACGCAGGACATTGTTCGACTCCTCGCCGACGATTTGCTCGACGTCAGTTTCGGTGAGCAGGATCAAGTGCGTTGGCGTCTCCAGCAGACAGACGCCGCTAAGTTCAGGTGCCGGTTCGAGCGTGGTCGCGATGACGGTTTCGCCCGTGTCGAGTGAAAACAACTGGAATTGGCCGGCCGTGTCCATCACGCCGACGTAGTCCGCGCCGACGACGTCAGCCTTGGCGTCCGACGGCAGGTCGTGCGACCAGACGTCCGATTCGGTCCAGGTGTCGTATAGGTGCAGCCTCACCACGTCCTTGTCCGGTACGGGGGTCCAGGTCAGCACGTTTGTGCCCGTGGTCGTCATCCGTTCGTCGGCCGGAGGAATACGTCGCGTTCCCAGCTTGAGGCCGTCGGTCATTTGCAGGACGACGGCCTCGTCTGCATCGGGCGGAGCAACCACGAGCCGCTCACGATCACCGTACACCGACGAGGCGGGATGGAAACCATCGTGTGCCCATTGTTCGTTCCCGGTCAGCGGATCGAGCGAAACGACCTTGCGCTGCCGCACGAAACTAATCGCGCGTTCGCTGACGCAACCGACCGGCCGGATCGCGTCGTTCATGCGACCGAGTTGTCCTCCCCAGGCGGGTACCTTCACCGGTGCATGCGCGATGACGAGCGGTGCGATGTCGCCCGGCCAACCCGAGACGAGCGATGCTTGCCAGAGCAGGGAGCCCGCACCGGCATCGCCCGTTTGTACGGTGTTGACGGCGTAGATGTCGGTTCCCAAAGTAAGTACGGCAAGGTGACCGACGGTGCTGGCAAAGCTGAAACGTTGATTCGGTCTGACCTGGCGGGCGGCCTGTCCGAGGGACGTCTGCCAGCGAATCTGTCCGAGCGGGTCGCGCCCGACAAGAGTTCGCCGGCCGATGTCGTACTCCAATTGAGCGAGCGTACGCAGTCGCTCAGGCTGCGGGAGCGCCTGGAGCGTGAACGATCGTGGTGTCGTGCGATTGTTCGGCGTTGTGTCCTCGATGTGCGCGCATCCTGGCGGCCAAATGTCGGCGCTGCTGCGGAGGAATTCCCGTCCCGAGGTGTTGGCTGGGAATGCATCGGCAAACTGTTGCCCCGTCTGTTGGTCGTTGCAGACCACGTCAGGGTATTCTTTACCAAGCCGCAAAACGTATGACACGGCGTCATCCGGACGGTCCAAGCGACGGTACAACAACGCGAGTTGTGCCATCGCTTGTGCGCGGTAGGAGGGCTCGTCAGCTTGCATGAGCTGAAGCAGCACGAGTTCGGTTTCGATCGGGCTGGTGATGGGCGTCGAACCGGAAACGAGTGCCAGTCGGGCACGGTCGGCCAGCGGATGCGAAGCAAACAGGCGGATGAAGCGTCGCAGGCCTTGCGGCGCGCTTTCCAGTGCTGCGTCGAATTGGTCATGCACACGCTGCTCAACCTGTGCGCGTTGGCCGGTCTCGTCCGATTTGTCGAGCAGTGACGCGATACCGGCCTGCAGCCAACGGTCGCGTCGCACCGTCAGTAAAGGCGAAACCGGGTCGGCCGTGTCCAGGTCGTCGACCGTGTCGACAAAGGTCAAATAGGCGTCCAGGGCCCCAAGAAAGTCACCGTCGCGCTGACGACCCTCGGCGAGGAGTCGGTAGTAGACGGCCCGATCGGCCGGGTGTCGCAGGAGTCGCTCGATCTCGTCGCAGCGGTCGCGATACCGCTGAAAGTCGGTCTGCATTCCCCGCAGCAGCGATTCGAGGAGCAGGCCATCGATTCGTGCGCCACCGCCGACCTGTCGGCCGCGCTCCAGCGTGGCGACCGCTGCTTCGAGTCGGCCGGAATGCAGATGAAGTTCCGCTTCTAGGGCGAATCGATCGGGATCATTGCTCGACGCCGCCACGCGTTGTTCGAGCGCTTGACGAGCGGCGTCGACCTGTAGAAATCGATCAACGCCGTGCGCCGTGGCCGAGATGACTGATCCGGCGTGAACGACGAGGTTGCCAAGTTCCGGTGACTCGGTGGATGTTGCGTCGAAGGTCAACTCTCCGCGCGCCAGGTCGATGCTCGCCAGTCCGCCGTGCCGGGTCGGAAGGAAATATTGGCCGGCGTGCAGAAAGCCGCGACCGGTCGGCATCACCTCTTCGGGAAACACGAGGCCGTCGTCGTCCCAAACGGCTGAGCCGTCGCTGAGGCGATACGCCTGGGCACTGCGCTGGCCGACGACAAACACCTTTTCGTCGGTGACTCCGGCGACGAATGCCGCGTCGTCGGGGGACACGGTCCAACGGGCGCTGCCGGAGTGCAGTTCGAGGCAATGTAACTCGTCGGATTCGACCGCCGCCACAAGCACGCACTGGTCGGACAGGGTGACCGATCCGTCGATCCAGCGGCAGAATTGTCCGCGGCCACCGGGCTGGGCGACGCGACTGAAGGGAAGTTGCCAGGCGATGCCGCCTTGATTCTGGCTGGGGGCGTACTGGTATCCCCAGAGCAGCCCGCGCGTGGTGAGGTCGACGGCGACGACGGCGCCTGACGCGGTTGGGCAGACGAGCACGCCGTCGGCATACGACGGCGACAGTCCGACCATGCGGCGCGCTACGCTGAGGTTTCGATCTGGTTCAACGACGACCAACAACTGGGACCAGTCTGGCCGTCCGGTGGCGGCGTCGAGTACCCAAAGACGAATCTCGCTTTCTCTTTCGGCAAGGACGTACAGCTTGTCAGCCAGCGGCAGCGGCGGGCCGAGAAAGAATGTGTCGGACATGGCGAGGCCGTCGCTGCGATCTCCCCCGACCTCCCAGGTGAGTTTGCCAGTGTGTACGTCGTAGGCGGCAAGGCGGTTGCTGGGATTGGCGTCCCAGAACCGCCAGAGGTTGCGATTCAGGCCGCCCCCCAGCGCACGGCGACTGGCCGCCCCGAGCGAGATGTCTTCAACGGCGAACACCAGGTTGCCGTCGCTGGCCAGCGTGCCGTAGGTAATGTCGTTCCAGACGCGTTGTTCGAGCCCCTGCCGCAGTGTCGCGGCCATCGGGGCATCAGCGCCTGGCGTGAGTTCGTCGATTTGTGACGCGTCGGTGCTCGACGCCGATTCCCAGAGGCGTTTTCCCGTCTCGAAATCGACGGCCGTCAGGTTGGTCAGCGTGCGTGTCAGCACGACGTTGCCCACGACGAGCGGATGCGCCGCGGGCAGCGGAGCCAAGCCGACGTCATGGTAGGCGTGCTGCTGCTGTGTGAGCATGTCGTCGAGCACCGGGTCGGTGTTCGTGCGGACACGCCAACGCGAACGCAGCAGTACGGCGCCACCGTCGGTCTGCACGTTGCGGCTGGGTGTGCCGCGATACACCAGCCAGCCCTCGGCGGACTCGACTGCCGGATGTTGCGCCCACTCGGCAACCTCGGCCAGCCAGGAGAAGACGCCGCTATCATTTTCGTGCGGAGCATCGCCGGGCAATGCTGCCGCGTTGGTACCGAGAGTACGCCCGCCAACGCGTACGTCGACGTCCCCGTATTGCCGGCGCATGTCCCGCCAGATCTGGCGGGCTCTCTCCAATTCACCTCCACGCGCCCAACTTGCCGCCAGCCGCACCGAGAGCATGGGTTCCCAACTCTGGGCCCGCCGCGGCGATTCTTGCATCCGGCGGAGAATGAGCGATGCGAGCAACGGTCGGCCGTGGTCGATGTGGTCCAGGGCGACGAGGTAGCTGGCCTCGAAACCGGCATCGGTGTGGAAGTAGCGACGCGCCGTCTCAGCGATCGCTTCGATGTCGCCGGCCTCGAGGGCTTGTTCGAGTTCGTTGCGGGCCTCGGCGCCAAATTGGAGTTCGTAGAACTGTCGACCACGTTCGGGTAATTGATCGAGCAATCGGGCCGCCTCGCTGCGGACACTTTGGTGGGTCGGCAGCGATTCGTCGGGCTGGAAGAAGAAGTCATCATCCAAATGCATCAAGCGACCTAGCGACTGCGTCGCTTCTGCATAGCGACCTTCGGCGATCAGTTCGCGCGATCGGCCCAGCAGGCGGACGCTTTCTCGGTCCTTGGGGAACACGGCAGTCTCGCCGGCTGCCGTCAATCCAAGGTCGCCGTGCGGAACCGGCGGAGCGTATGAGCTGCCATCCGCAACCGGCGGAATGACAATGGCGTCGTCGTTAAACTCTGGCTGAGCCGCAACGTCGCCGTCCTCGGTGAGGCCGCCGGAATTCGTCAGATCGCCTGTTAGGTCGGCTTCCGACGCCACGTCGGCGAGGCGCTTGGCCGTCGATTGCGAGCCGGCCGTTCCGAGCGACGGTCGTTCGCGGCCTGTCACCAGCGTTGAGAGCCGGTGGTCCGTCTTTGCCAACCCGGCTGTCGCGACCTGTGCGACCGCGATCAGCACCACTGCTGTCATCAGGCTCCAATGTCCTGATTGAGCCGAGTGCAGGGTCATCGGAGACTCAACATCATGGCAATGCATGGATCAGGTTCCGTCGGTGAGCGAACTCCGTTACGCTTCCGCACGGCGGGTACCGACGCCACGAACCGCGGGTAGTACGGGATCGACCACACTTACGAGGCCGGTTCGTTGGACCTCCGTTTCCAACGGTGAGGTGATTTGGTCAACTTTTGCTTAACCGTTTGTACTATAGCATCTTACGGCTACGGCGCCGGACGTGCAAGAAAATCGAGTCTTTCCCGGGTGAGGAGCACATTTTAGTCGGAGCGGTCTGGGCGCCGTGCGGGCTATGAGGGCCTCATGGCGCCATGAAACAACGGGCTGTTGGGTGGTATCGTGGGGGCCCTTTTCGGCGTTAACCGGGGGTGGCGGAGGCGTCGTTGGGGCCCTTGAGGAGGCGACCATCGAGACAATTTTGCCACAGCGCGGGCGATTTTGGCGGATTTTGGGGCCCCCGGGCCCGTTTTTCCCGAAGATACTAGGGTTTTCGCGGAATTACGCCTTGCAAATAGGGGCCATTCTCGATTCTATTTCAACGCGTCCCTCACGCGGACCGGAAAAACCCCTCCAATTACTCCAAGCACTCAAGTCACTCAAGGAGGACACAGATGGCAAAAACTGCTGCAAAGAAGGCGCCCACCAAGACCGAGCTGCTCAACAGCCTGGCCGAGGCCACTGACCTGAGCAAGAAAGAGGTCTCCGCGGTTCTCGAAGCACTGGTCGCCGAGATCAAGAAGAATCTGGGCAGTCGAGGGCCCGGCATCTTCACCGTTCCGGGGCTGGTGAAGATCCAGAAGAAGAAGGTTCCGGCACGACCGGCCAAGAAGGGTGTGCCGAATCCCTTCAAGCCGGGTGAACTGATGGACGTGGCTGCCAAGCCGGCGTCGACGAAAGTCACGGTGCGGGCGCTGAAGAACCTCAAAGACATGGTTTGAGGCCCGTTCGACCTGCCTCGTTGGTCCCGCCGCTGCACGTCACGACTCTAAGCCGCAAACGCGCTGCCGACCGACCCAGCCGCTGGCGACAACGCAAATACGTACAATTTACGTCTGGCAGACACACTCGCCCTGCTGCCACCCCGGACGCTCAATTGCGACGCCTCGGGTGGCAGTGGGGCGCTGTTTTGCGCGGTCAGATTCAGTCCGGCGCCGAAAGGTCCGTCCGAGCCACAACTTTTCGATCGGGGAACTCACATGCAGCTTCGCCTTGAGCACGCCGACTTAGCATCCGTCAAGTGTGTCGGCCGGCATCAGCTGTCATTGCTGTGCTGCCTGGTGTGTTTGCTGGTGACGGCAAGCGGTACTAAGGCCCAGAGTTTTGAGACGCCGCGAAAGATCGACGGTTATCGTGGCATCTGGTTCGATTTAGGGCAAAAGAGTCAGTACGGCTCGAAGTACTCCGGCGGCCTGGGGACCTATACGGCCAAGCACCATCCACTCGCCATTTATGCGCCGCAAGTCGACAAGACGTTCTTTGTGTACGGGGGCACGACCGAGCCCAACTCGCACCACCTATTGGCGATGATCTCGTACTACGACCACGAGACTGGTCTGCTGCCCAAGCCGACCGTCGTTCATGACAAGCAGACCGTGAACGATCCGCACGACAATCCCTCGTTAGCACTCGACCCGGCAGGGCACCTCTGGGTATTCGTCAGCGGGCGAGGGCGCGTGCGGCCCGGATTTATCTACCGCAGTCGACGACCGTACGACATTGACGCGTTCGAATTGGTGAGCCAGCGCGAGATCACTTATCCGCAACCACACTGGCTTTCCCAGAGCCGGTTGCTTCATCTCTTCACGAAGTACACCCACGGCCGCGAGCTGTACTGGGCGACGAGTCCAGATGGTCGTCAATGGAGCGACGACCACAAGCTTGCTGGCATGGGGGGCCACTATCAAATGAGCAGCCAACGACCGTTGGACGACGGATCGGGCGATCGTGTGATCACGGCCTTCAACATGCATCCGAGTGGGAGTGTCGACCTCCGCACTAATCTCTATTTTGTTCAGAGTGACAACGGCGGCATGACGTGGCAGAACGTTGCCGGCGATGACGTCGACACGCCGCTCGTCGACGCCGCGTGTACCGCACTGGTACATGATTATCGTCGCGACCAACGGCTCGTATACCTGAAAGACATCGGTTTCGATGCCGTCGGGAACCCCGTGCTCATGTACGTCACCAGCGATGCACACACGCCGGGGCCCCAGGAACGGCCACGACGCTGGACGATTGCCCACTGGCGCGGATCGGAGTGGCAATTTGGCGAGATCGCCGACGCGCAGCACAACTACGACATGGGCTCACTCTACATCGAGCCGGACCAGTGGCGCGTGATAGCGCCCACCGAGCCGGGGCCTCAGCCGCACGGCACCGGCGGTGAGATCGCCATCTGGAGCAGCAACGACGAAGGTGCGACTTGGCGAAAGGTCCGCCAGTTGACGATCGGCAGCGAGCGAAATCACGGCTATGTTCGCCGTCCCGTCGCCGCTCACGACGACTTTTACGGATTCTGGGCCGACGGTAACCCGAACGAATCGTCACCGTCGCATCTGTATTTTTGTGATCGGGCTGGTGACCACGTTTGGCGTTTGCCATATGACATGAATTCGGTGACCGCCCGTCCGGAGTTGGTGGGACCGCCTCGATCGAAGTGACGCGCACGACGAATGATCGGTTGCCGCGACTGGAGCTACGGCGCTGCCAGGGGAGGACCCACCGCGCCGGGCCGGCTAAAGCCCTTGTCGCGCACGTCGTTGAGCACGGCAGTGAGTTGAGCGACGATGTCGGGGCGATCCAAATACAAGTTGTTCGATTCGGTCGGATCTTCGGCAAGATTGTAGAGTTGCCCGCGCGGGCCCCCGTCGCTTGGTTCCACCGACTGCGGGGACGTGAATCCACCCGAGCCTAGTCCGTCGATGAGCTTCCACGGGCCCACCCGAACGGCGAACGTCCCGTTGATCGAATGATGTATCGTCGCGTCGCGAATCGTTTCGTGCGGTTTGTCCAGCAGCGCGGGCAATAAGTCGAAACTGTCTTCCGCAGCGTCTTCGGGCAGCGATTGTCCCACCACCGCCGCGACCGTCGCCATCACGTCGGTGAGGCAGACTGTCTCGTCGCACACCGACGCGGCCGGTACCTCTCCCGGCCAACGCACAATCAGGGGTACACGGTGTCCCCCTTCGTGGATGTCCGCCTTCTGGCCGCGGTAGTGCAGGTTTGCGCGGTGATCGTATTTTTCAATGTCGGAAGCCGGCCAGTGGGAACCGTTGTCGGACGTCACAAACAACAGCGTGTTCTCGGCAAAGCCGGCGTTGGTGAGTGAGCGAAGAATGGCACCGACGGCAGCATCGACCTGGTGGACGAAATCGCCGTAGTAGCCCGCTTCACTGCTGCCGCGAAACTCTTCGATGGGCAGCCAGGGCGTGTGCGGCGCCGACAACGGCACATAAAGGAAGAACGGCGTTTCCGGCGTTTCGGCATATGACTCGATGCGGGCGACCGACTCGTCGACGATCCGCGGCAACACGTCGATGTGGTGAAATCCCGGTGCGATCGGACCGCCGCGCCACATGCCTTCGCCACCTTGCCGACGATGTTTGCTCACGTCGATCTCCTCGGTTGGAGCGGCCTCCAACCCGGCGTCGACGACGTAGACGTACGGTGCCATATCCAGCGACGCGGGAATGCCAAAGAAGTGGTCGAACCCAACGTCGAGCGGCCCGGGCACAAGTGGCTGCGAGTAATCTGTTCGTTCCCGGCTTCCCAATCCCAAGTGCCATTTGCCGACACCTGCCGTCTGGTAACCCGCGCGCCGCAACAAACTGGCCATGGTCAACCGCTTGGTGTCGATCAACAGCGGATCATATCCCATGAGCACGCCATGTTTCAGCGACGTTCGCCAACAGTAACGGCCCGTGAGCAGTCCGTACCGCGTGGGCGTGCAGACCGACGAAGGCGTGTGCGCATCGGTGAATCGCATACCTTCGGACGCCAGCCGATCGAAATGTGGCGTGGGGATTTTCGACTCGGCGTTGTAGCAGCCCAGGTCGCCGATCCCCAGGTCGTCAGCCAGAATCACGACAATGTTGGGGCGGACTTCGCCGGCACCCGCGGACGACGTGGCACCGAGAACAAGTACGACGAGCGCAGCAAGCGTTGCCGACGGCTTCACGCATGTCGGTCGTTGGCGAGATCGGCCCCAAAGGGTGACGCTTCCTGGCCGCGATGTCGGGTACGCTCGCACGTTCAGTGTCTCCACGATGAAGGTTTTCCAAGAGAACTCTGGATGAGCGTGTACGAAAAAGTGTCGTCGCAGGCAACGTGCCGGATCACCGATGCGTGGACCGCTTCGCCGGTCGGGCTGCATTTTAGCCTGCCTGTATAGAGTGCACAAAACCTCGTAGCTCCAGGCAGGGCCGAGGGACCCAGATTCCAATCGGCCGTTGCCAACGGGCGGTCGCGCGGCTAGATTGACGCACGGGTTGCCGCACACCACGCCTCGGCGACGGGAACCTTTCACTTGCCCGGCCAGGGCGGACGGCCGGCTTGCCACGCAGGGTCGCTCTGATCAGGCGCACGGGGGGACGTAGCTCAATTGGGAGAGCACCGGCTTTGCAAGCCGGGGGTTGTCGGTTCGAGCCCGATCGTCTCCACTCGTAAATTATAGGGTTTTCGGAGATTCCCCGAACCCATTTTCGAGATTCTGCACTGAATCCTGCACTGAATAGCAGAGAGCGACCTAGCCTAATCTAGGGAGCTACTGCTATGACACGACGATCTAAAGGGCCGTGGCGAAGGCGCCAGGACGGCTGCTGGTACACCACGGCAAACAGGTTAAGCTGGCCGAGGCCGACGCGCCGTACAAAGTCGCCTTGAGCGAGTACCACAAGGTGCACGCTTACAAGGGGCCAGACGTAGAGCGTGGACGCCTCACCGTCGCTCAGTTGATGGACGACTTTCTCGACTGGGTTGAGCACAATCGCGCATCGAGCACGTACGAGTGGTACAAGCGGTTTCTCACCCCCTTCCATCAACACATCGGCAGCACGTTCAGGGTCGCCAATCTCAAGCCATTCCACATTCAAGCGTGGGTCAAGGCTGACTATCGGAAGGCCAAGAACAACACCCGCCGCAACGCGATTCGGGCGGTCGAGCGGTCAATGAATTGGGCCGTCCAGAGTGGCTATATCACGGCCAATCCGATCAAAGGAATGGAGAAGCCACGGCAAGAGTCTCGGGAGACGGTCATTACCGAAGCGCAGTACCGGAAGGCGCTCGAACTGACGAGCGACGACGGGGACGTCCGCGATTTCCTCACGTTCCTTTGGGAGACCGGAGCACGGGCCGAAGAAGTCCCGGTAATCGAAGCCAAGCACGTCGACGGGGACACTATCACGCTTCCGAAAAAGGACTCCAAGGGCAAGCGGTACAATCGCGTGATCTTCCTGAATGACACCGCGCAAGCGACGGTCAAGAAACTGATTGAACGTCATCCAAAAGGCGCGATATTCCGAAACGGCAAGGGTAAGCCGTGGAATAAGAACAGCATCCGCTGTCGGTTTCGCATTCTCAAGCGAGAACTAGGGATGCCAGACTTGTGTGCAACCGTATTCCGTCACACGTGGGCAACTGACGCGCTGACCAACGGGATGGACACGACGACAGCCAGTATCCTGATGGGCCACAGAGACCCGGCCACGCTAGCCCGCAATTATCAACACCTGACACAGAATCGAGAGCACCTGAAAGTAGCCGCCAAGAGCGCTAGGTCAAATGGCGAAAGCCACTAGTTTTGGCCGTGCCGTGCTCGCGCTGACGTTCGTACTCGTCGAGGGCATCCCTTGGGATGCGTATTGGGTTCGTACGGTGGCGGATCAACCCGTCGCTACACGCTTGGTAGAGTTTCCGTTCCGAGATTCGAGTGATGGCAGCAGCCTCGCGGACGCTGTAGGGGCCGTCGTGCGTGATTGGGGATTCGACCGGTTCATCGGGAAAATGGTCGAGCCACGAGGCCACCTGCCTCAGATAGTAGATCGCGTCGTGACGGCGTAACAGTGGCTCGGGTGGTGGTTGAACGAATCCAGACGAGGCAGCCGAGACAAACGCTTCACGCACGAGATAGCCGAAATACTCCAGATCGTCAGGCCCGGTTTGGTACTCGTATTCGCCCGTGTCGTCGATGACGTGGTCGGGCCACGCCGTGACTTCGTCGATCTTGGCCTGTAGCCAGGTTCTTAGTGTGCTCATACCCGAATGATACGACTCGGCGGGGTGGGCTGAACGCGGTCGGCGGTCTGTCATACCGCGCGTGCGTAGTCGAAAGGGCTAGGATTCGGAACGACCCCCACAGCCCGTATACACGGCACGATCAGACCCACCCGTCTCTTCCGTCCAAGAGTTACGACCGCTCCCACGTGACCCGCCCCGTCGTCGCTGTATCGACGCCGAGACAAGCTCGGCCGTCGCACGAGTAATCAGTCGCGAGTCGACATCGACGACTGGTGACGGTGATCCGTCGGTTGGTGGGATGCGACACGACACAAGTGTCACGCCGACGCTCATGGTTGATCGTCGAATGACGAAATGAATCGGGCCGGACTGTTGCTCGTGGCATTGCTCACGTCGAGCGCTTCGGCGTGGTCAAACTGTAAAGTTTGAAGTCTGTCCGAGAATGGCCGGTTTTCGCACGTGTTTTAAGGACTTGCGCTCACGGGAAAGTGTAAGGCTAGATTTGTAAATCTAGCTTGACAATTCACGGTGTCGAACTAGGTTTGAATAGAGCAACCACACCCCTGTGAGACACACCATGAAACACGTTGCGATCTACTGCCGGGTATCCACCACGGGTCAGAATCTGAAATCCCAAGAGCCCGACTTGAAGCGTTGGGCCGACGCTCAATCACTCCCGGTCAAGTGGTATCGAGACAAGGCGACCGGTCGCAACATGAATCGGACGGGCTGGAAACGGCTACAGCGTGACCTTGAGAATGGCAAGGTATCCAAGCTCGTGTGTTGGAAGATCGACAGACTGGGCCGGACCGCCCGCGAGTTGTTGGCACTGTTCGATGACCTGCGACGTCTCGACGTGGATTTGATATGTGTCGCTGGGGGCGTCTCGGGGCTCGACACGGCCGAGGGGCGGCTCATGGCGGGCATGGTCGCTCAGTTCGCCGAGTATGACAATGAGCTACGCTCGGAGCGTATCCGGGCCGGGCAGCGGGTAGCCCGTGAGAACGGGAAAACGTGGGGCGGACGCAAGCCGGGGACGCGAATCCGCGTGACGGATGAGGCGGTCAAGATGATTGGTCGGATGAGTCGCGAGGGTGAGTCCAAATCGGCGATGGCTCGTGCCACGGGGCTTTCGCGGCCAACTGTCTATGCGATTCTGGAGCAAGCCCGATGAGCGACAAGCGAGACGAGATTCTCACGGGCATGGTCGCAGGTGGAGTTGATGTGCCGACTGCGATTGTTGCTGCCGAATCCGAACGCGAGCCGGACAAGCCGAAAGCGCAAAGCAATGAGGCGCACGCGCTCGGGTGCGGCGTTTTGTTGGGCATTTCGACCCTCGTCATTTTGCTGTGGAAATGGCTCATGTAACCACCCCGAATCGTCAAATCAATTGCTCACGAAAGCCCCGCATCGACGGGGCTTTTTTCATGGGAGTTCAAGTACAATGGAAGCAACCGCGTTTGAACTTTTGGACCCCGCCGAGCGATTGCCAAAGTGGATCGGCTGGGGACCCGGTCTGACGCCCTGGGAAACCGTCTGTGGCGATGTACGCGAAGGGCGGCTTGCGGACTGGCTATCGACGTGCGAGCCCGTGGTGAGCCACACGATCACGTTCACGGGGTGTCGGCAGGCCCACGACTACGTCGGGTGGCGTTTGCGGCAAATCGAGGCATGGTGCGGCGAGTGGCCGGGCTGGATATTGAA
>JAGQPT010000509.1 GCA_020426575.1 Planctomycetales bacterium
CCGTGGTTCACCCAGCCGCTGCTGCGACAACGGCCGGTGCGCCGTTCCGCGGCCCGGCGGTCGACGCCCCCACCAGTTCGGTCGCCACCATCTCCAGCCGCCGGGCCACCGCGGCGTCGGGCTCAGCCAGTACGTACGGCAGGGGAACCGCGCCGAGCGAGCTGTCGCCGAGGTCGGTTGCCGCTGGCGGCAAGTGCGCGAATGTGGCAATGTCGAAGTTGAGGAATCGTTGACAGGCTCGGGACAACCGCCCGGTGGCGCTCTCGGCGGCCGCTTCGTCGGCCATGTTCACCAATGCGTGGACCGTGCCGGTGAGGGGGCTGTCGGTCATCAACTTGATCGTGGCGTAGGCGTCCATCAGTGCGACCGTGTCAGGCGTCGTCACCAGCACGATTTCATCGGCGGCCAGCCAGAACCGTCGCGATTGTCGGTTCACCTGGGCGCCGACGTCGAGCACGACCAGGTCGACGTGTCGGCCCAGTCCTTGCAGGCCCCAAATCAGGCGCTCCAGGTCGGCGTCGTCCGGATCGACGAGGGTGTGTTTCGGCCAAGCTCCTGGCAATACCTGCACGCCGGCGGGGCCCAGACTGAGTGCTTCGTGGACGGTCAACCGGCCGGCCAACACGTCTTCAACCGACGCCAGCGGTGTGATGTCGCAGTGCGTGGCCACGTCGCCTCCGTCAAACTGCAAGTCGGCGAGCACGACGCGGTGTCCCTGAACGCCCAGTGCGACGGCGAGATTGACGGCCACGGTCGTTGTGCCAACACCGCCTTTGCCGCCCGCGACGGCAATGATGCGTGGCGAGGGAAATCGCAACGGCGCGGCCGATGCCGCGTTGTGGCGGGCCAAATAGCGAAGTTCGTCTGCCTGGTCGGACATGGTTGTCTTCATTTCCGATTTTGCAAGGGGAACGATCAGCGGCGGTCGTGCCGCCACAACGGGGCCGCTCGGTAGGTCAACAGTCGTCCTCGGTGCGAAGCATTTGTTCGGCGAGGCGCTGGGCGTTAGCGACGTCGATGTCGTCCGGGACGTTTTGACCGTCGGTGACGTAGCTGAGCGGCAACTTGCAGGCCCGCACGAGAGGTAACAGGCAGCCCAGACCCGACGCCTCGTCAAGCTTGGTGAGGATCAGCGACGTGGTGCCGACGGTGGCGAAGCGTTCGGCCGTCCGTACCAGCGCCCGCGTGCTCGACACCCCGCTGAGCACGAGGTGCACTTCATCGGCGCCCGACTCGGCAACGAGGTTGCGCAACTCGTGGATCTTGACGTCGTCGCGAGGACTGCGGCCGGCCGTGTCGAGCAGCACGAGGTCGAGGTCCTTCATCTCATTTACCGCTTCTCGCATCTCTTTGGGGGAGGAGACGACGCGCATCGGCAGATCGATGATGTCGGCGTAGGTGCGCAATTGCTCGACGGCGGCAATGCGGTAGGTGTCGACCGTGATGAGTCCGACCCGTTTACCCTCGCGCAGGCGAAAGTTGGCGGCCAACTTGGCAATCGTGGTCGTCTTGCCCACGCCGGTGGGGCCAACGAGGGCGACTAGGCGTCGGCGGCCGGGAGTGCAACGGATGGGGCCGCTCGTGACAATCTCCTCGGCAACGAGCGAAGCGACGCGTTCGTGTAAGCGCGTCGGGTGGGCGAGCTGCTCGGTTGTGGCCGTCTGGCGGACCCGCTCGACCAACTCGCGGGCCAATTCCTCGCCGAGTTCCGCGTCGATCAACTCGGCGAACAAGCGAAACAGTTCGTCCGGCAGGTCGGGATGCTGCGAATGGCGCGAGCGGTGGCAGAGGTCTTCGACCATGCCCTGGAGTTGCGAGAGTTGGCTGGCCAGCGCCGAGTGCGACGGCGATGGGGGCTCGTCATGGACAAGACGTTCGGGACGCAGATGGTCGACCGCCCGTGCTCGGACCTCTCGCGTCGGCAACCGGCTGGGAACGTGGACGTCGAGCGACGCCGTCACTTCGACCTGTTTCATGCCGGGTACCCAGCTGAGCATCGGCGTGCGACTAACGTGTCGGGTGTGTAACACGGCCGCCTGGGGGCCGAGCTCCTGGCGGACAAGCTCGAGCGCCTGCTGCATCGTACGGGCGCGGAACGTTTTCACTTCCATGGCAATGGGGCTTTGTGGTTGGGGAGAATGAACGGAATTAAGAAGGTGCCAATGAGAGGGACGAAGCCTGCCTGCGGTTACACGTTGTGTGGGGCGAGGGCGTGTCGCGGAGCGTGTGACGTGGGGTAAGTAAGGGGAGGTGATGAGTCGACCGTCAGCGACTTGCCGGCGCAGCGTCGCTGATCATCCCGTGCGACTCGATGGCCGTGTCGCGGGTGACTTCGTTGTAACTGAGCACGACGAGGTTCGGCAGCCGTTGTTCGGTGAGTTGTTTGAGCCCGGCACGAAGTTGCGGGCTCACCAGTACGACCGGCGGCCTGCTGTGGGTGCGCAGGCGATCGATTTCGACCGCGATCTGATCGCAGACTTGTTCGACTGCCTGCGGAGACATTCTTACGAACAAGCCGCGTTCGGTGTGTTCGATGCCGCTGCGGATTCGGTCTTCCAGTGCCGGATCGAGCGTGACGACGTGCAGACGCCCGTCGGCGTCGCGGTAGCGCGCGCAGATCGTCCGTGAGATGCGATGGCGGGCGTACTCGGTGAGCAGCACCGGGTCTTTGGTGCGGCCAGCGTAGTCGCCGAGCGCCTCGAGGATCGGACCCAACTGCCGAATCGGCACCCCCTCGCGGAGCAGCATGTGCAGCACCTGTTGCACGTCGGCAAGTTTCATCTGGTCCGGGATCAACTCGCTGACGACGGCCGGCGACGTTTGTTTGAGTTCGTCGAGCAGGTGTTTCGTGGCGTCGCGGTTGAGGATTTCGTCGGCATGTTTGCGAACCACCTCGGTCAAGTGCGTCGCAATCACGCTGCCGGGCTCGACCACCGTGTAGCCGAGCATCTCGGCCTGGTCGCGGCGCGCCGGATCAATCCAGACGGCAGCGGAGCCGAACGCCGGTTCACGGGTGGCAAAGCCGTCGACCGTGCCCGTCGTCACTCCCGAGTCGATCGCCAAGTACAGGCCGGGATGCAGCTTGTCGGCGGCAACGATGACGTCGGCGATCTTGATCGTGTAGTCGTTCTGTTCGAGCCGCATGTTGTCGCGGATGCGGACCTTGGGAAGAATGATGCCGATGTCGGCTGCCACGTTCTGCCGCACGCGCTGCACGCGCTCGAGCAGGTCGCCGCCGCGTTTGGGGTCGGCCAATTGAATCAGCCCGACGCCGAGCTCGATCTCCATCGGGTCGACGGACAGGTAGTCTTCGATGCGTTCCTCGGGCGGCTTGGCGGCCTTCGCGGCAACGTCGGCCGCTTGCTTGGCTGCGGCCGCAGTTTCACGGCGGCCCAGCATCACGGCCAGCCCGATGCAACCGCTCGCGAGCATGATCAGCGGCACACGCGGCAGTTGCGTGAATACCAGCAGGCCGAGAAACCCGCCCGTCACCATCAGCGCCTGCGGTCGCGAGAGCAGTTGGCGGACGAACTCGCTGGGGAGGTTCACGCTCGACGAGCTGCGGGTGACCAACATGCCGGCGGCCAGCGAGACGAGGAACGCGGGGATCTGGCTGACCAACCCGTCGCCGATCGTGAGCATCGTGAACAACCGCGAGGCGTCGAGCACCGACATGCCTTCTTCGAACACGCCGATCACGAGTCCGCCGACGATGTTGATCAGCGTGATCACGATGCCGGCGATGGCGTCACCGCGGACGAATTTGCTGGCACCGTCCATCGCGCCGAAGAAGTCCGCCTGGTGGGTGATCTCTTCGCGGCGGCGTTGGGCTTCTTTCTCATCGATAATGCCCGCGTTGAGGTCGGCATCGATCGCCATCTGGCGTCCGGGCATACCGTCCAAGGCAAAGCGTGCCGCAACTTCGCTGATGCGCGTGGCACCCTTGGTGATCACGAGGAACTGGATCGTCACGATGATCACGAACAGGATCAACCCCACGACCAGTTTGTCTCCCGTGACGAACTCGCCGAAGGCCTCGATCACGTGTCCGGCGGCGGCTTCACCGTCGCTGCCCGCCCGGGTGAGGATCAATCGAGTGCTGGCAACGTTGAGCACGAGTCGGCCCAGCGTGGTGGCCAGCAACAACGAGGGGAAAATGCTGAACTCTAGCGGCGTGCGCACGTAGATCGTCGTGAGCAGCATCACTACGGCGACTGTGATGTTCGTCGCCAACAGGACGTCCATCAGTGCCGGTGGTAACGGCACGAGGATGATCAGCACGCTGCTGACCAGCACGATCGGCAGGATCAAGTCCTGCCGCGCGGACAACAGCGCGAGAACGCCGGCGGGTTTGTCACCACCAGGAGCCATCCGTTGCTCCGAAGAAGACGGGAAACGACCGATGCGATCAAATATGAGAAGCGTGTGAAGGGGCGAGAAAGGTAATCAAATCTCGGCATAGTGTCCAGATCGGATCGTCGCCGCGATGAGATGCGGGAACCACCGCCGGCAAAACACCTTACGATGTGCGCTTCGGGGCGGCGCGGCGGGTTGATCGGTCGGCTAACCCGGGGCGATAATGCGACACATCGGGGGCAAAGACTGCGGCCGCTGCCAATGCTCCACATGCCAGCAGAACAGCCGAGGGAAGAGATTGACCGAACAGCCGAGTGCCAGCGCAACGGACCCGGAATCCGCGGCCACCGCGTCGCCACTTCCGCCTCCACCGGCGAAGAGCAACCAGCGCCGCTGGGCGCCGAAGATTTGGCTCGGCGGCACCTGCGGTGTGCTGTGGCAGTTGCTGGCACGCAACCGCTTTCAGATGGGCTGGCGGCAGTGGCCGATCGCCTTGGCCGACCTGATCATCTCGCCATTCAACAGCGGGTGCGCGCTGATCGAACGGGCCCGTTACGGCCGCCAGATCGAGAAAACCACGCTCGCAGAGCCCCCGCTGTTCATCCTTGGACACTGGCGAACCGGCACGACGCTGTTGCACGAGATGCTGATCTGCGACCCGCGTCACGCCTTTCCCAACACCTACCAGTGCTTCGCTCCGGGCCAGCACCTTTCGACCGAGTGGCTGGCCCATCGCTGGCTGCAGTTTCTCGTCCCTTCGCGGCGGCCAATGGACAACATGGCCACCGGCTGGTCGCGACCCCAGGAGGACGAGTTCGCCCTCTGCAACCTCGGCGAACATTCACCCTATTTAACCATCGCGTTTCCCAATCGGGGGTACGTCGACCAGGAGTATCTCGATCTGGAATCTTTGCCGGCGGCTGATCGTGAACGCTGGAAGCAGACGCTGCTGCGGTTTCTCAAGAGTGTCGCCCTGCGCGCGCCGGAGAAACGGCTGGTGCTCAAATCGCCGACGCACACCTGCCGCATCGCGACGTTGCTGGAAATGTTCCCCGACGCGCGTTTCGTGCACATTGTCCGCGATCCGTACGTCGTATATGCCTCGACGATGAAACTCTGGCCGTCGTTGTACCGGGCCCACGGCTACCAAACTTTCCGTGGCGCGGGACTGGAAGAACACGTACTGGAAACCTTTCAGCACATGTACCGCAAGCTCGAAGCCGGCCGACGGCTGGTTCCGAAGCGGCGGTTCTGCGAAATCAAGTACGAAGACCTGGTCGCCGACCCGATCGGCCAGGTCCGCTCCATCTATGACCAGATCGACCTGGGTGACTTCGAGACGGCCCGCGGCCCGCTTGAAGCCTACTGTGCGACGATCTCGGACTATCAAACCAATCGACACGAGGTCGACCCCGACACACGCCGCCGTGTCCGCGCCGCCTGGGGCGAGGTGATCGACCGCTACGGCTACGACGATGATTTGGACGATGACTCGGACGACGGTGCAGACGGCTAGGCCGCCCGGGGCGGTGTGGGGGCCTTTTTGCCCTTGAGTTGGTAGACGTAGGCCAGCACTTCGGCGACCGCCGTGTACGTGTCTTGCGGGACCGGGTGGCTGATCTCGACGTGTTTGTAGAGTGCCTGGGCGAGCGGTTTGCGTTCCACGATCGGGATGCCGTTTTCCAGTGCCAGGCGGCGTATCCGTTGGGCGATCACGCCCGCTCCTTTGGCCACGACGATCGGTGCCTGCATCGTCTCGGGGTCGTATTGAATGGCGATGGCCAATTCCGTGGGGTTGGTCACCACGACGTCGGCCTTGGGCACCGCCGAGGCGAGGCGGTTGAGCACCAGTTGACGCTGCACGCTGCGGCGGCGCGCGGCCGTCTGCGGATCGCCCTGCAGGTTTTTCATTTCCTCGCGAACTTCCTGCGTCGTCATCTTCAGGTCTTGCTCTTGCTTCCACCACTGGAAGGCATAGTCCAACAGCGCGAGGATCAGCAGCACCACGGCGATCTTGATGGCCGTCCAGAGCAAGACCTCGGTGACAAACGCTGCGATCGTCGGCACCGGTTGGCCACCGAGGGCGAGGATTTTCGGCCACTCGGCGTAGAGCGACACCAGTGCCACGGCGCAGACGATCGCGATCTTGAACAACCCGAACACCAGCCGCATCACACTGGGCAGGGAAAACATTCGGCCGAGCCCCTTGAGCGGATCGACGCGTTTTAGGTCGGGGGCGAGTTTGTCGGGCAGAAACACGATGCCCGTTTGTAGCAGGTGCATCACGACGGCGATCACGACCAGGGCAAGAAAGAACGGGGCCAATACCGTGGCAAACCGCCCGAGGAAGTAATTCCACTCGCCGGTGATGAAACGGGCGTCGGCATCGAGCCAGGCGTCGCCACCGAGCTGGCGGCGAGCGTAAGCGCTATACGCCGTGACGAAACCGCCACCGAGCGTTAGCAGCATCACCAGCCCACCGAGCAGCAGTACCGACGCCGCGAGGTCCTGACTCTTGGCAAACTGCCCTTCCTCGCGGGCCTTCTGCCGACGATGCGGTGTGGGATCCTGTGACTTGTCGCCGGCCTGGTCGTCCATGAGTCGGTCGTTCGCACAACGCTGGTTTCAATGACTAGTCGACGCGGTTGCGACGAGAGCAGGGGAGTGACGAAGCCGATGATGTCTGCGCCGGATTCGCCGTCGGTTCAGCCGCCCACCCAGGGAAGCCACACGTCGGGCGGCACGGCCAGGGTGTCGAACATGCGTTCCAGGGCCCGCTCCGTGTAGTTATGGAACACCCAGGCGACACTGCCCAGCGACACCGCCAGGATGGCCATGGTCATCATCGCGTTGATGCCGAAGCCCAGGGCGAGGATGTTGAGCTGTGGCAAGGCGCGGCTGATCAGGCCCGTGACCAGCGTCGAAAGCAGCAGCGCCGCCATCGACGGGGCCGCCACACGCAGTCCGAGGTGAAAGCTTTCGGCAAACAGGATGACGAGCGAGTCGACGACGTCGCGCGAGAGCGTGAACGTTCCCAGCGGCACGGTCGTGAACGTGTCCATCAGGCCGACGAGCACGGCGCGATGCCCGCCGAAGATGAGAAAGAACGACATCGTCGAGAGGTAGAAGAACTGCGAGAGCAACGGCACGCTGGCGGCGAATCCGGGGCTGAAGACGGTGGCGAGCGTCATGCCACTCATCTGGGCGATGATTTGGCCGCCCAGTTGTACCCCGGAAAACAGCACGAGCAGGCCGACGGAAAGAAACAGGCCGACCATCAACTCGGTCGAGACCAGTAACCCCAGGTCGACGAGGTTGTGCGGTTGGGCGAGCGAGACGTTCCACTGCGTGGGCATGACGAGCAGCGCCGCCGCAGCAGCCAGGAAGGCGCGCACGTTCGTCGGAATGTCGCTCGAGCCGAACAGCGGTGCCACCAACATCAGACCGCTCACGCGGGACAGCACCAGCGTGAAGATCACCAGTCGGGCAAAATCGAACTGTTCGAGCCAGATCATGGGGCGACAGGCCGCACTTCAGCAACACGAGAGAAACTCTATCAGAAAACGACCGGTGTGATCGACCTCGTTTGGAACAGGCCGGGCCCCGGTCAGAACAGGTCGGGCACCAGCGTCTGGGGAATGTTAATCAGCAGGTTCTGTGAATAGTCGGTCATCCGCGTGATCAGCCAGGGCAGGGTGAGCGAGACGACGATCAGCATGGCCGCGAGTTTGGGCACGAACGAGACGGTCTGGTCCTGCACCTGCGTGAGCGCCTGGATCAATCCGATAACCAACCCCATCACCGTGGCGGCGATCAGCGCCGGTGCGCTGATCAGCAGCGTCATCATCACGGCCTCGCGGCCGATATCAATCGCCTGGTCAATCGACATCTACGTCACCCGTTGTCTCGAGATTGGCGCGCAGCGATGGCGCCGGTGTTACCAATACATCTGAAAACTGTCGAGCAACATGCC
>JAGQPT010000046.1 GCA_020426575.1 Planctomycetales bacterium
CCGAGACGACCTGAACGATTGGATCGCCGCAAGGCGAGGGAAGTAGCCAAAAAATGGCCGCCGGCGCGCGAACGCCTGACGGCCGAGTGACTAGGAGATAGACGCCATGATACCATCGCAACCGCTCGACCGCGACGCGATTGTCGAGCTTCTCGCGCCGAAATGTGTTCTCGAAAAACTCCACGGCATCGAATACGCCGTCGCGAAACTTCACGAGGTTCTGCGGCGGCCGGAGCCGTTGGTTGTCAATCGCGCCGAGGCGGCCAAGCGGATCGGAGTTTCGCCAACGATGATCGATCGGTGGCGTCGTGAAGGACGACTGCCAAGCGTGCTCATTGGCAGCGAACGACGATTCAGGACGGCCGACATCGACACCTTCGTTGCAGGTTTGGACGAAGCACCTGCCGACGATGAGGGCACCGACTGATGGCCCCTCATCTTTGCCACGAACACCAGATCGACGTGCCGACACCGGGCCGGCCTGGCTGGCTGACGTCGTTCTGCAGCGTGTGTGGCCGCTACGCGGGACAACGCCCCGACGACTGGCTGCCACTCGAACGGCAGCCGCATCTACTCACCCGGGCAACTGAGTTGCTCGACGAGACCAGCGCGCCGGCGGAAGACTTGGACACAGCCTCGGCATGATGCCGTGCGGCGGGGATCGTGAATGGAGTCACTGAATGAGCAAGACAACAACACCACGCCGCAAACCGAAGCCGCAGCGCGGCAAGCACCTCTATGAACCAGGATCGTTCGATCCCGAAACCGGCAGGTTGATTCTCTCGGGCGAGCACCACGTGCCGACGGCGCGTGCCTTCCTGGAGCAGAACCACCAGCACGAAGACGGTTGTACGCTGCGCTGCCACTACGGCACGCTGTACGAATGGAGCGGAGCCGGGTGGCGCGAGTTGACAGATCGCGGGCTGGAGTCGCGACTGGTGCCGTTCCTGGATGGCGCACAGCTTCCGGACGGCAACGAAAGCCGGCGGGGAAACATCTACCCCGTCAACAATCGCACGGTGAGCGAAGCCCGTGAGGCGATCAAACGCGAGACTTATCTGGAGGAGTCATGCGCGGCGCCGTGCTGGCTCGACGGACGTCCGGGGCCGCGAGTCAGTGAGTTGATCGTCGGCGAGTCCACGTTGTGGCACGTCCAGCCGGATGGCTCCCTGGAGCCCCTAAGGCCAACGCCGGCGCTGTTCTCCCTGAATGCCCTGACGTTCGATCCGGACCCGCAGTCGCCACCACCGCTGCGCTGGATGGCTTTCCTGAAGGACCTGTTCGGCGACGATCACGAGCAAATGGAATTGCTCCAAGAGTTCATGGGCTACACGCTGACCAGCGACACGTCGCAGCAAAAGGCGCTCCTCATGGTTGGGCCGAAGCGCGCCGGCAAGGGGACGATCCTGCGCGTGTGGGAAGCGCTGGCCGGGAGCGACAACTGCGACAGCCCAACGATCAAGGGCTTCGCGGGCAACTTCGGGCTGCAATCACTGATCGGCAAGACCGTGGCGTTCATTCCTGATGCCGATTTCAGTGGTGCCGGCGTGGCGTCATTCTCCGAGTGGCTCAAGAGCATCACGGGCGAAGATTCGGTGACGTTCGACCGCAAGTACCGTGACCCGGTCAAGGTCCGGCTGCGCGCGCGGTTCGTCGTCACGACCAACAACCTGCCCCAGCTAGACGACGCGAGCGGCGCGCTGGCAAGCCGATTCCTGATCTTGCGGTTCACCAAGTCGTTCATCGGGCATGAAGACACAGACCTGGAGGGGAAGCTGCTGGCCGAGTTGCCCGGAATTCTCAACTGGGCACTGTTTGGGCTGGCACGCCTGCGATCTCGCCGCCGGTTCGTGATGCCGGCATCGTCGGCCGACGACGTGCGCCAGCTTGAAGACCTGGCAAGCCCGGTCGCGGCGTTCGTGCGCGACTGCTGCAACGTCGGCCCTGAGTACGAATCCGGCACAAGGGACCTGTTCGAGACCTGGGGACGCTGGTGTGCCCGCAGCGGCGCACACGCCGGCGACAAGCGGCAATTCGGCAAGAATGTGAAGTCCGCATTAGCGTCGATCCGCACCAAGCAGCGCAACAACGGTGAGCGCGCATACGTCGGAATCGCGCCGAAACTACCCCACGAGGGGGAGTTTTTCGGGTGAGCACAACGATCACAACTATCAGCACAACTATCACCTAACGCTCTTAAGTCACAGTGAAAGCGCAACTTAACGCTCACAACTATGACATTGGTATGAACTACGCGCACGCGCACACGCGCACGCACGTGAGACCACAATGGAAATTAAGCGTTGTGAGCGTTGTGATCGTTACCCCCCGTGTCGCAGCACCCGCCCGGCTGGCGCCACAGAGCGAACCCCGGCGCAACGGCGAACGGCCCAGGGAGGGCGAGCACCACGGCCGGCGATGGCAGCGAACCGACGTTGCCGGCACTCAAGAGCCGTTCGGGCGTCAGTCGGCGACCAGGCGTCGCGGGAGCCCGGGAAGGCCAGACGAACGGCACCGAGGGCAACCGACGGCAGCAGCAGCCGAAGAAAAACCCCAGAATCATTACTTGCACAATAGGAAACTATCAGATATGATGACACCATGAGCAAGAAACCGACGTTCACTGAGCAACTGCGGCAGGCGATTCGTGAAGCGCCCGTCACCCGCTACCAAATCTGGCAGGACACCGGCATCGGGCAGCCCCTGCTGAGCAAGTTCCTGAGCGGTGACTGCGGCCTGAGCCTGGAGACGGTCGACACACTCACCGAGTACCTCGGCCTGGAACTGAAGCCGACCAAGAAGCGCACGCGACGAAGGGAGACCTGAGCGATGGCATCATTGATCCCGAACAAAAAAGGCACCCACCCCCGGCGGATCGAGTTTCAGTGCCCGGCACACGCCGGCAAGCGGCACGTGATCCGCATCGGCACGATGGGCTGGAAGTCGGCCGACGAAATCCGGAACAAGATCGAGCGACTCGTTGCTCACAACCAAGCCCAGACGGCGCCTGAACGCGACTTGGTCGAGTGGGCGGCGTCAATCTCCGACAAATTCGCCGGCGACCTGGCAAAGCATGGGCTGGTGCAACCCCGAGAGACGGCCCAGACGGCCACGCTGGCCGAGTTTCTGCCGGCCTACGTTAAGAGCCGCCGTGACATCAAACCGGCCACACGGATCGTCTGGGGCCACGTCGTGCGGAATCTGCTCAAGCACTTCGGCCACAAACGTACGATGGCAAGCATCACCCCCGGTGACGCTGACGGCTTCAAGCAGTTCCTGTACGCCGAGGGGCTGACCCGCGCCACTATCGGCAAGCGGCTTCAGTTTGCCAGGATGTTTTTTCGGGCAGCCGAACGCCACGGCCTGGTCGCAGCAAACCCGTTCGCCGGCGTGAGGGAATCTGGGGCCACACGGCGCGAGAAACGTCACATATCGCTCGCCGATACCCAACGGCTGCTCGACGCGGCCGACCCTGACCTGCGTGTGGTGATCGCACTGGGCCGCCTCGCCGCCCTGCGTATCCCCAGTGAAGCGCTCAGCCTGCGATGGGAGGACGTC
>JAGQPT010000510.1 GCA_020426575.1 Planctomycetales bacterium
CGACGATGGCCTCGACGGCGAACTCGCCGCCGATCTGTTCGGCGAGCCGCTGAGGCGAATCAGTTTCGATCGCGATGGTCTGGCCACCGACCTGGGCGCGGAGGGCATCCGGGGTGTCGAGTGCCACGAGGCGGCCTTCGTCGATGATCGCCAGCCGATCGACACGATCCGCTTCTTCGAGCAAGTGGGTCGTGAGCACGATCGTCACGTGCTCTTCGTCGCGGAGCGTGCGGAGCAGCCGCCAGAGTTCGCTGCGCGCGCCGGGGTCGAGGCCCGTCGTCGGTTCGTCCATCAGCAACACGCGAGGCGAGTGAATCATTCCCTTGGCCAGTTCGACACGCCGCTGCAAGCCGCCGGAGAGAGTCTCGGTGCGGTCGCCGCCGCGGTCGCTGAGGCTGAGCCGTTCGAGCATTACACGGCGACGCGCTTCCAGGCCCGCGCCGCACATGCCGTAAAGATGCCCCTGGCAGCGGATGTTCTCGTCGACCGAAAGCTTGCCGTCGAGGCTGGGCGATTGAAAGACAACGCCCAATTGCTGCCGCACGGCGTGCGGCTCTGCGGCGACCGACCGCCCCATCACCATGATTGTGCCGCTTTCGAGTGGCAGGAGGGTCGAAATCAGACGAAACAACGTCGTCTTACCGCCGCCGTTCGGTCCGAGCAGGGCGAAGATTTCACCGGTCGAAACGGTGAAAGACACGTCGTCGAGCGCCTGCCGTTCACCATAGCGGTGTCCGACGTGAGCGACGTCGATCGCAGCGGGCGCGTTCATGGCAGGGCTGCTCTACGCGTGAGGTGGGGTCTTCTGCGCGCCGAACGCCGGAGTCAATGACTCGCCTCACCGTGGTCGGCAGCGGCGGCGGGCGGATGTTCAGCCGCGGCGTCGACCGGTTGTGCCAGCGCCGGGTTGGGGATGTTGGGGAATTGCTCCGGTGCAGCCCTGCGGCCACGCAACATCACGTCGGGCACGAGCGCCATCACGAGAAACACCGACATCATGGCGGCCGGAATCGTGAGCACGTATTTCCAGGCACCGGTTTCGTATTTCAGGTGCATGAAGAACAAGATCACTAACGCGGCCTTCGTGCAGGAGACCGCCATCATGAACGTACGGCCAACCTCGGGATGTTCTTTCCAGGGCCAGCCCTCGCTGTAGGTGAAGAACGACGCCGCCGTCAGCACGCACAGCGCGACAAACACCATGATGTACTTGGCGTTGCCCGGCGGAGGTTCGGGTCCAGGATGGCTGTCGTCCGTCATCGATTCGGCTCCAATATGTTGCGTGGCACGTCCGTGGGAACGGAGTCGTGACGAGTTGTGTTCAGAACAAGTACAACAGAGGGAAGAGGAAGATCCACACCAGGTCGACGAAGTGCCAATACAGGCCGGCACATTCGATGGTGCCGGCGCTGGCGGCGCCGAGACTCATCGTGAGCATGAAACCGAACACGATCAGGCCGACCACGACGTGGAGGGCGTGAAACCCGGTGAGCAGGAAATAGGTGCTCGCCCAAAGGTTCCCGCCGGGAATCACGATCGGGAGTTTCAACCAGGGATACTCTTCGTTCAGGCCGTCCGACGTCCCCTCGACCGGTTCTTCGTGGCTGTGAGTGCGGTGGGCCGGCATCACGCGATGGGCAAAGGCGGCCGCGTCAAACCCTTGGCTGTCGGCCTCATCGTAAAGTTCCGAAACGAACTGGTAACGGTTTTCTTGTTCTTCGCTGAGCCCCCCTTCGCGCTGGGCGTCGAGTTCCGAACGGATGTCACGCAGTCGTTCACGCACCGCCGACGCGTAATAGATGTCAGCGCGCTCGTAGATGCGGCTCCGGGGCCACTGTGGGTAGATGCCGTGAGAAAACTTCGAGTTGTACTCGTACATCTTCACGCCGAGGAACACGGTGCCCAACACCAGGGTCGCGGCGATCCAGCCTTTGGCACTGCTCGAGTTGTTGCGGTGCGAGGCTTCGAGCGCCAACACGACCGTCACGCTGGAGCAGATCAGCACAAAGGTGTTGAAGGCACCAATCGGTTCGACGAGGTGCACCTCGTGGGTCGTCGGCCAAACCGGTGCACCGAACCTCAACACGATGTACGTGCCGATCAATCCGGCAAAAAACATGATCTCGGTCGAGAGAAACAACCAGAGGATCAACTTGCCGTTGGTCAGCGGCAGACCCGGCTGATACTGCAGGTGGATGTGGCCGTGGTGGCCGTCACCGTGATCGGCGTCGTGTCCGTGGGCGGTGGCCGTTGCGGTCGATTCAGTCGTCATGGATTCGATCCGAGGTTATGTTCCGGCGAAATCGTTGCCGGCGTCGATAGCGATGAACAGTTACAGTGCGTGAAACAGGAGGGGCAGTTGCCGGGGCCGCGTTCGCAGCATCGTCCCCGCTACGTCAAAGGCACGAAAATCAACAACACCAACTGAGCCGGCAGGTAAATCAAGGATATCTTCAACAGTTGCGAGGCGGATGCGTCGTCGCGGCGCTGGGCAAACAAGAGCGACGAGGCCAGGTACGCCAGCCCCAGCGCGAGGGCCCAAACGACGTACAGCCGTACCTCGGCACACTCCCAGGCGGGCAACAGCGACACCGGGATCAGGCACAGCGCGGTGACGACGGCCTGACGAGCGAGGCGACGCCCGCTGGGGTCGACAACGCTGAGCATCTTCATGCCAGCCCGCTCGTATTGATCGCGATAGATCCAGGCAATGGCCCCAAAGTGGGGAAACTGCCACAGGTAGACGATCGCCGCCAGTGCCGCGGTCGTCAGGTTCATTGCAGCGCCGCTCGACGCCCAACCGATCAGCACCGGCAACGCCCCGGCGATTGCCCCAACCGCGGTATTCTGGGCACTACGGGTCTTCATCGGCGTGTAGACCGTCACGTAGAGCAGCCAGGTCGCGAGTGCAAAGCCGGCCGTCGCGACGTTCACCGCCAGGATGAGGTACGTTACTCCGCCGACGACCGTCGCGATGCCGAACGTCAGAGCCTGGCGGCTCGTCAATCGGCCAGACGGCAACGGCCTGGCGGCGGTGCGACGCATGTGGCAATCGAGCTCGCGCTCGATCCACTGGTTGAGGGCGCTGGCACTTGCGGCGACGAGCGCCGTGCCGATGAGCGTGTGCGTGAGCACCAGGGCCGAGACGTGTTCGGGACCTGATGCCCAGGCACCGACGGCGACGGCGGCCAACACCAGCACGGCGATCCGTGGCCGCGACAGGGCGATGAAATCGGCGACGCGCCAGGTGCTCAACGAACGGGAGGTTTCGACGGCAGCAACCGATGTGCTCACAGGGCCACCTCCAGGCGAACCGGCGTTGTTGCGTGATTTTGTGGGGAGGTCGCCGCCTTCTGTGCCGCGGCGCTGCGCGTGGATTGCGTGTGCGCAACGATGCCGTCGGGCAGTTCCGTGGCCGCTCGCAGCGCCAACGTCACCCCCAGGGCGAGGATCAACGAACCGTTAGCGACGTGGGCTGTGGTGACGAGGACCTGGCCGGTGCTCTCGGCGACGACCGTGTAGCCAGCGGCCCAACTCAACGTCGTGCCAACCAACGGCCAGCCGTATTTGACGACCCAGGTACCGGCGCCGAGCGCCAACTGCGCGATCATACAACCGGCGAGCCAATAGGCGGGACGAAAGCGGCGTCGCAAG
>JAGQPT010000511.1 GCA_020426575.1 Planctomycetales bacterium
CAACGACGACGAAGCGAACAGCTTGCGGGCTCGCCCAGAGCGCAAGTGGCAGGCTTAGCGCCGTGCAGCTTTGCTGTTACTGAATCTCAATCCACTTCACGATCCGCACGCCCAGCGAGCGGCCGGCGCTGTACGCCGTGGCGACTTCGTCAACGGTCATCGGGCGATTGAACAGCCGCACGTCGTACATTTTGCCTTCATAGTACGCGTCGGCTGAATAGACGCTGCGGCCGATGTAGTTCAGCGTGCGCGCCACATCGCTGGGCGTGCCGATGGTCGCGCTGCCGACGGAAGTTCCGTCGACATACAGGATGGCCGCCCCGGTCGAGTCGACGGTCACGGCATAGTGATGCCAGGCGTCGTTGGTGATCGCGTTCGACGCGTTGACCGATCTCCATCCCCCTAACGAACCGTCGCGCACCACGCCCGCCAGATCGGCGGTTGTCCCGTCGCGCGCCAACAGCAGGTTGTTGTTGTCGGTTCCGCGAGAGAGTTCCAGGAATCGGGCCCAAGAATTCGCGGCGGTAGGGTTCGCCCAGACCGACATCGAAAACCCTTCGCCGAAACCTTCGTAATAAGTCGGCAACGCGACGTGCCCGTCGCTGCCGTCGAACTCGGCGGCGGAAAGACCGCTTTTCGGCCCGGTTTGGTTGAGCGTGACGCCGCCTGTGTACGTGCCGTTTTTCCCCGCCAGCGAGGAGTCGACGGCCGTCGAGCCGCTTGCGTCGTCAAGTTTCCACCACCCGACCAGTCCATAGATGCGGGCGATTTCGGAGTTCAACAGCGCGCGGTTGTAAAGCCGTGCGTCAAAGATGCGGCCGGCCAGTTGATTGCCGATCGTCACATTGCCCGTTGCATACGGCGCAAGCGTGGCCACAAAGGGAGTCGACGCTTTCAGTTCTCCATCGACATACAGGTTGACCGTCGTCCCGTTGAATGTGCCGACCAGGTGATGCCATTCGTCGGCGAGTATGCCCGAGTCGGTCCACGCGGCGTCGGCGTACGTCGTGCCGTTGTAGACGCGAAACAGGACGCTGTCGCTGTAGGGCTGGTCGACCATGAGGACGAAGCCCTTCTTCGCCCCCCAGTTGTCGCGCTGGATGATGTATTGCTGTTGCGTCTGGTCGGCCGTGGCCGTGTTGAATCGCACCCAGGCGGCGACGCTGATCGCCTCGTCGGTCGTGTCGTAGGATGCGACCGACGTGACGCCGATCTGCTGCGACGATCCGTTGAAGGCTGCGGCCCTCGCGCCCGCGCCGGAGTACGGCCCGCCCGCCGCCGGCGCCGCGCCGTTCCAATAGGCGCCGTCGTTGCCGATGCCGCTGGAGTCGACGGCAGTCGTCCCGCCGGCTTCGTCCAATTTCCAGCGGCCGATCAGGCCCCACCCGTCGCGATAGGCGGCGGCGATGGTGCCGGCCAGCAGCACGCCGTCCCACACCTTCACGTCGTCAATGACGCCGTAGAACGGCATGTTGTTGTTGGAGGTCGAATTGTCGTGCAGCCGCTCGCCCGAAATATTGCCCAGTTCCACCGGATTGTGGCCGTAGGTTCGTCCCACGCCGCCGGTCGTACTGAACTTGACGCCGTTGAGGTAGCCGGTCAGCGTGCCGGTCGAAC
>JAGQPT010000512.1 GCA_020426575.1 Planctomycetales bacterium
CGTAGCGGTATATTCGGCGCCCTCCCGTGCGCGACCACACACTATTCGCCCAACGAACGTGTTTCTCTCATTCGACGTGCGCAGATGGCAGGACACACAACAACCCAGCTTGCCTCAGCTCGCCGTTTCCTCACGCCGGCGCTGCTACTGCTGCTGGCATTGCTGTTGCGGATCCCCTCGATCGGCCAGCCACTCGTCGGCGTGTTTGCCACTAAGAACGTCGTCTACGCGATGATCGCGCGAAACTGGATCGCCGGTCACGCCCCATGCTGGTGTCCCACGCTCGATGTCCTCGTCGACGGCCAGCGCAGTTGGCACTTGGTCGAATTGCCAGTATCCGCTTACCTCGCCGGCGGTCTCTGGGCCCTGCTCGGTGGCTCGCTCGACGTCTGGGGGCGACTCGTCTCGATCGCCTTTTCGCTCGTCGGCGTCGCCGCACTCTACGCCCTGCTGCTCAGGTGGCACGGCCGCACCGTTGCCACCGTTGGCGCCGCCCTGCTGGGCATCGCGCCGGTGAGCGTCGTCTACGGCCAGAAGTTCATGCTCGAACCGTCCGTCGCCGCGCTGTCGATCCTCGCGCTCTACACCGCCGAGCGCTGGTTCGACTCGCGTCGGCTCGGCTGGCTCGCCGCGTTACTCGTCAGCCTCGCCCTGTTGCTGCTGACCAAGTGCTACATGGCCGTCATCGTGTTGCCCCTGGGTGCGCGACTACTGCAAACGCTGCGACGCGATCGTTGCGCGGCGACTCCCACGAACGACTGGCGGCTGTTTGCTGCGACTTCGGCCGCCGTTGCATTGGCGGCGTTCCCCGCCGCTCTGTGGTACACCTGGGCCTACACCGCCGCGGCGCCGGGCGAAACGCTCAGCCCACCGCTTTTCTTTTCCGTGCGCGACAGTGCGGCGACGCATCCCCTGCCCTCGCCGCTGCTGTGGGACCCAGCCTTCTATGCCCGCTGGTTGCGCGACGTGGCGACCATTGGTCTCACGCCGGTCGGCTTCGTGTTGTTCGCCGTCGGTCTGGTGCAACGCGAAGCTCGGCAACACCTGCCCTGGCTTGCCGCCTCGCTGTTACTCGTTGTGCTGCTGCCCCGCAAGTTTCACGAGATGAACTACTACTTCCTAGTGATTCTGCCGCCACTGTGCGCCGTGGCCGCGCTTGGTTGGCAACGGCTGAGCGAGCGCTGGCGGCCATCGCGGCTCGCCGTTATCGGGGTTGCCACGGCCTTGATGTTGCCGGCGCTGCGTTACAGCGCGTCACCGTCGTACCTCGTGCCCGAGGAAGACCGCACCGTCACCACGGCCGCCGCCGCCGTCCGTCCGCTACTCACCCCGGACGAACCGGTGGCCACGATGCACGGCACGACGATCGACCTGCTTTATTACTGCGGTCACCCTGGCTGGGCCGTCGCACCGGACCGCGACGACCTGACCGTCCGGCTGGGCGAATGCCGGAGACAAGGCGCACGATTGCTCGTCGTGGCAGGGTTGTCGTGGCAACAACGACACGCACCGTGCCGCCGTCTGCTCGACACGCTTGAGCCCGTCGCCACCGGCGATGATTACGCAGTCTACCGACTCCCCGAGGTCGACGTGCTCACGAGCGACGCCGCCCGCCGCAGATCAACCGACGACGCCACCAAGGCATCGGCCGTGGCGCATTTGTCGTCTGGGCTCTTATCGCCAGAGAGGTAGCCGACGAGAAACGGCACGCCCACGAGCCCTGGCACCAGGTAGCGTGAAGCGGTCAACAAGCCTACGGCCGCCATCGTGCTCGCCGCTGCCGTGTCGGCATACAGGGCAATCAGCGTGGCATCGCGTGTACCCACGCCCCAGAGCGAAATCGGCAGCAGCCCTGCGAAGATTGCCGCCGGTACCCGCGCCATGGCCACGAGCCACGACGCATCGACGCCGGCCGCCAGGATCATCGTTTGAATCTGCGCCAGGTGCAGTCCCCACAACAGCAGCGAAACAACTCCCGTGCCCGCCATGCGGCCAGCCGAGGCGATGACAGCAAGCGGTGTACGCCTCCAGATGGCGATCACGGCACCGGCCATAATCGCCGCCACGAATGCTGCGGCCAGCACGCCGGTCACTCCCGATCGTAACGCCACCGCGCCCGACAACCACAAGGCGGCCAGTGCCGCCACGTCGTTGCCACGTTCGATGACGACCAGTGCCACTCGGTTCGTCAACGGCCGGTCCGCAAGCCGCCCCAACATCCCCGCCTTGGCGACATCGCCGAGCTTGCCGGGTACCACCAGGTTCGAGGCACTGACGGCCAACGTTTGCCGCAGCGCTTCCCGCGCCGTCAACTTCACTTGCTCGGAGCACAGATAGCGCCAGCGCAGCGCCGAGACCAACGTTTGCGGAACAAACAACGCCGCGGCCAGCGCCAGCCAACCGATGTCAAGATGCTTCAGGACTCCGAGCACCGAGGAAACGTCGGCCCACAGGGCAACCGTCGCCAACAGGGCGACCGTCGCCGCCACTTTCATAGCCCAGCGTTGTCGCCGCGACCACTTGCTCACGCCGGCCACTCCCGCTCGATCGTCACCTGGCGTTCGGCGTTCAACGCGTCAACGTGCTCACCGAGGTCCGTCCACGGCTCCAGAACGGCGGATTGATACACGCCGGTCGCCGCCGTGTAGACCGATTGATGGTCCGTGCCGTAGCTCATCCGCCGCACCTGGACGCCGGCCTGCGTGAGCCGAATCTGGTCAACGATCGCGACGCGATACGCCTTGTCACCTTGCGGCAGAAACCGCATCCGCCGGCTGAACTCGATCGGCACCGCCTTGCGGCCCGTGATCAACCGCTGCTGCAACAACCGCCGCACAAGTGTGCGACACCACCGGCCCACGCTGACCATCCCCAGGTGCAGCACGGCCTGCTTTAGTGGCGTGGCGGTCTCGAAGCGCGCCGGCTCGAGCATTCCACTCACGGTCAGTTCGCCGCCACCGTCCGCCGTCGGGCGCCAGTTCCAATGCCGGCTGCGGTCGTGTTGCTGTGAGACGCAGACGCGACCGTCGGTCAACTCGACGATCAAACCCGCATCGGATCGTGGCGCTCCATCGGACGCAAAGTGCTTGACGACGCCCCCCCGCGCGGCGGACACGACCGTGTGTTCGTCGGCGGCGCGCACCACGACAAACCCGGCGTCGCTCAGCACTGAAACCTGCGCACATGCGGGCGGCTCGCCCTCAACAATGCGCCGCGGCGCCCAATCGCAATAAGCCTCGATGAAGCTCGCCAGCGGATGCGCGTACAGCCGATCATCGCCTGGCACCGCCGCATGCCCGCGCTCGATAGCACCTAGCCAGCCGTCGGCCAGTGCGGCCGCCGCTGCATCGTCATGCGCCAACAGTTCGAAACCGTGCGGATAATAATGGTATGTGCCGCGGCTGCCATACTCGCCGCCGTAGCTGCCATCGGGGTGGGCGAAGTGTCGCGCAAACGCCACGGCTCGTCGCAACGGTTCGTCGAGCCACCTGGCGCCGCTGTGTCGGCGGTATTTTGCCAAGGCGTCGATCGTCACGGTTTGATACCCCGGGTCCGCCCCGCCGTATTCCTCGAACCACCCTTCTGCCGACTGCCAGTACAACACCTGCCGAACCCTGGCTTCGGCCGCGTCGGCCAATTCGAGCGATCCGGTGATCGCGGCCGTTTGGGCAATTCCCCAAGCCGCCAACGCGTGATGGTTCGCCAGTCGGCCACTTTCGCCGTGTTCCGCGACCCAGTGTGCTCGCCGTGTGAGCCACGCCCGTAACTCGTCGTCGTCGAGTTGCAGCTCACAGTACGCACTCGCTGCGGCGACCAGCGAAAAGACGGCCGCCCCCAGCGCCCGCTCATATGGATAGTAGTCGTCGCACGACGCGTCGGAGTGGCTGTTGCGCGCCGCGAACCGCATCCCGGCGATCGCCAGTTCCCGCAGCCGCGGCTCTCCGTACCAACGGTTCCCCGGCAACTGCCGGTTGTACACAAGCGCCAGCGGGTAGACCGCCTCTTGATACATCTCCGACGCGAACGCGCTCGTGCGGTAGTGCCAGAACTCACGATCGAAACAACCGTAGGTCGCTCGATACGGGTTGCGGTCAACGGCTCCCAACAGCCGCGGCACCGTTGCCAGGACCACGTCGAGATACCTCCGACGCAGCGTCGTGTCCCGATCCACCACCCGCGGTCGTAGCCCACTCGGCCACACGGCGCTTGCCACACTTTCGACGGTCGCGATTTCGTTGGTTCGAATCACTGTGGGTAGGCTATTAGGTGTTTAGGCTGTAGAAGTTTAGGAAACCGTGGTTTCGGCCGGTGTGCTGTGTCATACGAAAACGCTAAGTCGCACGAGCCCTAAACACCTAAAGCCTCCCCCCCTACCGCCGGTGGTGCGCCACGATCACTTCGGCCAGTAGGCCCAGCATCGAAGTCATGAAGCCGGCCACGAGCACGATCACGTCCGACTCTTGCATGCTGCCCGTGAAGCGAAAGCTCAGCCAGCTCTTGAGCACACCGGCCGCAATCAGGAAACCGGCCAGAGGCAGGAAGATCTTCAACGGGCGGAAATAGAGCACGATCCGCAACACCGTGGCCAGGTACGCCGCCGTGTCTTTGATTGGATGAAACTTGCTCGTGCCGATGCGCGGCCGATACTCGATCGGCACGTACTTGACCGCATAACCGTTCGTCAAAAACGCCAGCGTCATCGTCGTCACACAACTGAAGCCGTCCGGCACGACCCACAACCAGCGCCGCATCGCATCACGTTTGAACGCCTTCATGCCCGTGTTGAGGTCCGGTATCCGCACGCCGGTCAAGTAACACGCCAACATGCGAATCAGCCATTTTGCCGGCCGTCGCAGCAACGGCAACGTGCCTTGCTCGCTCGTTCGCGCGCCGTTGACCTGGTCGTATGCGGGAAAGTGCGCGAGCAGGCGTGGAATCGCGTCGGCCGGGTAAGTACCGTCGGCGTCGATCATCACGACCACGTCGCCGCGGCACTCGCGGATACCCGTCTTGCGTGCCGCCCCTGCACCGGCGCGACGCGGACGCCGGATCACCCGAATCCGGCACTGCCAGCAATCGGCGGCAAACCGCTCGGCCAACTCCGCCGTACCGTCATCGCTGGCGTCGTCGACGACGACGATTTCATATGTCCAGCGGTCACGGTCGATCGCGTCGACCACCTCGGCGAGCACACGTTCGATGGCGAGTCGTTCGTTATAGGCGGGCAGCACAATCGACACGTCGCAGCGCACGTCGACCGATTCACTGGCGGCGGCCAGCACCTGCGTTTGCCACCCGGTCTGTGCGTCGACCGTGCCGACCGCGTCGGCGTCCAGCTCAGATTCCCAGCCGTCCATGGCTCGACCGTCCCAAGTGCGTGGAGTGAGGCGTTCCCGTCCGCATTCTGTGCGCCCTTCTGCCGGGCAGCGCCTCGTCGTGCCGTGGCTCGACAGGTCATGTTGCGTCGGGGCAGACCGCGTGCCGGCAGCACGTGCGGAGGGCGGTCTTATAACGCGCGTGAGCGCAGACCGCCAACATCAGATATTCTCTCCAGACCGCGCAATGTCGCGCGCTTCAACGCGACGAGAACGGCGCGTGGGAGGGCAAGGACGAATGAAATGGCGACGGCCGCGTCGCACCAACCGCCGCCGGAGATGGCCACAATCCCGGCGACTTCGCGCGGCCTGCTCCTTGCTGCAACGGCTTCGGCCCGGCCGCACCGGTGGCAAACGGATTCGTCACGCCGTGCAGTTGCCGCGGTGGGACCGACTCGAGGTGGGGCATCGCCAACGGGGCCCGTCGCCCCGAGGTTGCTTGCGTCGCCCCCTTGCCGTCTGACCCGGCATGTTTCGTTCGGAGCGTGTCGTCGTCGTTCGAGTCGATCCAGAGTTCATCGTCGTCGTAATTGATGAGCGGCAACAGCGGCGAGAGACTCGTGTCGTCCTCGTTCGACTCATACTTGGCCAGTAACGCGCGATAAGAACGCCGCAGTGGCGTCTCCGCCGCGTCTGTCGATTCGGTCGTGCCAGCCTCTTCGATGGGGTCGGGCGTTTCGATCGCCGGCATTTGCACAACCGGCGTCCCGCTCGTCGCCACGTTGCCCGATGGCACGCGTCTGTCGCGGCGGAACACTCCGCCCCCCCCTAGCGACTTCGCCCCACCGTTGACATTTCCGGCCGAATACTTCCCTGCCGCCACGCCCAAGGCATCGCCATGTGAAACGCCGTCCAGCACGTTCGGGTCCAACGGCTGACCGTTACTGCCGTAAACCGTCAGGCCCTCGGCACCCACGGCGTCGTACTCAAGCGGCTGACCGTTTGGACCATAGTACCCCGACTCGGAGAGCAAACCCTCGTCTTCACCGAGCCGAAACGGGTCGTCGATCGGTTGACCGTCGAAGCCGAAATAGTAGGAACCGTCGGCCGTCGGCACGGCCGGCAGCGGAGCACCGTTCGGTCCATGGAGCGTCGTAAGCGGTCGGGCCGGCGCGACGATGGCCCGGCCAAACTCGTCAGTCGCATAGGGCCGATAGTCGTCGGGCGTGTAACGACGGTTGCGCAGCTCGACGGGAGTATCTTCGCTGCGCCGACGAAGTTCGCTCTGCGCATAGCCCGTCGGCGCATCGGCGGCCTCCGCGAACCTACCGGCAAAAACGACCGTCAGCATCACCAGACAGCCTGACCACCATGTCACGCCGGAAACGTGGCATGGCGCAACGGGAACGCGGCGACGGAC
>JAGQPT010000513.1 GCA_020426575.1 Planctomycetales bacterium
GAACTCGGTAAGGCGTCGGCGTACGTCGTGGTGTTCACGACGCTCGACTGCCCGATCGTACAGCGTTATTTACCGCGGCTTGTCGAGTTGGACGAGGAGTATCGCTCGCGCGGCGTGCGTTTCGTGGCGATGAACGTGGGGCCCGGCGATGCGATCGTCGAGGTCGCCCGGCAGGCGCTCGAAGCCGGTGCCGAGTTCCCCTTCGCCAAGGACTTCGACGGGGAAGTGGTCGCCGCGCTCGGTGTGGCACGAACCCCCGAGGCGGTCGTGCTCGACGGCGAACGTCGGTTGGTATATCGCGGACGCATTGACAGTCAGTATCGCTATGGCGGTGTGCGGCCCAACCGCGGTCGCGAAGATCTCAAGGAGGCGATCGACGACGTGTTGGCCGGGCGCGAGGTGCGCGTGCCGGAGACGTCGGTCGACGGCTGTTTGATCACGCCAGACGTGCTGCGGGCGCCGGACGAACCGGTCACGTTTGCCGAGCACATCGCGCCGCTGCTGAAGACGCATTGCCAGGGGTGCCATCGACCCGGCACAACCGCACCGTTCAGCCTGCGGACGTACGACGAGGCGGTCGACCACGCGGAGATGATCGCCGAGGTGGTGCGCGAGCAACGCATGCCGCCGCTGTTTGCCAGCGAAGCCCACGGCACGTTCATCAACCGGCGCGAGATGACGCCGGCCGAGATCCGCCTGGTGCGACAGTGGGTCGCCGGCGATCAGGCGCTAGGCGACGTGTCGCTGTTGCCCGAGCCGCTCGAACCGCAGCAGTCCAAGTGGCGGATCAGCGAGCCCGACCTAGTGATCACGATGGGCAAGCCGATCGAGATACCGGCCGATGGTTACGTTCCGTACAAGTACGTGGTTTTGCCGCACGTGTTCACCGAGGACACCTGGATCAGCCAGGTGGAGATCCTGCCCGGCAACCAGTCGGCGGTGCATCACTGCAACATGGCGTACGTCGAGTTTGGCGGCGACTATAGCGACGCGCAGTTTATTACGGGGCACGTGCCGGGCGGGCTGCCGATGGTGCTCGAAGATGGCGTCGGCTTTTGCATCCCCAAGGGGGCGATGCTCGGGCTGCAACTGCATTACGTCACCAACGGGTCCGCCACGACCGACCAAACCAGTGTCGGCTTTGTCTTTGCCAAGGGGCGGATCGACAAGCGGCTGCAGCACTTCCGCGTCAGCGACCTGGAATTTGAGATCGAACCCGAGCATCCGCATTATCCCGTTGCCGCAAGTCACACGTTCGATTGCAATGCGACGGGCGTGGGGTTGTTCGTGCACATGCACCTGCGCGGTAAGGACATGACGTTCGACGCCAAGTATCCCGACGGCGGCGAAGAGACGCTGTTGACCGTGCCGAACTATAACTTCGACTGGCAGGTCGGCTACGTCTGGGAGAGAGGCGCCGTGCGGTTTCCCCGTGGTACGGCGATCGAGTGCATTGCGCACTTCGACAACTCGCGTTTTAACCCCTACAATCCTGATCCGAGCGTCGCGGTTCGCTACGGCCCGCAGACCTACCACGAGATGATGTACGGTTTCGTGTTTTACACGGACGACGACGAAGAGTTGGGGCTGGAAATCGACCCCGCCACTGGGCACGTTGTCGAGGGTAAGGGTGTCGAGGCTGAGCGCGTCGAGGCCGAGACTGTCGACAAGACGGCCTCGCGCTGAGCCGACAGGCCATCGAAAATTCCTGGCCCCGTCTGCGGCGGAGAGACTTAGGTTTCGGGGGGCGATGACAACGCGCAACGATCGAACGAGGTCCGTCGGAAACCGCCCTGATGCAGCAATCGCCCAGTTCGCGTGGAACATCTGCTGCGGCCGCGCGCCTGTTGGTGCTAGCGCTGGTGTTTGTCATCGCAGTCGTGGCGTATGCGAGTTTCGGCGGGCAGCAGTTGGTTGAGCGCCTCGCCGGCCACGAAGCGGAACTGACGGCCCTGCGAGATCGGCAGCCGCTGCTTGTTTACGCGGGGGCATTCGTGGCATACACGGTGTTGGCCGCGCTGTTGCCCGTGGCGATGGGCCTGACGTTGGCGTACGGCTGGTTCTTCGGTTTGGCGGGCGGAGTCCTGCTAGTGAGCTTCGCTTCGACGGCGGCGGCGACACTGTCGATGGTGACCAGTCGCTACCTGCTGCGTGACGCCTGTCGACGTCGTTTTTCGCGACAGCTTGACCGTGCCGCGGCGGCGGTCGACCGTGAAGGGGCGTTCTACTTGTTTGCCCTGCGGCTGATCCCTGTGTTTCCGTTTTTTGTGGTCAACGTCGTGATGGGGCTGACAAACATCCGCATTGTCACGTTCTGGTGGGTCAGCCAGTTGGGGATGTTGGCCGGCACGGTCGTCTACGTGTTCGCCGGCTCGCGGTTGCCGTCGCTGGCGAAACTGGCCGAAGACGGACCGCGCGGCGTGTTGACGCCGGGCCTGCTGGTGGCGCTTGCACTGTTGGGAATCTTTCCGCTGGTGGCGAAACGGTTGGTCGGGTCGGTGCGCTCGCGGCGGAGACGTCCGACCGACCCTGCTGAATCGCCAAGTGTTGAACCCGGAGTCGATGACGATGCCGCACGCGCTTCCTCCTGAGTTTGCCTCCCTGTTGCCGCGCGATCCGCACAACCAGCGATTGGTCGAAGCCGTGCATCCGGCCGACTGGCGCAATCCGACGCCTGCCGATCGGTATCACCTGGTGGTGTTCGGTGGCGGTACGGCGGGATTGGTGACGGCGGCGGGGGCGGCGGGCCTGGGAGCGCGGGTCGCCCTGATCGAGCGTGAACTGTTGGGGGGTGATTGCCTCAACGTGGGGTGCGTGCCGTCGAAGGCCTTGATCGCCGCTGCCAGAACGGCGGCGCTTGTCCGTCGCGCCGACGAATTCGGAGTCAGTATCGCCACGAGTAACAACGGCGAGCGCCTTGCGGTAGATTTTCCCGCCGTGATGCAGCGCGTGCGCCGGCTGCGCGCCGACATTAGTCCGCACGACTCGGCCGCCAGGTTCCGTGAATTGGGCGTCGACGTGTTTTTCGGTGCGGCGGCGTTCAGCGGGCAGGACACGGTCGAGGTCGGCGATGCGACGCTTCGATTCAAACGGGCCGTGATCGCAACCGGTGCGCGGCCCGCCGTGCCGTCGATTCCCGGGATCGACGAGGTCGACTACCTGACGAACGAGACGCTGTTTTCGCTCACGGAGTTGCCGCGGCGTTTAGCCGTTCTAGGTGCGGGACCGATCGGTTGTGAGATGGCGCAGGCATTCGCGCGGCTGGGGAGCGAGGTGTGCCTCGTCGAGTCGACGCACGGCATCCTGCCGCGTGAGGATCGCGATGCGGCCGACGTCGTGCAGCAGGCGATCGTGCGGGACGGCGTGCGGCTGCTCTGCTGCGGCAAGCAGATGCAGGTCGCGCGCTGCGACGTTGGTGTTCGACTCACGCTCGAGTCGCATGACGTGGCCCACGACGTCACGGTCGACCGCCTGCTAGTCGCCACGGGGCGGGCGCCGAACGTGGACGGCTTGGGGCTCGACGTGGTCGGTGTCGAGCACGACCCGAAGAGCGGCGTGAAAGTGAATAACCGGTTGCAGACGACCAACCCGAGGATCTACGCCGCCGGCGACGTCTGTTCGCAGTACAAGTTCACGCACGCGGCGGACTTCCTGGCCCGCACGGTGATCCAGAACGCGCTGTTCCCGCTGAAGGCGAAGGCTAGCGAGCTGGTGATCCCCTGGTGCACGTACACGTCACCGGAGCTTGCGCACGTGGGACTGACGCCCCAACAGGCGGCCGACGAAGGCGTCGAGATCGACACGCTGACGCAAACGATGTCGGAAGTCGACCGCGCCGTCCTCGACGGTGAAGAAGAAGGATTTGTGAAAGTGCACGTCGCCGCCGGCACGGATCGGATCCTGGGGGCCACCGTCGTCGCGGCGCACGCCGGCGACTTGATCGGCGCGGTGACGTTGGCAATGCGCAACGGTATCGGCCTCGGGCGGGTCGCCTCGACGATTCATCCCTATCCGACGCAAGCCGAGGCGTTTCGCAAACTTGGCGACGCGTACAACCGCCGACGTCTGACGCCGGCGAGTCAATCACTTCTGCGGCGCTGGTTTCGGTGGACCTTGTGAGCGAAGTGCGATACGGTCACTTACGGATCCATTGAACGCGACGGTGCATCGCCCGTGACATTGGCCTCAGGCGAAATGGGCGACGGCGTTATGGAAGAGTTGCAGGCCGTCGCCGGTCTCGCGCGGTTCGCGGGTCCAGCGGGGGTGTTGCGTGGGATCGA
>JAGQPT010000514.1 GCA_020426575.1 Planctomycetales bacterium
TGAACCGCAAGACACTCCGCAAGATCATTACGAATCGACGCGTCTCCCGCCCGGCACGATGTAAAAGATCCTCACTCTCGAAGAACTGCTCAGCAACGGCCTGCCCCTATGGCACGAAGCCGATCGTCTCTATTACGAAGACTCTGCCGAATAAGTGTCCCGGCAGAGTCGACCGCGCCCCGGGGTTGCGATCGTCTTGAACGTTTGCCGTGACTTACCCATCGTGATCGCATCGGTTCCCACTACGCACGGCGGAATACTTTGAACGGCAAGCGGCGAGCCGGACGGGAGACACGATGATCGCAACTCGCTGCCTGTCGATGCTGTTCGTTGCACACGTCTGTGCGACGATCGTAGGTTCGTCGTCGCGCGCCGCGGACGACGACGGACTGCGCCCGTACGTCGAGAACCCCTCATACTGGCAATACCGCGGCGAGCCTGTGATGTTGCTCGGCGGCAGCGACGACGACAACCTCTTCCAGTATCCGCAGCTCCGCGAGCATCTCGACGCCATCCGCGCAGCCGGCGGCAATTACATCCGCAACACGATGAGCGATCGCCACGACCGTGGCAACGAAGTCTATGCCTTCGCGCAGCGCGATGACGGCAAGTTCGACCTCGATCAGTGGAACGACGAATACTGGAAGCGCTTCGACGACATGCTTCGCTGGACCGCCGAGCGGGAAATCTTCGTTCAGATCGAAGTCTTTGACCGCTTTGACTACACC
This sequence comes from Planctomycetales bacterium, assembly GCA_020426575.1. Classification (GTDB taxonomy): domain Bacteria; phylum Planctomycetota; class Planctomycetia; order Pirellulales; family JAEUIK01; genus JAGQPT01. The sequence continues at coordinate 729 of JAGQPT010000514.1, forward strand.
GACTCCGGCGGCCGCGACCACTGGCAACGTCATCCGTACAACCCGAGGAACAACGTCAACTACAACTACAAGCAGTCAGGGTTCGCCCGTAAGTATCCCGACCACCCCGGCAGCAACCGCCAGCCGTTCTTCTTCACGACTCCCGAGCAGCGCAACAATGAGCTCGTGCTCGGCTATCAGCAGCGCTTCGTCGACAAGATGCTCTCGTATTCGCTCGAGTACGGCCACGTGCTCTACTGCATGGACAACGAAACGTCGGCGGAACCCGCGTGGGGCGCCTACTGGGCCCAGCGCATCCGCGACGCTGCCACACAAGCCGGGAAGACGGTCTACGTCACCGAGATGTGGGACGACTGGAACCTCCAAGGTCCCCATCACCGCAACACGCTCGATCGCCCCGAACTCTACGGCTTCGTCGACGTCTCGCAAAACAATCACCAGAAAGGCCAACAACACTGGGACAACTTCCAGTGGGTCCGCGCCCACGTCGCCGGACACCCCCGGCCGATCAACACCGTGAAGACCTACGGTGCCGACGGCGGCCGCTTCGGCAACAGCCGCGACGGCGTCGAGCGCTGGTGGCGGCATCTGATCGGCGGCGCGGCCGCCGTGCGGTTTCATCGCCCCGATTCGGGACTGGGGCTCTCGGCCGAGGCCGTCGCCTCGCTCGAAGCGGCCAACAAGCTGATCGCGCTGGTCAAACCCTGGGACGTCGAACCGGCCAACGAACTGCTCGGCGACCGCGAGCCGAACGAAGCCTACCTCGCCGCCGCGCCGGGTCAGGCCTACGCGCTCTACTTCACCGACGGCGGGGCGGTCGACGTCGCGCTCACGGGCGACGCCTTCGAGCTGCACTGGTTCAACGTCGCCGACGGTTCGACCGGTTCGGTCATCCCTGTCACCGATGCACGCCCCGCAAGAATCGCCGCCCCCAGCCAAGGCGGCTGGGTGGCCGCAATCGTGCGAGTGGAAGAGTAGTGACGGTCGTCATCCGACGTTGGCCAAAGGCCTTTTCTTCCATAGCCTTCTCTTCCACCGTAGCCTAGGGCAACGCCCTAGGAGCTAGACAAAATGAACGTTTCAGCAAAACGGTTGACTTGAAAGCGCGCGCTTGGTAGCTTTTGGTCGTTTGAGTCACCCTGCCCCAACAGGTAGTTGGCGGCCGAGCCAAGGTGCTCAAAGGCTTGGAGAATTCATGATGGCGTCAAACGCTGCGCTGCGCGACTCTCGCGCCGAGGTAGATTTCCGCTACCACACATGCCGCAACATAAGCGGTCCCGAGGACACGGCTGACAATCGACGAATCCTGGCCGGTCATGCGCCAGCCAGTTCGTTCTTGTGCCTCGATGACAACGAAAACGTTCGCGAGTACTTGGTCAATCGACCTGGAAAGCACAAGGCGTCGCCGACACTCGTTCATCGGGCGATGAGGGATACTTTGTCAAATCGGCCTGAAATGTTCTCAATACTAAACGGTGGAATCTGCCTCGTTGCTCACTCGACGGAGATAGATGACAACAAAAAGATAAGGCGACTTGATTCGCCAAGCATTATCAATGGATCTCAAACGCAGGGAGAGTTGAAGCGTTACCTCGCTCAGTCATTGACAGAGGAAGATTTATACGAACCAAGCGTTACGTTTGAAGTAATTGTCACCAACGATGAAGACCTTATTGCAGACGTGTCGATTTCGAGAAACTACCAAAACCCCGTAAAAGACTTATCTATCGCGGGCCGCAAGAAACAGCTTGACGCACTCGAAGAAGCGGTAAGAGATCGAATCCCCGATGCAAAGCTGCGGAAATCTGAGTCCGACGGAGGTGACGGGTTTCTCGATACGGAAAAGCTAATCCAAGTGCTCTTCGCCCTCACGCCGATGGAGATTCTTGACGGGTTCGATCAGCGAGAAGGAATGGCTAATAAGGTCGCGGCCTACAGCCAGAAGACACGTTGTTTGAAGTTATTTCAAAAGATCGTGGAAAATGCTGAATCGGATCGTGCGAAGGAGGATTACCGAAGCGTGCACAAGTGCTTTATGGACATGGCCGGCGAGGCGTGGGGACTGTATGAGCGATGGAAGTCGCATCAAGGATTTGCAGGCACAGGCCTCAGAGCCATCCAACGGGACGAGAAGCGACGTGTCGAAAGCGTTCCCGACGGGATAGTTTTTCCGATCTTGGCCGCACTTTCAGCATTTGTGGCAGAAAAGAATGGACATTGGAAATACGCACCGCCTAGCGCTTTTGACGAGAAGGAGTTAATTAGCGCTGCAAAAGATCATTACATTGAGACGGCAAAGAGCAATCCGCAAACAATGGGGAAGATGAAAGCATCTTATTCAACGCTACACCGAATCACTACTATCTATGCCAAAATGGCTGAGGTCTCGTAGCAAGGTTGTAGGCACTATTTGGTTGGTATCACAGAGTTTTTTTTCGCATTGGCTGGTAAAGGGTGGCCTGAAAGGTGGCCTTTCCGTTGTAGAGGAAACGACAACCGAAAGTTTGATGGCCACGGCAAATGAAGCTATCGATGCCACAATCGTTCACCAAACTGTACGAGCATCTGATCTACAGCACAAAGAACCGCGAAGCGTTACTGACGCACGACATTCGCCCCCGCGTCCATGGTCACATTGCAACCGTCATGCGCAATATCGGGGCGCCGTTTGTGGTCGTTGGCGGCGTTGCCGACCACATACACATCTTGTTCGAACTCGGCAGGACACAACCAGCAGCGTTTTTCGTTGAAGAGGTCAAACGCGAGTCATCCAAGTTCATCAAGACGCTTGACGCCAATTGTGCGCGATTCTACTGTCAACGCGGTTACTCAATGTTTTCGGTGAGCCCCACGCACTTGGCAACCGTCGAGACGTATATACGAAACCAGGCCCCGCTCCTAGGGCGTTGCCTTAGGCTACGGTGGAGAAGCCCTGCGACGCACCGCGCCCTGTGTACGATGGACCTGGCGGCGACAACCGGCGCTTGCAGCAATCCACCCTACGGCGATACGTTCGCCTGCGCCGTCTTCATTTGCTCATTGGCCGCGGCTTCGGCGGCGGCCTGTTCTGCTCTGGCCTGCGCGGCGGTGGCCGACTGGTTGGCGGCGTCGACCGTCGCTTGTTTTTCTGCAAGCGCCACGTCGGCGGCTGCCTTCGCCGCGGCCAGTCGCTCGGCCTCGGCCTTCTTCGCAACACTGGCTTCTTGTGCCGCGGCCAATTCGGCGGCCTTTTCGTTCGCCGCGGCTGCCGCTGCCACGCGCGCCGCTTCCGCCTTGTCGAATGCCGCCTGCGCCGCGGCCAACAACTCGGCGGCCTTCGCCGCGATCGGCTCCACTTCGGCAAGCGCTGCCGCCGCGTGATCGTTTGCGGTCTGCACGGGAACCACGGCCGCTTCGGCCGCCACAACCTGTTCGTTCGCCGTGCCGAGCGCCGCGGCCGCATCGACGGCGGCCTGCTGCGGGGCCACCAGTTCGGCGGCAAGTTTCTCATATTCGGCCATCGCTGCCGCCGCCTCCGCTGCGGCGACCTCCACCCGCATCGCCAACGTCAACGGATTCATTCGCAGGTCGGTCACCAGCGCGCCGTCCTCGACGTTCCACATCCGGATCTCGCCGGTCCAGTCACCGCCAATCACGCGGCTGCCGTCGTGCGTGAACACGGCCGCCAGTGCCAGGTCATCGAACGGATCGAGCGCCCGCAATTGCGTGCCGTTCTGATCCCAGGTCTTCACCTGCCGGTCGCGCCCGGCCGTCACCAAGCTGCCGGCACGATCGTAGCGCACCGACTCGGTGCCGCCGGCGTGCGCGGTCCAGTTCTTGATCGGTGTGCCCCCCTCGGCGGCCCATAGCCGCACGCTGCCGTCTTCACCGCAGCTGGCCAGCACGTTCGAGTCGAGCCGCCAACTTACTGACGTGACCGCGCCGGTGTGGCCGCGCAGGTCAAGAAACGCCCGGGCTGTTTCCGCCTCCCAGACGTACAGTCCACCGCTGCGATCTGCCGTCGCCAGCAGCACGCCGTCGGGACTGAACTCCAGGTCGGTGACCCAGTCGGTGTGTTTGCGGATCTCGGCGACGACCGAACCGTCGGCCGTTGAGTAGACGCGCACGACGCGCTTCGGCCCAGCGAGGGCAATCAGCGAGTGGTCCTCGTTGATGTCGGCGGCGAGCACCGTGTCGAGTTCGTCGCCAACCTCCATCACACGCCGACCACTGTGAACGTCGAACACGACCACTTTGCCGCTCTTGGCCGCGTGTCCGCCACCGGCCAACAACAGCGCACCGTTGCGGCTGAACCGCAGCACCTGAGCGACGCCCTCGGGGAACGGCAGGATCCCGACCAACTCACCCGTGTCGGTGCGGTTGAGCACGACCTGCTGCTGACCGGCGATTGCCACCAACGGCGCCCAAGGACTGGTGGCGACGGCCGTCACCCCGCTCCCCCGCTGGGTGAAAACGGGCGTCTGCCGGGAAAGTCCCTCGGGCATGATCA
>JAGQPT010000515.1 GCA_020426575.1 Planctomycetales bacterium
AGCCGTAGCGTCTCGGGCCAGTCGTCGAACCATACCAAATCGTCAAAATAGTTTTCGGGCCACTCGCAGCGGTTGGGATCGATCGGGCTGCTTTGTTTTTCACGTTCGAAGGCCGTGTGGCCTCCTTCGGCCCGCATGCACATCAACGTGTAGAGATCCTCCTCTTCGGGCCAGAGCAGCGACGCGCCGGACTCCATTTCAGCGCGGTGCGATGCAAAAAAGCGACGGGCGTGTTCCTCGTGCTCCGCGTCCTCAAAGTTGACGTAGATGGCCTCCCACTGTTTCCACAACTCCGTTGCAGGAGGCCAGCGGACGATCGATTTGAAGATCCGCGACGTCCAGCCGGGGCGGCGATCGAGTTGCACTGCCAAGGCATCGCGGTGTAGAGCCGTGGCGAGGTTGAGCACGTTCGTGCGCTTTGTGCCGGCCTTCATCAGCGTGCCGTGGAACCAGGCGTCGGATTGCTCGCGGCGATGCGAGGAGACGGCGTGGTGGTCGTTCTGGATGTCGTCGCAGACGATCAACGTGGGGCGGTGAGCGCCACGCCGCCGTCCGCGGATGCTCTGCCCCGTGCCGAACGCCTCGATGGTCACACCGCCGGCAAGCTGGACACGGCTTTGGCGCAACGTCATCTCGGGGCCGGTCGCCTGGCGGTACGCTGAGCGGATGGCGTCGTTCTGTCGCAGTTCGCGGCAGACGTTTTCCAGGTGGCTGGCGGCCTGGTACTGGGTGTCGCCGACGAGCATGATGTACGACTCCCAGCCTTCGAGCGCGGCGCGCAACACGTAGGCCAACGTTCCCAGCGTCGACTTGGCACTGCCGCGCGGGCCGACGACGTTGATTTTCGTGCCGCGCCGCGTGTGCATCGAGTCGAGCTGCTCGCCCAGCCAAAGGTGCATCCGCGACGGCGGCTGGCGAAAGTGTTCGGGCAGGTAATGCCTCCCCCAGTCCAACAGCGAGACCCCTTCGCGGGGCAGCCGGCGCACCTTGTCCGCCGCGGCGATGGCCAGGTGCAGCGAGCGTGTCAATTGGGCCAGCGCCCCGCTGCCGAGACCACTGGCGGCGGCGAGTCGGTGGGCGTCGTTTCGGCGTTGTGACGTCGTCTCGCTCATTGCGTCTTGCGTCGCTTGCGTCGAAGTCGCGTTGCGAGCAGTTGGCGTTCGAACGCCCATTCGCGCTCGAAGCGTCTGGCCAACGCACGCAACCGCCGCACCAGACCCTCACGCTGATCGGGGTCGGTGATTTCTTCGGAGACGATCGTGGCAAACTCGGCCATGGCCTGGGCGACCTGTTCTCCGCTGAGATCGCCCACGCGGCGCTGGCCATACTCGTCGGGGAACTTGCGCTCCAGTGCCCAGGCTGATGCCCGCCAGTTCTTTTCGCTGGCGCTGTTGATGTTCTTCATGTGCCAGACTTCGCAGCGGCTTTCCGCATGGCGGAGTTCGGCGTCGAACGACGGATCGTATTCCGCAGTTCGGGCGATCGTGCTCACGGCGCAGCCGACGTACGCCGCCGCTGTACGACGACTACAACCGACCGAAAGGATCGCGCAGATCTCTTTTTTCTTGACGTCGTCCAGCGCTCGGCGACGCTTCGTTCTTTCCATCGATCACGCGTCTCCTGGGGCGAGATAGGCGTTTAGGTGATTAGGCTGTAGGTGTTTAGGGTTCGTGGTGTTTAGGGTTCGTGGTGTTTAGCGCACCCTAAACGCCTAAATGCCTACAGCTCGAACCCCTACCCCAACGTACTCGAACGACACGACGGCTCGTGCTTGCGAGCCGCGATGCGCGCGGTTGCCGCGTCTGGCCTGTTTCACGTTCACGCAGCGCCACAGTGGCGAATGGCGGCAGTGGCCGATCACGGCCGGGTGACTTGCGGTGATGCGCGTGCGGCGTTCTTCGTCGCAATGGATTTCGGCGACGGCGGCGGCCAGCTTCATGCCCACGCCGATTCCTTGAAAGTCGGGCAACGTTACCAGCCGACTGATGCGCCGCACGCCCCGACGGCCCTGTAGCGGCAACGTGGCGCAAAACGCCACCGGCACATCGCCCCACAGCGCCAAAAAACAACTGGCCGATCGGTGCAGCTCGGCGGTCAGATAGTGATGCTTCTTAAACAATTCCCACGCACCCGTTGTCGCGCGAAAGACGTCGAGTCGGAGTTGGGGACGCCGAAGACGCCTCCGATCGATCAGACCCGTCGCCATGTCGAGGGTCCAATCGGGCTCGAGCCAGGCGGCGACGTCGTAATGACACGTCACGGCGACAAACCGACAGGCGACGCGGCCGGCCCGAATCGAGGCCGCCACCGCCGCCGAGCCGACGCGCGCCACGTTGCGGTCCACGACGCTCGTGAACTCGTCGAAGGCCACAATGGGGTGCGCGCCGCTGGATGTTTCGTCAACGATGATCCCTCGGGAGAGCGCCTTGGCGAGGTCGCAGCGAAATTGTTCGCCGACCGAGAGCACACGGTGAGGCTTGAGCCACGACGGCGGCGAGCTGAAACCGACGGCGGTGAGCAGCGCCGTGACGTCGCGCACCGGCACGTCGCCGAAGCCATCGACAATGGCACGGTCCGGGGACCAGCCTCCCGGCGTGTGCACGTCGTCGCCGAACAGGTGGCGTGCCACGGTGCTCTTCCCGCTGCCGGAAGGTCCGACGATCAACCCGACCTGCCAGTCGTCATCAAGCGGAGGGCGCTCGACCGAGAACGTCGCCTCGAGCGTGTTTTGCGGCGGCACGTCGAACATTCCCGCCACTTGCCGCACGCGAAACGAGTCATACAACGGGCATTGGACTACAACGTCAAGACGCGGCACCGCAGGCCCTCCTCGACAAGTCGTTCGTAGAGCGAGCGCTGCGCTGACTCGTCCTCGCAGTCGACGACGATCTGGTAGATCTCGGGAACCGTTAATTCTGCGCCGGGCGCCGCGGCGTTGGTTTTGCCAAGATCAATCTGCTGGGCAAGTTGGTCGAGAAACCCGCGCAGGCGTTCGTCCTCGGTCGTGATCCCGTCGAGCAATTCGCCCAGTGCCGACTCGCTGGTTCCGGCCAGCCCTGCGAGCGGGTCCAGCACGGCGAGGAGCTTGTCTGCTTCGGCCTCGGTGACGTCGAGCACAAGGACGGGCACGTCGTCGTCGGGGGTCGTCTCGGCCCTGAGGTGGCCGTCGATCAATTGCAGGCGGCCGTCGTCCAGTTGCCGTGCCAACAACGCGTCGGCGTAACCGATGTCCGCCAACACCCCTTCGAGCGCCTCGCGCTGATGTGACGGGTGCGTTCGCCAATTCTTCGGACTGGCCACGAGATCGGCCGCTTTCACACGGCGCAGTTCAACGATGCGGTCACGGATTGCCAATGCGCGTCTCCTTGATGTGCGTGAACGCCAAAGCATGTCGGCCGTAGGCGTTTAGGGCACGTCGTGCGACGCCTGCCCTAAATGCCTACCGCCATGGACTGAGCCCCTGTTACCAACGAACGACCCGTTGACGCACGACGGTTCGTTCGACGCGGCGCACCAACGGTCGCGCGGTGGCACGCACCCGAACCGACCGCACAGCCACGGTCGGCGACAGGCACGAGGGTTCGACGATCACGGGCGCGACGACCACGTGTGCGGCGACGATCGGCGTGGCGACGACGGGCGCCGCTACCACGGCTGGCGCGGCGACGGGCGCGACCAAGACGGGTGCTGGCGCCACAGGTACCGCCGAAGTCACTACCAAATTGGTGGTGCCCACAACGGCGAGCGCCGTTCCACAGGCGTGGCATTGTTCGCCGGAGATGAACAGCGCCCCGCACGTGACCAACAGACTCGCTACTTTGTGCATTGCTGAAACTCCTCTCGTTTCCCGCGTGGAAGTTCAGTAGGCCAGGTCGCGGGGTAACCGAGCCCAGTGGCGAATTGCTTCAATCTCGTCGGACGACAGCGGCGTTGCCTCGTGTTGGGGCGGCATCTTGCCGGCCTCGACCGCGCCCAAGATGCGGTGACGTGGCAGCCGCTGGGCCACCTGACCCGAGTCGTCGGCAATCATCAGTTCTCCTCGTGCTTCGTCGCCGCTGTGGCATTTCACACACCGCCGAGCGATCACTTCGACCGCTCGTCGATCAAGATCGTTACCACCATCGGCGGCAGCCGGACGCTGAGTATTAGCGTCAGGTGAAGACTCCCGTGACGTCGCCGCCACGATCTGATCTGCTGACGCTGCATACGCACCGTAGGCATAGAAATAAGTAGGCTGCGTGATCGTCGCCACGGGAACAGCGACGGGTACGGCAAACGGCACGACGGCGAATGCGGCCGCGTCGTTTGTCGCTACCGCCTGGCGTGAGTGGCACACGCTCGCTCCTTGTACGCGCAAGGAACCTGGCACGGCGGCGGCCACGTTCACACCCAGCGCAAAGACACACACTAAAAAACGTTTCATGGTTGTTCTCCTGCCGTGAGAATCGCCGCCGCGGCGAACGACGCTTCCCACTGTTCACGTTGAACCGATAAACCTTCGACGAGTGCCAGCAACAGCGGGTCATGACTGGCCCGCAACCGTCGAGCCGCTTCGCCAACAGTTACACCCAACTCGTCAGCGGCCCGTTCCAGCGAAACCAGCTCATAGGCGTAGCGGCGAAACAGCGCGGCCAGTGCCGGGGCAACTTCGGACGGTTCGAGCACCGCGGTCAGCTTGGCGACCGCCTCGTCATAGTCCTCGCGATCCCGCTGCAACTGCTTGCCCAGGTCGCGGTCGTAGAATGACGCCAGCCGCTCAGCGTCTTCCGGCTGCACGGTGAAAAGTTCGACGCCGCCACGCAGCAGCGTTCGCTGGTCGTTCGTGAAGGGCCGCAGCCCGCTCTCTTCGTGGCACCGCACACAACTGATCATGGGAACGACCTGTCCGTCGCCAAGCGGTTCGCTTGCGTCGCGGGCCACGTCGGGCGGCACGGCGTCTTGCCGGCGCCCTTCGGCGTCGTACAGCGCGAAGTAGTGCAAGCCGTTCGGCTTTGTGGCGATGTGTTCACCGGCGTCATATGCGAAGTCGAACAAGTTGCGGATCGGGTCGCGCTCGGCCGAGCTGACCGCCACGTCGTAGGTTTGCCATGCGCCACCGAGCGGCGTTTGCCGCCGCACGAGACGGCGGACCTGCCGCGTGACGTTCGAGCGGATCATGTTCGCTCCCCGATCGGCACGCAGGCGAAGGATGGCGTCGAGGTCGAGTCCCAACAGCGCGAAAAAGTCGGCTTCGTCCTCCGGCACGTCGGCGAAGCGATAGTACTGCGGCGGCGCGGCCAACCGGGCCACAAGCCAGTCGCCCCGCACGATTGCCCCGCTGCTGAGCGACACGGCCCTCAACTGTGCAGCAGCCTCCAGGCCGACCCAGCCTCCATCGGTGAAAACCTCGGTCGGCTTTCCGGTGGCGGGATCTTTCACCACGGTGCGGAGGTGCCAATACGGCTCGTCGGCCACGAGCGCTTCCCAGAGCTCTGCCGGCCAACCGTAGCGCGACAGCGAGATCCGCAACAACCGGTCCGCACTGTCAGGCACCACGTCCGGGATGATGATCGTGGCCGAGCGACTCACCGAATTGAGCACGAACGACAACACGTCGCGGGCCGCGGCCCGTTCCGTCGCAGGCAGCGCGGCGAGGCTCACGTAGCGAGTCTGGCAGCGCTCGTCGGGTGCGACGTGTGTCGTCAGGTCGGCGAGCGCGCACCGCAGTTCGTCCGCCGGCGAGACACGCGGCTCGGCGAGCGGAGTGGCACTCAACAGAACTGCTGCCAGCAGCGTCATGCGGAACTTCCTCTTCGGGGTTCGGTAAACGGCTGCGAGTCTAGCGCGGCATGAAGACGAACACGCCTTCGACGCCATTGACCCGTACGGGACCGATCTCGAACGGCGCTTCGTCGTCGCTTTCGCCCGCATCGATGGCGAGCACACTCCTCGGGTCGATCAATCCATAGCCGTAGTTGGGATCCTTTCCTTGGGGTCCGGCATCGATGGCGGTGCGACGCAGGTGGTCGACTAGCTCTTGCTGTGTGGCGATCGGCGTGCCACCTCCTTGCTGGCGATGCTTGGCGATCAGCAGGGCAACGACGCCCGAGACGAACGGCGTGGCCATGCTCGTGCCCGAAAGTTTCGCGTAGCCGCCGTCCAGGTAGGTCGAGAGCACGTCCTGCCCTGGTGCGCAGACGTCGACCTCCTCTCCTCGACTGGATAACCGCGCTACGCGGCCGTGTCGGTCGACGGCACCGATGGCCAGCGTTTCTGGCCAGCGGGCCGGGAAGTTCACCGAGTCGGGACGGCCTTCGTTTCCGGCGGCGCAGACCACGAACTTGCCCGCCGTCACGGCCCGCTGGATCGCGGCACGGATCGCGCGGTCGGGAACGGGCGAGCCGAGCGACATCGACAACACGTCGGCGCCAGCCTCGCAGGCCCAGTCGATCCCGTCGGCCACGCTGCTGCCGCTGCCGCTGCCGTCGTCCCCCAATACTTTTGCCACCAGCAGGCGGCATTCCGGCGCAACACCCACGACGCCCTGGTCGTTCTGTCGAGCGGCGATCGTACCAGCCACGTGCGTGCCGTGGCCGACGTGGTCTTCGCTGCCAAATGGGCTGCCGGAAAAGTCGCGCGCGTCGTCGATGCTGTCGGCCAGGTCGGGATGCGAGGCCTCGATGCCTGTGTCGATCACGGCCACGCGAACGCCCCCGCCACGCGTGTCACGCCATTGATCGGGGATGCCGAAATTCGACAGCCCCCAGTCGACCGTCTCGCTGAGCGTGACAAACGTTGCTTCGACCGAATAAGGGGGCAGCCGCCAGGTCGTCTCGTCGCCGCGTTGGTCCGGACGGGGACTCTTCATCGCTCACCTCGCAGGCCGCGAATCAACTGGATCAATTGCAGCACGATCGGCAGCCAGGAGAGGAACGATTGCGTCGTCAAGACACACGAACCGTCTTCGCTGGCCAACACGACCGTCGCGCCCTCACCCTCGAAGTCGACCTTGGTGTCCATCAAGCCGAGCGCGAAGCGGACGACGGCCAGCACGATATAGAAGACGCCTTCGTCGTCGAGCGCATCGCGCAGCCGAGCGGTCCAGCTCGGATCGATGCCGATCAGTTCGGCGAACCGCACGACGAGTTCGATGGCGGTCCTCAGGCCAGGTTCGCTGGAAATCGGATCGGTGAGATTGCCGATCGCGGCGATCAGGTCGATGACCTCGCGGATCTTGTCGAAACGGGCGCCGGGAAGCCAGTCGCCCGCCACGTTGACGTGTCGCCCGATCGTAGGTCGTGTGGCGATTGCTGCAGTCATGGTCATTTCTCCAGTGGGGTGTAAGCGGTCGAAGGATCGTGGTTGGGCACACTGCTGGCGGGATGGCGCAGTTGCGACGAGAGCGCACCAAGCACGTCGACGATCACCATGTGGTCGCGGTGCCGCTGTTCGCGCTCGCTGGCCATCTCTTCGCGAAACGCCACGAGTTCGGCGAGATGTTCGGCACGCTCGGTACGAACGTCGTCACGAAAGTCACGGATCAATCCTGGAATGGTGCGCGAGGCGGTGTGCCAGGCATACCAGCCCAGGATCGCCGTCGCCGTGAGGTTGCCGAGTTCGGGGACCGGCGATGGCGCCAACTGAGCAAGGCAGACACATCCGCCGGCCAGCGACCAGGTAACGCGCGTTGTGGTATCGAAAAGCATTGCCGCGTCGTTCGCTGAGCCGTTCTGCGCCGCAACGGAGTTGTCGACGTGTCACTCGGCGCACAAAAAAAGCCCGACGCGGCCAAAGCGTTGGCCGCGTCGGGCTCTTCGGATACCTGCGTGAACAAGGCCCGTCCAATACCCTCATCTCAACGGACCAACCTAGCGGCGCACACGGGCCAGGTCGAGAGAACTTTTTGGCCACCCCTGTCGCATCGTGGCCAGGTAAAGTCTGGGCGCGCCAGCGTCAAATTTGCTCGGGCCGATCGGGCCAGGGCTCGCCGGTTACATCGTGAAGTTCGGCGACGACACGTACGAGTTCGCGGGTGACGCCGGTGCGATCGTCGCTGGCGAGTGCCACGGCCATCTCGCGGTAGTACCAGAGCGAGCCGTCGCGACCGCCGCGGAATCGTTGCCAGACGTCATCGCCCACGTCGCGCCACTCGCGCAGCACCGACGTGGCGTTGTGCAGTTTGTCGGCCGCCATCACCAGGCGTACCGAAGGGTCGGCCGCGCGAGCCGTGGCGATAGCCTGCTCTTTCCGCTCGCGCCACGGTGGCTTGGGGTCGTCGAGAGTGTCACTACAGGCGGCGACAATCTCGGCGACGCGGGCTCCAAAACGATTGCGGATCTCAGCGAGCGTCGCTTCGCCCCCTTGGTCTTCGGCGGCATCGTGCAGCAGCGCCGCGATCGCCTCGTCCTCGTCGCCCCCGTATTCAAGGACCAGGCCCGTGACGCTCAACAGGTGTGCGACGTACGGCACGTTCGACGCCTTGCGCCGTTGCTTAACGTGCAATTGTGCCGCGTAGCAAAGCGCGTGTTCGAACCGCTCGGAGAGGTCAGCCAATGGATGCCGTCATTTCTGTTTCTTGTCGACGTCGTCGAGGCGCCGGTGATAACGAACGCCGCGTGGCATGCGGCCGGCGCGAGGGCCGCCGTCGGGCGACAAAGTTTATTGCGGCTTACCGTGCCGGGGTCTCGCCCTCGGCGGAACTGGCCACGCGGTGGGGACGCCCCCCTTCGGTGATGTCAAACTCGGCCCAGACAGGGACGTGGCTCGACAATTGCGCTGCCGATTCAAACGGTATCCCCAGTTCTTGGACCGGGTCGTATGCCCCTGACCGCCCGGTGAACTCGCTCGTCGCTTGCCGACGGAGCACAATGTTGTCGTGGATCGTGCGTCGGCCGTAGGCGTCCGTCGGTTCGGCCAGACAGAAGACCTTGTCGGTGTCGTCCCACCAGCGGCACAAATGGTCGACGTCGGCCTGCATGTCACCCAACAGGATCACGTCGTCTTCGCCGCGGCCGTCCTGTCGCACGGCCGTAACAATTTCTTCCAACACGGGGAGTTCGCCGTCGACGTCGTACTGATCGACGCGCACGTTGACCAGCGTGAACGTGAAGGCCTTTTTTGCTTCAGCGCCCCGCGTGCGAAAAGCGACGACCAGCGGCGCGCGGTGGATCAGGTCGTCCGGGTCGCTCACCGTGTAGACCGACTCGAGATCGACCTCGACGGTGGCCGTGTTGTAAACGACGGCATATTGTTCGGTGTGCTCGGTTCGTCCCAGGCGGGGGCCGATGACAAAATCATAGCGCCCGCCGGCGGAATTGACCGCGTCGACGAGGCGTGGCAGGACGTTGGGGTTGCGCGAGGCGATCTCTTGCAGGGCGACGACATCGAACTGACGGATGATCTTTGCCAGGTTGTCGCGCAGGCCGGGTTGGTCGATTTTTTCGTCGCCCATGATCTCGACGTCATAGGTCGCCACACGAATCGTCCCCGAACCGCGCCGCGAAGTCGCAGCGCCGGAAGAATCGGCAACGTCCGCCTTGGTGCCGTTTGCCCCCGGATTGATCGCGAGGTTTTCCAGGCCTTCGACACGGACGATGTCGAAGTACCAAAGTGCGCCGGCGGCGGCCGCCACCACCGCGATCAGCAAGAACAGGCGTTGCACGGCACCCTCCCTGGACCGATGCGCCGGAAGCGCGGCCCACGACGAGCCGCCCAATCAATCATCCAGCCTCGCCGGTAGGATACTGCTGATCGAGCGGCCGGATGAAGAGCAGTTCACCATGACGGGGCCGTCGCCACAATGCTAGCGTCGTAATTCACGGACGAGGTGGGGAAGTTCCGGCACGATCAGCCGCTCCATCGCCAGACGAACACCGGCCGGTGAGCCGGGCATCGTAAAAATCAGTGATCGATCGCAGACGCCGCCGACGGCCCGGCTCAAGATCGCGGCCGCGCCGATCTCCTCGAAACTGAGCATGCGGAACAACTCGCCGTAGCCCGGGATCGGTTTGGTGAGTAGGCTGCTGACAGTCTCGTGGGTCCAGTCGCGGCTGGCGATGCCGGTGCCGCCCGTGATTAGGATCACCTCGATGCCGGCGGCCCGCATCTGGCCGATCAGCTGCCTCAGGGCGGTCGGTTCGTCGGGAATGATTTCGCGTCGGCTGACGGCGTGGCCTGCCTGTTCGAGGAGTTCGACGACGAGTTGTCCGCCCGCGTCGGTCTGCAAGGTGCGGCTGTCGCTGGCCGTAATCACCCCGCAGCACAGGGCTTGCGGCGCGTCCTCGCGATGCGCTTCGACGGTTGATTTGGTCACGTATGCACCTTCACACTTCCCACAGTCTCTGGCGTAGGACCCGGATATGCCGAAAAAACCACCCCGCCCCTCCGTGCTGTGTTCCCTATAATGGATTGATCGCGCGAGTCGTTGTCGAGACGGATCCGCGCGCCGCCCAACCGTGCCGGACGATTCAGGACGGGCACCTCCGGAGCAGTTTGATGAACGGTATTCCCGATCGACTCACGAGGCCGATTGCACTGCATGTGCTCGTGGTCTTAGCGTACGTGTTTGCACCGCCGGTAGCCAGGGGTGACGAGTTTCGCCTGGCCAACGGTGGCGCGGTTCGCGGCGAGCTCGCCGGCAATCGTCACGGCCAGGGCGACGACTACACGATTCGCTCCGATGCCGGTGTGACGATCACGCTCGAGGCGGCGGCGGTTGCCGACGTCGTGCCCCAGCTTCCCGCCAATGAAGAATACGAAAAGCGGAAAGCCTCGGCGGCCGACACGGTAGAGGCCCAATGGGCACTGGCCGAGTGGTGTCGTGAACAAAGTCTCTCGCAGCATCGCCGCGTGCACCTAGAACGCGTGATCCAGCTCGATCCGGACCACGCCGCCGCCCGACGTGCGTTGGGCTACTTTTTTCGCGACGGCAAGTGGGTGACGCAAAAACAGGCCAACACCCAGCGAGGGCTGGTGCAATACAACGGTCGCTGGATCACGCCGCAGAAGGCCCGCATCCTCGAAGAAGAGGAGCAACAGCGCAAGCAGGAAGGTGCCTGGCACAGCAGGATCCGCCAGTACATCGGTGCGTTGAACCGCCCGCAAGCCGACCAGGCGGCCGAGTTTCTGCGGACCATTGACGATCCGGTGGCGATCAGCGCAATCAAAAAGCAGATGCTCAGCGATCCCCGTCCCAGCCGCGCGCCGCTACGGCTCTTGGCACTCGAATCGCTTGCCAGGATCGGTACGCCGGCGGCGCAACAATTGATCGCCGACGCCGCGCTATACGACAGCGAAGAAGAACTACGGCTTTCGGCTGCCGAGTATTTTGAAGCGCACAACAGCCCGGACGTGGTGGGCTACTTTGTGTCGAAGCTGCGCGCTGAAGACCCGCAGGTGATCAACCGTGCCGCCAGCGTGCTGGGCGCATTGGGTGACGGCGCGGCCGTCGATCCCCTGATCGACGTGTTGGTAACGACCCAGCGGCGCAAGGTGACGCTCGGCAATCCCGGCAGCATAGGCGCCAGCTTCGGCAGTGGCGGCAGCGGCCTGTCGACTGGATCGCAGACGGTTGTCGTGGCAGAGACGAGTTTCAACGACGACGTCTACGCGGCGCTACGCAAACTCACCGGCGTCGATTTCGGCAATCGCGACGTGGCGGCCTGGAAGGCCTGGTACGCCACGCAGAGACGCGCTTCGGTGATCGATACGCGTCGCGGAGAGTAGGTTTTTCGGGGGCAGGCCGCAGGAGTTAGGGCTGCAGGTCTGTCTGGTGAGTCTTGCGTCGGGGGGACTGACGAGCGATTCTAGAGCGAGAAGTGGAACGTTCGCAGTGCCGCGCGATAGAGACGCCGTCCAACCGTCATGGTGCCGGCGTGGATTTTGCCGGTGCCGCGCAGTCCCGGGCGCAACAATCCGTCGCTGTCGTCCAGCGGCGCCATCGCTGGGAACGACGCGCTGAGCGGCCGTTCGCCGCCGGTCGGGTCGGTGCGCGTGGCCAAGTCGCCGCCGGCTTTCGCCGAAAGGCTCCGCGAGGAGTACTGAATCTCGCGGCTGCCGACGTCGGACACCGTCGACTCGAGCACTTCGCCTGGTAGCTCCTCGAGCATGATCTCGACCCGTTGCCCGGGTTCGACGAACGTGATGTCGGCTTGGTCGATCACCAGTTCCGCCTTCCACTTCGTGGGATCGCCGATCTGGCAGAACAGCGTA
This sequence comes from Planctomycetales bacterium, assembly GCA_020426575.1. GTDB lineage: Bacteria > Planctomycetota > Planctomycetia > Pirellulales > JAEUIK01 > JAGQPT01. The sequence goes on from JAGQPT010000515.1 coordinate 12,190, forward strand.
CGCTGCGCCAGCGTCGCCCCACGGTTGCGCGATTCCAACGGTGTGCCATACCAACCCGTGAGGCGACCGTCGTCGTCGGGTTGTTCGGACTGATAGGGCGGTGGAATCACCACGCCGGCCACTGGTGCCCGGAGCGTCAGGTCGCTGAGGTTTTTCCGGCGCTGTGACAGCATCTCCCTGGTCGTGTGGAGTTCCTCCTGCAGTTCGCCGATCTTGGACCGATAGTCGGGATCGTCATGACTGTGTTTTTCCGTCGTGCGAATACGTTCGTTGTAAACCGCCTCCTGTCCCTCGAGTTCGACGACGCTGCGTTGCAATTCGAAGTCACTGAGCCTGGCAAGCTGTTCGTCGGGCGTCACCGTCTGGCCGGACTCGACAAACACCTCGTCGAGCGTGCCAGGCACGTTGACGTACACCTGGTGGGCCTCACGCGGCTTGATTTCGAGCGTGCAGATCACGTGGTAAGGCAGCGGCAGCATTAACACGCCGGTCACCACGGTCACGACCACGCAGGCGGAGACAAACAATCGTAACTTCTTCACCTGAGCCAACCTCCCCGGCACGCGAAAATATTGCCAGAGTTTAACGAACGGATGGACGACAAGCCCGTACATGGCAGACGCCGCGATCACCTGCCCGACCGCTTTGAGCCCGTACGGTTCGAACATCTTGTTGAGGAACCAGAGAATTGAAAACAGCACCATCCAGCGGTAGATGACCGACGCGATCGAGTACGCGGCGAACATCAGCTGATTGCGCTGCGGCAGGAAAGGGTCGTCGGGCGGCTCCAGTCCGAGACACCACTCGCCCAGCTTGCGGGTGAGGATGGCCGAGGCCTTTTGCCGCAGGTTGGGTATCTCGAGGACGTCGGAGAGGATGTAATAGCCGTCGTAGCGTAGTAGGGGGTTACCGTTGAGCAGCACCGTGCTGACCGAGCAGACGAACATCGTGCTCAGGCAGAGTTGGTTGAACATCGTCGTCGAATCGCTGAACCACCAGAGGAACGTGGCGACCGAGGCGAGGAATACTTCGACATACATACCGGCGGCGCCGATCGCCACGCGGTGCCACTTGTTGGGTAGCATCCAGGAGTCGGAGACGTTGCAGTAGAGGCACGGCGTGAGCACGAGCAGCATCACGCCCATCTCGTGGCATTCGCCGCCGTAGTGCTTGCAACTCAGTCCGTGGCCGAACTCGTGGATCACTTTGGTGATGCCCATCACGACGGCGAGCCAGATCGCGTTCTTGACGGTAAAGAAGTCGTAGAACGTGGGCAGTTTCGATTGGAAAACGTCGAACTGCACGAGGATCAGACTGACCGCTGAAAGCGCCAGCATCAGCCAGAGCGTGAACGCCCAGCGTGTGAACACCCAGCGAAAACAGGGTTCGAGAAAGTTGAGTATCCGCTCGGGGTCGATCCCCTTGAAGCGAAACGCCAGCACGTTCGACAGCGCACCGATGATTTCCTGGCGGCGTCGCTCGCGGCGCCGCTTCAGCAGCCGCGGCCCCTGGTCGGGTACGTCGGCGATCACCAGGCCACTGCGGTGCAACGTGCCGACGAACTGCTGCAATTCTTCGAGACGGATCTTCTCGGGCGGAAACTCCTTCTCGAAGCGGCGTTTGATCTCGTCGAAGCTGGTATTGCCGTCGAGCTGGCAGAGGATGAAATACTCTTCCTCGTGGAAGCGAAAATAATTCAGCCCGACCGGTTCCTTCACGACCCAGTAGATCGTCCCCTGATAGCGCTGACGCTCGGCGGACAGGTCGGGCCGCTTGCGCAGCGCCAGTCGACGCGCACTGCTGGAAACCAGGCTGTCGGCAAGTGTCGCCACGGGCCACTCATTTGCGGAAGAAAATCACGGTGCGAAAGGGGGCACACGCTTGGGAAGGCTATTGGGGGCTATCGGGTGCCACTGCCGCTGGGAACCGCGCGCTCGACGGCCTTGAGCGTGCCGACGTCGATCGTCATCGTGGCGACCATGCCGGGTGAGAGCACCCAAAAGCCGTTTTCTTGTCGATTGTCGACTGTCGCCGTGACCGGGTAATTATCGTCGTCCCTGATGTTGGTGCTGGCAAAGCTGATTTTTCCCGTGAACGTAGCGTGGCGTCCTCGCGCCAATTCGACGTCGACGGTGACGGATCTTCCCAGAACTTCCGATGGATGCAGTTCCAGCGAGTTGACGTAGCCCTGCACCTTGAGTTGATCGAGTTGCACGATCCGCAGCAACTGTTCGCCCGGGTTGGCCCACTCGCCCGGGTGCATAAGAACTTCTTCGACGATACCGGCAATCGGGGCCTTGATCAGATGACGGTCGACGGTCAACTGTGCGGCGGCCACCTGCGTTTGGCGGGCTTGTACCGTCACCTTGGCAATCTCGAAGTCGTGTTTCGCCTGGTAATAGGCGTAGCGGGCGCGTTCGACCTCGAAGCCGAGCCGAGCAATTTCGGTGGCCGAGATGGCACCGGCGCTTTTCTTATTTGCCTCGTTCGCAGATTCCCACTCCTTCATCGCCACCCAGTAGGCCGCCGACGCCACTTTCTGATCGATGTCGTTGGATGCTTCTTTTTGGGCGACGTCGAGTTCGTCGTTGGCGAGCTTGAGTTCCATTTCCGCTTCCCGGGCATCAATCTGCGCGAGTGGCTGGCCGTCGCTGACGACGTCCCCTTCGTGCACGTCCATGCGGTCGATCACTCCCGGCACCGGCGCGGGTACCCACGCCTCGCGGATCAGCCTGATCTCGCAGTGGTCGATCTGATTGGGGGGCGTCGACGCGCTGCTCCCGTAACCACCGTCACCGAACTGCGCAGCGACTCCCAACGTTGGTGCGACGGCCGCCAAAACCAGGAACGCGGCCGCAATGGCTGAACGTTTGATACTCATGCTTTCGCTCTCTGTCGATCTCGAACCGAGGGGACCGCACGATGGCGACCGCCGCCGTATGGTCTGCCCGACGTTCAGCGCCGGGCGCTCATAAATACTCGAACCACTTTGTCTGTATCCAGGCGATCAGGTCGTGCAGCCAGACGTAGCCGATCGGTTTCTTGCCGCAGTACACCTTGGCCGTCACTTCGGCGCCGGGACGGGGACTGCCAATGTCTTCCTTGTCGATCGCCACGCGAATCATCACGATGTTGCCCTCTTCGCTCTCCACGTTGGCACGATTCTCGATGCTGATGACGCGGCCCTCGAACGACCGGCTCGGGTCGGTCTGGGAGACGTACGTCACCAGCAAGTCGTCCCCTTGGTCGAGCCGGGCGGCATTGATGAAGCCCATCCGCTTTTCGGGCATGCGGACTTCCAGCACCCATTCGCCGGTCGGGTCGACCACCCGCATCAGGCGGTCGCCGCGGTTGACGGGCCGGGAGAGCAGCATGTTCTGCACGTCCCATTCGTCCACTTCGCCGGCGATGGGACTTGTGATCGAAAGCAGTTGGCGCTTTTCGCGGGCAATTTCGAGCAGTCGACGGTTGGACGCTTGTTGGATTCTTAGCTCGCTGATTTCGCCGCTCACATCGCTGGCAGCTTGACTCGACCGGTCCCCGCGACGTTGTTGACTGCGCTCATCGCTGCGGGCCCGTCCGAGTGCGTTGATCTGCTCGCCCAGGGCGGCGATCGTACCCTGGTACGTCTCGATTTCCTGGTCGAGTTCGCGGCTCGACATCTTGGCCAGCACCTGGTTGGCGTCGACGGCTGTACCGTCTTCGACGAGCACTTCTTCGATTTCACCGTCGAGCTGGGCGAAGACGTCGCGGCGGATGTCAGGCTGCAGGTTGCCCGGCGCACTGAGGTTGAAGTCGGCCGGCACGACGATCAGGGCGGTGAGCACGGCCGCCACCGCCAGCACAACGGCCAGCGTCTTGGGCAGCGTGCGGGCCCGCACGATCCAGGTCATCCGCCCCAGGGCCCGCCACAACGGCATCAGGAACAGCGAGTGGTAGTCGATGGCGTTGGCCATCGCAGTGGCGCTGTGGTCGCAGACCACCTGGACGCGCTGCTTGGTCCCGTCGCGGAGCCGAGCGTCTTCGATCTGTTCGATGATCAGCGCGCCGACGGCCTCGGGCCGTTTGTGCTTGCTGTCTTCGTCCTCCTGTTCTTCGAGCGACATGCCGCGGAGCAGCGGAAGCACGGCGACCATCTTCGAGTGTGTGTCGTCGACGTATTCCTGCACCGCGTCTTCGACCTGCGGCGCCATGTTCGTGGTGTCGCCGGTGTACCACATCGGTTCGCCGGTGCGGACCACGGCCGTGGCCAGCCGATTGAGCAACACGATCGTGTTCGAGCGCTTGTCGAAGAGGTCCTGGCCGCTGACCGCCTCGACGCGGCACTTGCTGCCGCGCTTCATCGCCAGGCTCACGCGATCGCAGCCGATCAGCCGGCGGCCCTCATTGGCGATCGTGAAGGCGGCTTCGATCGGATCCAGGCTGGTGTGCACGCTGCGTGTGAACTGCTCCAACTGGTTCCAAAGCGTCTGCCGGTCGGTGAAGCTTCGCAGTTTGCGGGTCTTGAGGTACTCGGCGGCCAGGTCGCACATTTGCGCGAGGAAACGCAGGTAGCCGCGCTGCGTGGTCGGTCGGGCACTGGGGCGTTGGAACACCTCGACGATGCCGTGTAGCTCCTGGTCCGCCGTCAACGGTCCCAGCACGAGCAAGTAGTCGGTCGGATTCTCGGCCTGCTCGGCCTCGTCGGCCGTGTGCGGCGGAACAAGCGTTCCTTCGCGGCTGTTGGCGACCTTGCGCAACAGGCGAAGGTGGCGGAGTTGCTGTTCTCCGTTTCCCCCCAGGCCAATCTGTTTCAGGTTGATGTGGTGCTGCAGTTCGAGCTGGCCGTTTTCATTACTGATCCAGACGGCACCGCCGACGGCGGCGAGCGCCGTGACGACTCGGCCGAGAAACTCGTGGAAGAATTCCTCGGGTGACGAATCGGTCTTCGCGAGTTGCGCAATCTCATTGACCAGTCCACGAATCTGCTGTCGTGTCTGTTCAATCAGTTCTGGATCGATGGATTGTTCGGTGCTCATTTCACGCTGGCGCAACCACTGGTAGGCCGGCCCCTTACACGCGCATGCGTTCTGACCACTTGCTCTCTGAAGAGACTCCCAACCGATCCTCGGTCGGCGACGGGGACCCCTAACCCCATCAGCCTAACGGTTTCACGACGGTCGGTCCACAAAGTCTTGCCTCAGCAAGCCACCGCGACACGAGGCCAGACCCAACGATTTGCGGGCGGCCCGTACGCTGCGCGTGTTTCGATACCCTCAAGGCTAGCTTAGACTTACCACGATTTGGCCGAATACGACCAGGACATGCATGAAGCGGCGGAGTCACTTCTGCCGGTGCTGCTGCAACTGATACAACCGGCCGGACCGGGGCGTTTTCCCGGTGGCCTAATCAAGTTGTGTCGGGTGTGCGGAGCTGGCCGTTATGCCTGCTCGTGCTGGCGGCGGCCGATCACAGCGTAGGCCACCGCCCCGAGCAGAATCAACACCAGCCCGCTGAAGGCCTCGATCGGTCCTGCCAGCAACATGCTCGCCAGCAGTCCGACGTAGGCGACGACGAACACGCCCGGAACCCAGGGATACCCCCAGGTGCGATAAGGCCGGGGTGCGTCGGGCATTTTCCTCCGCAGCACATATACTGCTACGACAGCAGCCAGGTAAAAGATCGATCCGCCGAAAATTACGTATCCCGTGAGCTTGTCGAACAACCGTTCGTCAGGGGCGGCGCTCAGGTCGGCCAGCAGCACCAATACGATCGACCAGCCGCAGAGCACGACGATCGCGATCGCCGGTGTGCCGGTCCGGGGATCGATACGCCGCAGCGGGGCCAGTAACCTGTGGTCGCGCGACGCGGCGTACAACACGCGCGGGCCGACCAGGACATTGGCATTGAGTGCCCCGAACACTGAGATCATCAGCATCGCCAGCGTGAGGCGTTCGCCGAAACCGGGCAGCAGCTTCTCGAGGACCGGGACCGCCGCGATGTCACTGTTGGCGAGCTGTTCGGCGGTAAGCGTCGTGTAGAAGGCCCAGTTCGCGCCCATGTAGAGGGCGGTGAGCAACAGCACTCCGACACACAGGGCCCAGGGGATTTGGCGCCGTGGTTGTTCAACCTCTTCGGCGACGACGGTGACCTGCCCCCAGCCGTCGTAGGCCCACATGATCGCGCCGAGCGCCGTGCCCAGGGCAATCACGCCGGAATGCGACCAGAACTCGGGCGTCGGCACTACATCGCTGACGCCGTCATTGACAGCGAGCGACGCTGCGTCGGCCAGGGCATCGCTGCCGACCACCCAGAACGGCAGCATTCCCAGCAGCGCGAGGAACCCCGCCTTGATGACGGTCGTGACTGTTTGCACGAGTCCGCCCCAGTGAACGCCGGCAACGTTCACCACACCTAGCAGCGCGATCGCGACGATGATCACTGTCCGCTCCGCCGCAGGAGACATCGAGGCGTGTCCCGACGTGAGCAACAGGTTTTTGATGGCCAGGGCCAGTGCCGCGGCCAGCGCGGCGATTGCGCCGCTGCGCATCACCCAAAACTCGGCCCAGACCCAAAGGAACGCCCAGAGCCGACCATAGGCCTCGCGCAGGTAGACGTAGTTACCGCCGGTGTGGGGCAACATGGCCGCCAGTTCGGCCATCGCCAGCGCGCCGCAAAGGTTCACCAGTCCGCAACCGCCCCAAAGCACGAGCATCAGCGCAATGCTGTCGCCGACCGCGCTGGCCACTTGCTGGGGCTTGAAAAAAATGCCCGAGCCGATCACCGTGCCAATCACCACGGCCAAGGCGGCGAAGAACCCCAGTGCCGGGACGAGCCGGGGTTCATCGTCCGGCGGAAGCGGCAGTTCGGTCGACGGCGTCTCGTGCTTTGAGGTCATACGGGAGTCGCGGTGAACGAGGGGGCGCCGTGAACGAGTGAGGGCGCGGCGGCGCGGGGTTGCTGCGAAAGCGCCTCGCCATTTATATCCGCTCGGAGGATGTTTTATAATCGCGGCCCGCCGACGAGACGAATTCACCACCGGACAGTAAGCCACAGCCGAGCCAGCCATAGGACCACGCGCGTGAACGACCCCCAGCAGCACCGCACCATTGACGACGTCTGTTCACAACCGGCCGTTCAAGAGGCAAAAAGCCTCGGCCTCGCGTCGCCGATTTATCCATCGAGTGTCTATCACTGCTCGACGACCGACGAGGCCGACGCGCTGCTGGCCGGTACGCTGGCCGGCTACATCTACGGCCGGGAAGGACACCCGAACGCCTCGGCACTGGCGCGACGGTGCGCCGAACTGCACGGATGCGACGAAGCCCAGGTGTGCGGCTCCGGGATGGCGGCAATCGGCCTGGCGTTGTTGGCCGAAGTCTCCGCGGGGGACCACGTCGTCATTAGCGACCAGCTCTACGGCCGCACGACGCAGCTCGTCTCGCTGCAACTGGCAAGATTGGGTGTCACATCGACCGCTGTCGATGCCACCGACCCCACGGCCGTAGCAGCTGCGCTGCGAGAGAACACGCGGGTTGTGCTAGTGGAAACAATCAGCAACCCGCTGTTGCGTGTTGTCGACGTTCGTTCCCTCGCCGAGCTGGCCCACGCCCGCGGAGCCGTGCTGGTGGTCGATAACACGTTAGCGTGTCCGGCCGTTTGCCGCCCTGCGGATTTCGGGGCTGACATCGTCGTCGAAAGTCTTACGAAACTCGTCAACGGACACAGCGACGTGCTTCTCGGCGTGGTGTGCACGAACACGGAATCACCGGCGGGGTGCCAGCGCTGGAGCCGGATCAAGTCGCTGGCGGCCATCTGGGGGTTCACCGCCAGCCCGTTCGAGTGCTGGCTTGCCCATCGCGGGTCGAGCACGCTGGCGCTGCGGGCTGACCGCTCCTGCGACAATGCTGGGACAGTGGCTCGCTGGCTCGATGCTCGGCGCACCGACTCAGCAAGTGGCATCAGCGAAGTGATCTACCCGGGGCTGGCAACGCACGCGGACCACGCCGTGGCCCAGGCCCAATTCACCCGGCACGCTGGTTACGTCGTCACGTTCACCCTCTCCGGCGGGCGAGCGTCGGTCGATCGGTTCATTGCCGCGGGCAGCGGTATACCCTTCTGCCCGTCGTTCGGCGACCTGACAACGACGCTCAGCCACCCGGAGTCAACCAGCCATCGGGGATACAGCCCAGCGGAGCGCGAGGCGTTGGGCATCGCTCCGGGGATGATTCGGCTGTCGGTCGGGATAGAATCGCCCGACACGATTGTCGCTCGACTGGCCGAAGCCCTGGCGGCGGCCCGTTGAGCCGGCGCTGCTAAGTAGCACACACCCCAACCAGTCCACCCTCAGCGCCGGCAATTGGGCTGATTTCACACTGATTTGGCCCCGAGTTCTCTCTTTCGCCCAGTCGTTGCAACCGATAAGATAAACGGTCTTTGGCGCGGCCGGTCCCGCCGTGGGAGTGCCGACGCCACATCAACACGTGTCTGTGCAGGAAAAGGTATGGCCGAAAAGGAAGCAGCACTCGAGGTCGAGGGAGTCGTCACCCAGGCGCTCGCCAACACGCGATTTCGCGTGAAACTTGAAGGCGATCATCAGATCATCGCCCACGTGGCGGGCAAAATGCGCAAGAACTTCATCCGTATCGTCCCCGGCGATAAAGTTCGCGTGGAACTTTCGCCCTATGACCTCACCAAGGGACGCATTGTCTATCGCGAGCGCTAGCTTGCTTGTGCCGACACGTCAGGCGACGGCTGGGCCCCCACCGCCTGGGGACCATCGTGCCTGCGGCGTCGCCGTTTCTCGGCAAAATCTTTCGCCCGGGACTGGCGAAATGGATCGCTTTGCGTGACACTTTCTTGCAGAGCGGGCGTGGACGCCATCGTCCCGCCACTTGCACTTTGAGTGTGTGGACCGTTACCCCCGATGCGCGCAGGACGTCGACCGTATGACGTTTTCGCGCGCAAGGGAGCGAACAGGAGATCGTGTCGTGAGAGTGTTCGAACCGTTGTTGTCGAGAAACGCGCTGACTGTCTGCTTGCTCACCACGGCAGTCTTTGTCACGGCCGGCTTCGCTCCCTTTTTCACCCCATTGGCCCTCGCCGCCGACGATCCCGATCAATCAGTCGTGGTGGTCGAAGAGGAGGTCGTTGAAGAGGAAGTCGTCGTCGACGCAGACGCCGCGCCTCGCCCCGTGGCCGTGTTCACCTTCTCTGGCTGGCAAGAGTTGATCGACGACTTGAACTTCGTTGGTGACGTTTCGGACAGCCCCGGCCTGGGCAGCAGCATCGAAGGGTTGATGGCGCTCTCGACCGGCGGTCAGGGGCTCGTCGGGCTGCGTCGCGACCAACCCTGGGGTGTGACGGTTTCGATCGTCAACAACGAGCCCGACATCCTGGCTTTTGTTCCTCTCAAAGATCTCGATCGCTTCTTCAAGGCACTGGCCGGCATGATCGGACCGGTTCCGCAGGACGAAAACGGCGTTTATGAACTCGAAGTACCGGGGCAGGTTCTGTTCGCCAAACAAGAGGGCGAATGGGCTTTCCTTGCCGCCCGTCCCGAGTCACTGGAAAACCTGCCCGAAGATCCGGCGCTGTTGGTAGCCAGTCTGACGAAGAAGTACGACGTTGCCTTCGCGGTGAACATGCAGAGCGTGCCCGACGAGTTCCGCATGGTGGCGCTCACGCAGATCCGCCTCGGCCTCGAACAGGGCATGACGCGCGAAAAGGGCGAAAGCGACGAGGCATTTCAAGCTCGCGTCGAGGCCGCCTCGAAACAAGTCGCCGAGATCGAAAAGGCGCTGACCCAAATCGATCAGCTTACCGTCGGTTGGTCGATCAATCGCGAGGACCGCAAGGCCTACGTCGACGTCATGGCCACGGCCGTGGCTGGTACGGAGATGGCGGGCGAATTCGCCGACATCGCCGAGGGCACGACCAGCTTCGCCGGTTTTGAATCCCCCGACGCGACTGTCTCGACCGTTTGCACGGGGCCGATTGCCGCCAGCGACCGCGAACAACTTCCCGGCATGTTGAGTTCGAGTCGCGAACAACTGGACACAATGTTCCAGTCGTCCGACGCCTTCAGCGATCCGCAGGTAAAGGAGCTCACCCGTAAGTTCGTGGACAAGCTCTTTGCGGCACTGGAAAAGATGATGGACACGGACAAGTTCGATGGCGGCATGGCCGTTTTTGGCAAGGGGCCCTTCACGATCATCGCCGGCGGCGCGGTAAGTGACAGCGCTGCGTTCGAAACGCTCGTCGAGGACACACTCAAGGACGTAAACGAAGAGTATCCCAATTACGAGGGCTATCGCCGCAACGTTGCCGAGTACAAAGACCTGCGGTTCCACACGATCAACGTGCCGGCGCTGCCAGATCCAGAAATGTTGGAAACGGCGCAGGAGGTATTCGGCGAGAAGATCGATATCACGATTGCGATCGGTGAGAAACGGGTCTTTTTCGGCGTGGGACCTGACGCGATCGACCGCATCAAGCACGTCGTGGACCTGTCGGCGGAAGCTGGCGAGGTGGCGATCCCACCGCTGCGAATGCGGGCCAAGATGGCACCCCTGATGGGGGTACTCGGCTCGTTGGCTCGGCGGGCCGGCAAGCAGATGGAGGGTGAAATCGGTAAGCTCGGGGGCGCCCTGCCCGGGGGACGCGGCTCGGCGGACGAAGATGGGGCGGAGGAGTTTGCCGACAACGATGGCGACCAGCTCGGCGGCGACGGCCCGCGCGGGCTCGATTTGGGACCTCTCGGCCCGATGCCGTTGCCCAGTAAGTTGCCAGACCTCAGCCAATTGTTCGTCGACATGAAGCCCGGCAAGGACAATGTTGAGTTGACGCTGATGCCGATCTCCAACGGCGTCCGCTATTCGATCGTTGCCGACGAGGAATTGCTCAAGCTGATTTCAGCGGCAGCCAGCCTGGCCACCCAGGCGGCCATGAACGCTGGCCCCGGCGCCGGACCCTTCGGCCCCGGTGGCGGTGGTCTCCCGCAGTGACCCAGTGGCGGTCGCGATGTCGTCCACATGGGTGGTGATCGAACCTCGCCGCCGATAGGTGTGTCGGTGGCGTGAACGGCTTTTTGCCACGTTGGCCACTGTCGATTTTTCCTCAATTTGTCCTGACGACCTGCCGCCAGGTGATTGCGACGTTTCGCCGCCGCGGCAATTCGGTTCGCCGAATGTGTTCGTATCCCAAGCTTCCCTGTCGTTTGGTTCCGTGATGCCCGACACTCAACAGCGCTCCGACAGTCAACTGCGCAACCTCATTCGTACCGAAATCGCCGGACACGACGTGCAACAGCTTGCCGCTGAATTCGGCACGCCGGTGTACGTCTACGACGCCGCGACCATTGCGCAGCGTATCGCCGACCTGGCCCAGTTCGACGTCGTCCGCTACGCCCAGAAGGCCTGTTCCAATCTGGCGATCATCGACCTCGTGCGCCGCAACGGTGCGCTCGTTGACAGCGTCAGCGCTGGCGAGATTCGTCGCGCCTTGGCAGCCGGCTACTCTCCGCAGGGCGAACCGCCGCCGATCGTTTACACGGCCGACATCTTCGACCGCGCGTCGCTCGATCTGGTCGTCCAGCATGACGTCCACGTCAATTGCGGCTCGATCGACATGATCGAGCAGTTGGGTGAGCGGGCCCCCGGCCGCAACATCACCCTGCGGATCAATCCCGGGTTCGGACACGGTCACAGCCAGAAGACCAACACCGGCGGCGAGTCGTCCAAGCACGGCATCTGGCACGAACGGCTCGGCCTCGCCTGCGGCCGGGCCGAGTATCGGGGCCTGTCCGTCACCGGTGTGCATGTCCACATTGGCTCGGGAACCGACATGGAGCATCTTGCTCAAGTCTGCGGTGCCGTCGAAAAGTTCGCGACCGAAGTCGGGCGCTCGGTCACGTCGATCAGCGCCGGCGGTGGGCTGCCGATTCGGTATACCGAGGACGATTCCTCGATTGACATCGCCGCCTACTACGCCCTCTGGGATCAGACCCGCAATCGGCTGCAGGACGCCTTTGGGCACGATGTGCGATTGGAGATCGAACCGGGGCGTTACATTTCGGCCGAGAGTGGCTACCTGGTGACGGAGGTCCGTGCGGTCAAGCAGATCGGCGATCGCACGTTCTACCTCGTCGACGCGGGATTCAACAACCTGGCTCGTCCGGTGATGTACGGGGCCTACCATCCAATTTCGATGGCGCCAGTGGGTGATCCGGCGTCGCGGCCGCTGCAGGAGGCGGTCGTGGGAGGTCCGCTCTGCGAGTCGGGTGACATTTTCACCCAGCGCGAAGGGGGCTACGTCTGCACCCGCACCCTGCCGGCGGCCCAAGTTGGCGACATGCTGGTAATTGAGTGCGCGGGGGCCTACGGATTCGCCATGAGCTCGAACTACAATTCCAAGCCGTTGGCCGCCGAAGTACTGTTGTCCGACGGCCATCCGCATTTGATCCGCCGCCGCCAGACGTTCGACGACATCATTCGCGGCGAGCAAATCCCCGCGCACGCCGCCGGCGGTGGCAAATAGCCGCCAAGTCAGAGGCGAGTTGCCGGGGGTGACGTGTCCTGGCAAGCGGATCGTCCAGGGATTACAATCAGCGGCGATGGTTCCGTCCGACCGTTCGCTCGGCTCGCTCGGCCATAAGCGATCTGGGCGCCCGGCTCGGCCGCGCCCTGTTCTCGGATCCCTTTACCGCGAAAGACTCATGCCGACAGTCAATTTCGTCAACGAGAAGACCGAAATCGAAGTCCCCGCTGGTGCGAACCTTCGCGCCGAGGCCCGCAAGGCGGGGATCGAGCTCTATCCCGGCATCCACCGGATTGCGAACTGCCGAGGCTTCGGCCAGTGTGGTTCCTGCCGGGTGTTGATCACCAAGGGGATGGAGGCGACGGGCAAGAAGTCGTTGATCGAGCGATTGCGGCTCGGTCTCTCAATGGCCTACATCGGTAATGAAGACACGATGCGGTTGGCGTGCCAGACGTGTGTCGAGGGGGATATCGACGTGGTCACCAAGCCGCCGATGAATCTATTTGGCGATAACTTCTTCAGTTGAGCCACTGCGGAAGTTGAGCTCTTGCTGAGGGCTGGGCTTATCGGTCGCCCAACATCGGCTCACTCGGCCGCGGTTCATGGAGGCGCCAGGAGCGAATCAGCGACCGGGCTGCCATAACCGCCGCCTCGTTGGTTCACGTCGGCATTGGCGTCGGGTGCCACTTGCCCGCCCGCGTCGGCCCCTGCTGGCTGAGCGGCTCCAGCGTCGTCCCCTGCCGGCGCGGCCGGTGCCGAGCTACGCAGCTTCGCCGCCGTTGCCTGTACTTTTTGCTCGTACTCCGACGATCCGCAGCCCGTCAGCGGCGGCACGAGCATCGCGGCGACGGTCCACAGTGCGATCATTCGGGTCACGATTCGTCGGTCCATCGGCTTTTCCAGCGGCCGTGCCGCTCGATTGACTGTTGCCACGTCATCATCCTCGGTCGATAATCGATCACAGAGGCGTCACGCCGAATCACGGCGACGTCTGATCGCAGTAAACGGTCAGCACCTCACACCGCAATTGTGAATGCGACCCCAACGGTTGTCAAACCGACGTGCGCGACCGCCGGCGGCGTCATGGCCAGGTTCGTCTTGAAACAGATCATTGCTATTGTTCGTCCCTATCTCGCCGAGGAGATTCTCGAAGGGCTGCGCCGGGCTCCGCTCGAAGCCTGCACGGTTCGCGAGGTGAAGGGGTACGGCCGACAAAAGAGTTACCTCGACGAATACGGCGACAGCGACTTCAGTCTGGCGTTCTTGCCCAAGGTCGAAATCAGCCTGTGGGTCGACGACACGCGCGTGGACGAGACGATTCGTCGTATCGTGGAGATTTCACGGACGGGGCGGATGGGCGACGGCAAGATCATGGTGTTGCCGGCGACGGCGTTCGACGAAGAGATCGACCTGGCGGCGATCGACGAGGCCGAATCGTCCGACACACAGCACCGCCAGTGACCACGCGCTGCAAGTTTTCCATGCGGCACGGACGAGATAGCGAGGCAATTTACCCAGAAAGCGAGGCTACTTGGTCTTTGCCGCTGCGTCGAACAACCGGTTGAACGCCTCGCGGTTGCCTTCGACGTATCGCCGCGTCACGCTGTAGAATTCGTCGCTGTTGGCATAGCCGAGTTGCCGCGCCAGGCGCGCCTTGGCCTCTTCGTCCTCGGGCAGGTCGTCCCGTGACGCGGAGCTCATGAGCCGCAAGCGCGCTTCGGTCGAACGCAGAAAGCGGTAGCTGTCCACGAGCGTTTCGTGGTCCGCGGGCGAGAGCGCGCCCACGTCGCGCAGTTGATCGAGAGCCATCAGTGTGTTTGGCTGGGTAACGCCGTGCCGCAACTCGAGCATCTGCGCGATGAACTCAACGTCGACGATGCCACCCGGCCCGCGCTTCAGGTTGGTGGCGCTGGCGGTCTCTTCCAATTTGTGCCGCATTTCGCGGATTTCGGTGGCGTACTTGGGTTGCCAGCCCTGCAGGGCGCATTCGTTGACCACCTCGTCGACCCGTTTGCAGAGCCGGTCGCTGCCGTAAACAACGCGCGACTTGCAGAGCGCCTGGCGTTCCCAGAGCCGGCCGCTGCCGCTGAGGAAGTAGTCGCGAAATGCTGAAATCGACACGGCCAGCGCCCCGCTCCGCCCGGTGGGACGCAGACGCGGGTCGACTTCATAAAGGCGGCCGTAGGGACCGAGCCTCGATGCCGTCTTGATGATCCGTTGGCCGAGTTCGCTGAAAAAGTGTTGGTTGTTTGTTTCTTGCACCGCGGCCCGCGCGCGTCGTGGCACCGTGCGACCGTCGTCCTCGTAAAGGAACACGATATCGAGGTCGCTCATATAGTTCATTTCGCGGCCACCGAATTTTCCCAACGCCAAAATGACGAATTCGCTGGGCTGACCGGCGCGAGGACCATCGGCGATCGTCGGCACGCCAAACTTTTTGATCAGCGACGCGTATTTGCGGTCCGTGATCTGTTCCAGGCACACCTGGGCGATGTCGCTCAGTGCACCGGTCGTGGCACTGATGTCGTCCTTGCCGAGAATGTCGCGCACGCCCACGCGCAATTGTCGTGAGTTCTTGAAGCTGTGCAGGATGGGATCGAGGTCCTCGGCCCCCTGGCATAACTCGGTGAGCGTCTCCCGCATCTGCGCCAGTTCCGGAACGCGGTCGAGCACCAGACTGTCCATCAATTCGTCGATCATGCCCGGGCTGCTCACCAGGATGCCGGATAGCAGTGGGCTGGTGGCACACATTTCGACGTAGAGCTTTAGCGACGGCTCGCTGGCACTGAACAATTCCCAGAGCACGCCCTTGCCCCCCAGCGAATCACTCACTTTATCGAGGTTCACCAGGGCGCCGTCCGGATCGGCCGTCGCGGCGATTTCCGCCAACAGCCGCGGCGCTATCGAGGCGAGAAACATTCGGCAGCGCCGCGTGGAAAGAAACCGAATCCGTTCGGTCGCCAACGACATCAGGTGTTCGTAGGCCTCGCGCGGGTGGCGGAAACCGTACTTCCCCAGCACCTGCTCGATCTTCTCCAAGGGCGGATCGGGATCCAGCACAAGATCGACTTCCGGTTCGGCGTCCGAGTCGTCACCGAAGGCGTCGTGCAACAGGTGGTCGAGAATTTGCCGATTGCGATGCGTCGTTTCCAGGTATTCGCGTTCAAACTTCGTGCGCGCCGGCACGTCGCCGTCGGCCGTATATCCGAGCCGTAGCGCCAGCTTGTTAAGTTCCTCGGCGGGCTCGGGCAGCATGTGCGTCTGCAGGTCGAACATGATTTGCAATCGATGTTCGACTTTGCGGAGAAACGCGTAGTTCTGCTCGAGTAGCGTGCGTTCCTTGTGGGTGAGGCAGCCCACGGCCTCGAGGCGGTCGATGGCGTCGAGCGTGTTGCCGGTGCGCAGCTCCGGCAGGTCGCCACCGTTGAGCAATTGCAGGAACTGAATCACGAACTCGATGTCACGCAGTCCACCCCGTCCCGTCTTCACATTGCGGGCGTCGTCCCCTTCGCGCGACTCGCGCCGTTCCAGGCGACGCTTCAGCGCCTTGATGCCGACGATGTCTGCTAGCCCGAGATACTGCCGGTAGATCCACGATTCGAGGCTGCCGAGGAGTTCTTCGCCAAGCCCCACGTCTCCGGCGACGACCCGAGCCTTGACGAAGGCTTGCCGTTCCCAAGTGCGTCCGAGGAAGTCGTAGTATCGCATCGCCGCGTCGAAACTGGTGACGACCGGTCCACGCTGTCCCTCGGGCCGAAGCCGCAGGTCGACCCGGTACACCTGGCCGAGGTCGGTCATTTCCGAAAGCAGCCTCACGAGTTCGCCGGCAACCCGACCGAAGTACTCCACGTTCGAGAGGGGGCGAGGTCCGTCGGTGCGGCCCTCGCCGTCGCAGAGCAGCACGAGGTCGATGTCGCTGGAGTAGTTCAGCTCGTTGCCGCCCAGCTTGCCAAGCCCGAGCACGGCAAAGCGAGCCGGTTGGCCGTCGGGGCGGCGGGGCCAGCCACGAGTCTCGGCGACGTGGCGCCGGGCGAATCGCGTGGCAGCTTCGACCAGCGCGTCGGCCACGTAGGAAATCCGTAGCGTCTCGCGGCGCTTGAACTGGCGCAGGGCGGCCATCACGGACCCCGCGTCGTGCAGGCTGGCCACTTCGCTGGTGATCTCGTCGATGATCGCCTGGCGGGCCAATGGCTCACCCTCGGTGAGTCGCAGCACCTCGAAACCGTCAGGGTCGGCGATCAGAATGTCGCTGAGATACTGGCTCGTGGCGAACAGTTGGACGAGAATTGTCAGCGTCGACGGCTCACGTTCAAGCAGTGACACCAGGCCCAACGGGTTACGGCTCGCCGTGACGAAGCGTTCCAGGTTGTTCAGCGCCATGTCGGCGTCGGAACACTTGGGGAGCAGTTCCCGCAGACGGTCAGTCACCCAGCCGAGCAGGTCAAGTGGCACGCCAGCGGCGGCCATGTTGACGAGGTTGGCGCGGGCGCGTTGGACGTTTTCCACGCCCCACGGCTTCAGCTCGCTATCGGACTCGTCCTCGCTATCCAACAGATGGCGCAGATTGTCAACTTGCATCAATGGTCTATCCCAACGGCGGGTACGCGACACACGCTCGTGGCCATTCCCTGACTACCTGTTCCATCCATCCTGCTAGCGACGGAGCCGTCGGGCGCCGTCACAGCGAGTACACCTCCGGGCCGACGTGCGACGTCACCACGCTGCCGAACAGCGTGAAGGCGTTGGCGTCGTAGACGACCACCGGCAAGATCTCACCCACCTGCCGTCGCGTCCCCTCGAACACGACGATGCGGTCGCACATCGTGCGACCGGTCAGTTGCAGGGTGTGCGAGTCGTCCGCTTGCTTTTGGCTCGCCTTGCTGGGGCCCTCGACCAGGACTTCCACTTCGCGACCGATAAAGGGCTGATTGTCTTCTTCACTGATGGCGTTCTGGATTGCCAGTAACTCGTTGTTGCGGCGACGCTTTTCGGCCTCGGGGACGTCGTCCGCAGCGTTTTCCGCCGCCTTGGTGCCGGGACGCGCGCTGTACTTGAAAATAAAACTGTTCTTGAAGCGGCTTTCGCGCACCAGTTCGACCGTCTGTGTGAAGTCCGCATCGCTTTCACCGCAGAATCCGACGATGAAGTCGCTCGTCACGGCGGCCTGGGGTATCCGCTCCTTGATGCGGGAATACATCTCGCGGTACTCGCCCACCGTGTAGCCACGCTTCATCGCCTTGAGCATGCGATCCGAGCCACTTTGTGCCGGCACGTGCAGGTAGTGCGAACACTTGGGTAGCGTCGCCACGGCGTCGAGCAGATCGTCGCTCATGTCCTTAGGATAATTCGTCACGAACTTGATGCGATCCAGACCGTCGATTTCGTGCAGTCGGGCGATCAGCTCCGAAAAGCGGACGTGGGGCGTCGCACTGCGGTCGCGGTAGCTGTTGACCGTCTGCCCCAGCAGCGTGACTTCGCGGCAGCCTTCCTCGACGAGGTGACGCACCTCGTGCTCGATTTCACCGGCCGGTCGGCTTTGCTCGGGGCCGCGCACCATCGGCACGATGCAGTACGTGCAGAATTTGTCGCAGCCGATCATGATCCGCACGAATGCTTGGAACGGCGTGGGCCGCATCGTGGGATCGCGCAGCGGATCGTAGCTCTCGAAGCTGTCCTCGACTTCGCTGCGGCTGCCGGCGCTGCGGGCCAGGCTGACCTCGAGCCGAGGCTGGCGGTCCCGGGCCACGTCGCGGACCAGCTGGGGAATCTGATGCAGTTGTCCGGGCCCCACAACCAGGTCGACGTATGGCGCGCGGCGAAAGATCGTCTGCTGATGGTTCTGCGCCATGCAGCCGATCACGCCAATCACGGTGTCGGGGTGATGGTTCTTGGCGTGTTTCAGGCGGCCCAGCGCGCTATAGATTTTGTCTTCAGCGTGTTGGCGCACGCTGCAGGTGTTGAAGAGGATCGCGTCGGCGCCGGTCGGGCTGTCGGCGAGCTCGTAGCCCTCCTTGCGCAGACTCGCCACGACGAGCTCGCTGTCGAGCATGTTCATCTGGCAACCGACGGTCTCGATGTACAGCCGTTTCGTCATGGGTCGTGGGGTTCGATTGTTGATGGGTCAGCCGCCAAGTGGGGGCAACCCGGCTGGGGAATCGGTCAACCGCGCCGACGGTTGGCCCGCATCTCCGCGCGAAACTGTTCGGACAAGCCGCGCTGCCGGGCGAGCATCAGCCGCACCAGGGCCGCCACGGCCAGGTAGCCGGCAACGGCGAGGATTGCGATATCGAGTCCGTCCATCCGCACCTCCCTGCGTTGACCATCGGGGCGGGGGCATCCTTCCCGCCAATCGCTCTATCCTAACCTATGTCCAAGCCCCCCAGCCAGCGGAGTGTGTTGCCGCAGGTCTCGCCGTGTCGGCTCAAGCACGGCCGCGACGCGAATCAGCCTGCCGGGCCGAAATGATCGCCCACGTTGACGCGGTAGCCCCGCAGAAACTCGCTCGCCGGCATCATCCGCTTGCCCGAGGGCTGAATCTCGCTCAGCCGTGCCACGCCCTCGCCCGTGGCGATGACCAACCGGTCGTCGGCCGCTTCGACCACCGTGCCCGGAGGGGCCGAATCTGGCGCCGCGAGCACTTCGACCGATCCGATGATCAGTCGGACGGGTGGACCGTCCGTCCGCAGCCAGTTGGTGAACGCCTTTGGCCAGGGATCGAACGCGCGGATCTGATTGCTGATTTGCTCGGCAGTGCGGCCCCAATCGATCGCGCCGTCCGATTTCTTCAGCCGTGGCGCACGGGTCACCCGTGACATGTCCTGTGGAGTGGCCTCGGCCCGACCCGCTGCCAGGGCGTCGACAACATCGGTCGTGAGCTGAGCCCCCAGGTCCGCCAGGCGCGGTTCGAGCGTCGCGGCCGTGTCGTTTGGGGCGATTGCAACACTTTGCTGCGCCAACAGCGGTCCGGCATCGAGGCCGCGCGTCATCTGGATGACGGCGACGCCCGTCTCACGGTCGCCATGATAGATCGCCCAGTTGATGGGGGCGGCACCGCGGTATTTCGGCAACAGTGAACCGTGGATGTTGATACCTCCCAGCCGTGCGGCGTCGAGCACGTCATCGGCGAGGATCTGTCCATAGTCGGCGACGATGAACAGATCGGCATCGTACCGCGTCAGTTCGGCGATGGCCTCGGGGGTGTTGATGTTCTCGGGATCGAACGTAGGTGTGTCGTGTTCGGCGGCGATTGCCCGCAACGGGCTGTCGGGAAGTGCGCGGCCGCCGCTTGCCTTGCGACGTGGCCTGGTCACGAGCAGGACCACCTCGTGCGGCGTGTTGTAGAGCGCGCGAAACGCCGGGGCCGCGAACGGGCCGGTCCCCATCATCACAATTCGCAGACTCACGTCGTTCGCCCTGGCTCGCTTGATTCGGACCGGTGGGTTCCTACGGCTGGAGATATAGCGACCGAGCGCACGACGCCTCGGTTCACGTCCAGATCGCTTCGAGTCGTCGCAAATCGGCGGCTAGCGTCGCGTCGTCGGCAATCTCGCCTTGGCGCTGCCGGCTGGCCCAGTCGGCCTCGAAGCACTCGATTTCGTCACGAATCTCCATCAGCGCCGTCGAACTGAGATGGTCGGTGAACATCACGCCGTCGAGATGATCGTTCTCGTGTTGAATCACCCGCGCGAGCAGTCCGTCCACCTCGAATTTGAACTCCTCGCCGGCAAGATTGTAGGCCGACGCGGTGATCGTCGCCGGCCGCGTCACGTCGGCGACGACTTCCGGCAAGCTCAGGCACCCCTCTTCGGCCACGGCGGAACCCTTGCGACCGCTGATCACTGGGTTGATGAACACCATCTCGGCGTCACGCTGATCGGAATCGCCCGTCACATTCGCGACAAACAGCCGGCAGGGCAGCGCCACCTGGTTGGCGGCCAGGCCCACGCCCCGGTGTTCGTACATCAGCTCGAACATGCGGTCGACCGTGCGGCGCAGGTCGGCATCAACCCTGCGCAGCGGCTTGGACTTATGCCGCAACACGGGATGAGGGTAGAGGACGATTTCGAGGGTGTCGACGGTGGACACGAGTTTCTCCCAGTTATGGCCCGACACATCTGATCGCATTATACGCGGAGAGAGTGTCTAGCGTAAGACCGGCCCGGCGACGCAACGTCTTGTCGACATGTTGGTTACGGCATGCGATCTCGAAAATCATTTGCCGAGTTGTTTGTGCACGGCGTCGACGATCACGCGTTCGACCGTGGGGGCCCACACGGTTGGCAGGCCGTAGTAGACCATCGCGCCGCCACCTTCGTAGCCTCCTTCGCCAAGCACACGTCGCGAAGGGATGTAGGCCATTACGTCGTTAGCGTAGCCGGCTACCCAGACGTCGCCCCGTGCGGATTGGTCGTCGTCCAGTTCGCTCTTGAGCCGCAAGGCAAAGTCGACGACGACCTCGCCCCCTAGCACGATCCACGTCGGGCCCAAGCCAAGCTGCCAGGTTTCGACCGGGTAGGGATACGTCGGGCGGAGCGGTGTGCCGCCGTCGAGCTGTGCCAACAGATGTGCCGCCCGCGATGCCTCGTAGCGGTTCTCGGACTGCGCCTGCTGTTCGAGATCTGCACGCGTCGGTAGCGTGTCCAGCGGCAATGCCACTTCGCGGTACGTCGTCGAGAGTTCTCCGTCGATCGGTTGCATCGTGCCCCCCAGCGCCCGATCGACCGCATCGGCCAACTGCAGGCCGTACTGTTGCGCGAGGGCGACGGTCCGCCGCGGCAGCGGGTTCTGGTCCGCGCCGCAACCAGCCCAAAAGAGCGCCACGGCGTCCGGATAGCGCTGTTCGAGTGCAACTTGCGCGAAGCCGGCATAGTCGCCCGTCCAGCGCATGATCGACAACGTCGTCGCGTGGCAGGCGTAACCGAAAGCGATGGCCTTGAGCCGGCCCTGCTCGTCGTGGACGGCCAGCACCGGCACGTCGTGATCCGACGGACCGACCAGTCGGCCCTCGGCCCGCAGCGTCTCGACGTCGGCCTCCTTGTTGTTGCGGCGATTGACGGCGAACGTTGCCGTGTCGCCGCCCCAGGAGACTCGCACCGGTTCGAGCGCGCCGATTGCCCGGCCGACGACGTCGACAACGTCGTCGGCCAAACGTGCTGCGTATTCGTCGATGAGCCGCCACTGCGCGTCGTCGATGAAGTACATCGTACCCAGATTGCGACCGACGACCGGACCGGTGTGCGTGTGCGAACAGCACAGCGCAATCTGGTCGCGCGACAGTTCGTAGTCGCTGGTCAACCTCTGGCAGATTTCCACGGACAGTTCGCGGCCGATACCGACGAGGTCGAGTGTCACCAGCACGGCGCGGCCCCCTTCGCCGTCTTCGAGCACGAGGGCCTTGGCCCACAGCGGGTGCAACGTCCCTTCGGACGGCGCGGTGCGCGAGGCGTAACCGGACATCCACATGGATTGCTGCGGTGTGATGTCGACCGTCGCCGCGCCGGCGCGCCAATCGGCGGCGCGAGCATCGAGCGCGGACGCTACGGCCGAAAGTGCCAGCACGGTGACCAGCGACGTTGCCAGCCGCCCCATGCCCGTCAGACGTTGTTGATTGTCCACGCTAGCTCCTTGATTCGGTTTGGCCTCATCGAGCCGCACTCGCAGGTCACGTCACTCGATATTGGTGAGGTACGCCATCAGGTCGGCCATTTGTTGCACGCTGATTTCCTTCTCCAACTGCTCGGGCATGATCGACTTTCCCGAACTGCGCAGTTCGTCGATCTGTTCGCGCAGGACCGTATCGCTTTCGCCTTCGGCGCGAGCGAGTGTGACGCTGGTGCCCGTCTCGGCCGTGATCATGCCCGAGAGTGTGCGACCGTCGTCGGTGACGCAGACGTAATTGACGAACTGCGGATTGACCTCGCGATTGGGGTCGAGCACGTTGACCATGATCGCCTCGGGACCGCGGTTTTTTACCGTCGCGAGGTTGGGGCCGATTTCGTGACCGACACCTTCCAGCTTGTGGCAGGCGGCGCAGATTCGCTTGAACACCTCGCGGCCGCGCGCCGAACTCGCCTCCATCGTCAGTGCCGGGCGATACGTCGCGATCAAGTCGCTGCGGTCCGGCGGTGTGATGCTCGCGGCGATGCGGCGTGCCCGCTCGGCGACCGCATCGTTTGCGTGTTCGGCAAGTTGCTCGATCCGCTGTGGGTCGATGTCGCTGGCCTCGATGTCGCCGCGCTCGATGGCGTCGAGCAGCACCAAGAGTCGGTCTTCGCGGGCGAACAGTGTTTCGGTCGCTGCGCGGCGGACGCGCGGCCCCCAGCCAGGCCAGGCCTCGACGACGATTTCGCCGACGGCCGGATCACTGTATCGCCCCATCGCCTGGACGGCGGCCCGCTGGAGTTCGATCGGCTGCCCCGGATCAATCAGGTCGGCCCAAATGCCGGCGACATCGTCCCAATCGGCCATCGGCAGAAGTTCAATAGCAGCGATCCTCGCGTCGATCGTTGCCGCCGGATCAACCGCCGTCTGCTTCGCCGCGGCGATCATTTCATTGAATGGCGCTGCGGCGCCGGCCTGTGCGACGATCGTCCGCACCTTCGCAGCATTGCCGCCGGCGAGTTGCCGCAGTAGCGCACCGAATAGCTCGCGGTCGTTCCCGCCCAGGGCCGCTACGTTGGCCAAGAGCGCGGCTGCGGCGGCTTCACCGTCGGCCGCCGCGATCTGTGCCAACAGGTCACCGAGCATTCGCTCGCCGCCGGTGCTGCGGCGAAACGACT
>JAGQPT010000516.1 GCA_020426575.1 Planctomycetales bacterium
AAAGGAGGTCGAGGAAGTGATCGCGTCGCTACGAGATGATGACAAGATTCGCGTGCTTTCCGCGCCGAAGATCGTGACCGTGATGGGTCGACCGGCAAAGCTACGCGTCGGCTACGAGGCACCATCAAATTCCGACAAACAAATCGCTGGTACGGAACTATCCGTCACGGCCCATGCAGAGTTTGAAGGTTATCAACGAAACATCCTGGTCGACGTGCACCACAGCGTCACTGCCGACGGGAATACGCTCGAGTACCAGTCAGAATTCACTCACCATGCCGGCGAGTCGCGAATCATGCGATTGAAGGAGGCAAACGACCATGACGAAGGCGACCGACCGAGTGACGTGTATGCGATCATCACGCCCGAGTTGGTCACCGCACCCCAGCCCGAGGAGCTCGCGCAGCCGAAGGCAATCGAGCGGCGGTGACGACGCGACAGTCGCACACCAAGGGCCTCTGATTGCTACGAGGGCACGGACACTCGACCGACAGTCGTTCGCGCGTCGTCGACGCGGATTGCGGTAGAGTGTCCGTGCCACCCTGCGTTGTGCCGTTGTGTCGTCGTGGTTCAACGCCTGATCGTGAACGTGGACTACCCTACTAGCGGCCGCGCATGGCGCGTTGGATGTCGCGCTTCATGTCCGACTTTTTCATCGCCTCGCGCTTGTCGTACGTCTTGCGGCCCTTGCAGACACCCATCAGCACCTTGGCCCGACCGCTTTTGAAATACATCTTCAGCGGCACCAGGGTGAGCCCCTTCTGCATGGCCCGGGTGGCGAAGCGGGCGATTTCGCGGCGGTGCATCAACAGCTTGCGGGGACGGCGCGGCTCGTGGTTGAACTGGTTCGCCTGGACGTACTCGGGGATGTCGCAGCCCATCAGCCAGACTTCGTTCTGTTTGATGCGGCCGTAGGCTTCGTCCAGGGAGATCTTGCCGGTGCGGAGGCTTTTGACTTCGCTACCGCGCAGCGCCAGACCGCACTCGAGCGTCTCGAGCACTTCATACTCGTGGCGGGCACGACGGTTTTGAGCGATCAGCCGCTCGTTGTCGTGTTCGCGATCGGGTTTGGTCTTGGACGTTTTGCTGGCGGATTGTTTTCCGCCGGACTTGTTGGCCATGGAACGATACGGTGCTGGCAAGACCCGCTACAAAGGGCTGGTTGACAGGTGGCGACTATTCGCGCGCCGGCGGCGTTGCTAGAGTATGTTGTTTGCCAGCGAACGCGAGGGCAGCGGAGGCGCTACACGCCTATGGGCACTTGTACTCGCTGGCGCAGAAGCGGGCAAGCGGCGCAACCGACCGCCGTGGGAACTTGGCAATACACCAAGAAACCTCAACACCCAGAAACACGAACAAGGCTGCAGGTTCGCGCCATGTCGACCGCGCCGACAACCGATCACGTCACGCCGCCGCGCGCTCCGTCGAGCATCGAGGTCCACCTGCTCGGGCTCGTCAATTACGACCGCTGTCTCGAACTGCAGCAGGCGCTCATCGACGATGCGATCAGCCGAGCCGACCGCCGCGCAGTCGTGCTGCTGTGCGAACACCCAGCAGCGATCAGCGTCGGCCGCAGCGGATCGTGGTCGCAACTGAATGGCTCGGTGCAATCGGCACACCCGGCCGGCGGACGACCGCGCCCGGGGGTTCCGCTGCATTGGTCGAACCGGGGCGGACGCTGTCAGTTGCACTTGCTGGGGCAGATTAACCTCTATGGCATCGTGCCGATCGAGGCGATCGGCTGGAGCGTCGGCGAGTATCTGGGGCGACTCGAACGGGCGCTGACCGACGTCTGTGGCGACGTGCGCGTTGAAGCGCGGCGACAACGGCCGGGGCGAGGGCTGTGGGCTCGCGCCGGGCAGGTGGCGGCGGTCGGCGTGGCGGTCAAGCACGGCGTCAGCTACTACGGCGCCCAGTTGAACGTCGAACCGGACCTGGGCGCGTTTGCCCGCCACCTGCGCGTCGACGCTCAGCAACGGTACTCGTCGCTGGCGGCCGAGACGCGCCGCCCGATGTCGATGTCGCGGGTGCGTTCGTTCCTGCTGGCCCGACTGGCCGAAGCGTTCGACTGCCAACGGCTGGGGGTGAGCACCGGGCATCCGCTGCTGCGCAGCATACCGACGGCTCCGACCGGCGAGGTGGCCAGTGTCGTATGACCTGCCCGTCGTCGAACTAACCACCGAATCTGCGCCGCCGGCGGCAGGCCCGGCGAGCTCTGCGCCACGTTTGCCGCGGTGGCTGAAACGGCAGGTGCCCAAAGGCAACGCGAACCACTTCACGGCGCGGATGCTCGACGATCTCGATCTGGAGACGGTGTGCGACCACGCCCGCTGTCCGAATCGCATGGAGTGCTACGCGGCCAAGACGGCGACGTTCATGGTGATGGGGGACGTCTGCACGCGCCCGTGCGATTTCTGTTCGGTCGCCAAGGGAAAGACACGGTCGCTCGACGCCGACGAACCTGCCCGCCTGGCCGAAGCCGCCGCGAGGTTGGGTCTCGAACACGTGGTGATCACGTCGGTGACGCGCGACGATTTGCCCGACGGCGGTGCGGACCATTTCGTCCGCTGTATCGAAGCGGTGCGGGCGACCAGCGGCGCCAGCGTCGAAGTGCTCACGCCCGATTTCGCCGGATCGCTCGCGGCCGTCGACCGCGTGATCGATGCCGCGCCGGAGGTCTTCAACCACAACACCGAAACCGTGCCGCGGTTGTACCCTCGGGTGCGCGGCCGCAAGAGCGACTATCGCTGGACGCTGGCGCTGTTGGCCCGCATCAAACAGCGGGCGCCCGGGATGCTCGCCAAGACGGGGATTATGTTGGGACTCGGCGAGACGCAGGAAGAGTTGCTCGACGTTGTGGCCGATCTGGTCGACATCGGCTGCGACATGCTGACGCTGGGGCAATACCTGCAGCCATCGCTGGCGCACCTGCCGGTCGAGCGTTATCTGCGGCCGGAAGAGTTCGACACACTGGGCCGACTGGCCGAGCAAATCGGCATCGCGCAGGTCGCCAGCGGGCCGTTCGTGCGTTCTAGCTATCGGGCCCGCGAGTTGGTCGCCGGGGTCGAGGGTCGTCGGCAATGACCGCCGCGCCGCGCAACGTCGATCTGCGCGTGCCCGATCTGGGCTTGTCGGGACAAGTGCTGCGGGCCGGCATGTGGCTGGCCGAACGCGGTGATCGGGTGGTCAAGGATGACCGGCTGCTGGAAATCGTCGCCGAGGACGTGACCGTCGATCTCGACGCCCCGGCTAGCGGTGTGCTGGCGCACGTGTGTGTCGAACCGGACGACGACCTTGTGGTGGGACAGTTGTTGGCGGTGATTCGCGTCGACGAGTGACGACCGGTCGGCGGATTACTCGTCCATAGCGCTTTCTTTTAATAGTGCGGCGGCGGTGGTTCGGGCGTCTCGTCGTGCGGCAGCGAATCGGCCAAGGACCGAACGCGGCCGGCAAGCTGATCGAGCACGCGCTCGAGCTTCTCGACACTGCGTTCGTGGCGCAGCACAACGGCATTGAGGTCGTCGAGCATTTGCTGGTGGTGGGTGTGCAGGCTCTCAAGTTCGGCGACGCGCGATCGCAGCGAGGCCAAGGTGTCGGACGAATCGGCTGGCGTGGTCGTGGTGTCTTCTGGCATTGCGGGGGTCGGGGTTGACTTTCGGTTGGGCGGACGAACGATTGCAGCGGTGGGGAGCGACGCCGTTGTGATATGCCCCAACGTGGTCCGCCGACGGCGGTGTTTTGACGATGAAATTCTGTGCCTACGATTTTAGGAGCCCAACCGATGTCTACCACCCGGGAAGAACTCACGCGGAAGAAATGTCTGCCCTGCGAAGGGGGCGTCGATCCGATTTCGCCGGAGGCGGCAGGTCCTTATCTCGACGCGGTGCCGGGCTGGTCGCTTACCGACGATGGTAAGCGAATCCGCCGCGAGTGGCGGGCCCGCGATTTCATGGCAGCGATACGTTTTTTCGACACCGTGGCCGATCTGGCCGAGGATGAAGGGCACCATCCGGACCTGCACCTGGAAGGATATCGCAACGTCGCGATCGAGATCTGGACCCACGCCATCGGCGGTCTCTCGGAGAACGATTTCATCCTGGCGGCCAAGATCAACGACATCCCGCTGGAAACGAAGTGATTCGGGCGGGAACCACAACGACACGACGACGGAAGTTCAGGAAGACGGAGGTTGCGGGATTTTGCCCCAATGGCGTTGTCCCGTCGTGGTTTTCTTGGCCCGGTTGTGTGCGGCAACGCCTGGCTGTTGACGCCGCGCCGCGATGCTCGAAAATGGGCCGACGTGGTCCCAGACCGCCGCGGCGGCGGATTGTCCGCCGAATGGACCGCCACGGTTGGTGCGGCCAGGGACTTGGCACCGTTCACACCCCGCCGCCTGTGCGGACACCGGGGTGGCACCCACGTGGCGCGAGGCGATCGTGGCAACATTCAGCGTGATCCTGCCGGCTGCGGGCAGCAGCAGCCGATTCAAGGACAAACACTACAAAAAGCCGTACGCCGTGCTGGCAGGTCGAGCCGTCTGGCTGCACTCGGCCGAACGGTTTCTCGCCCGCGACGACGTCAAGCAGTGCATCCTGGTGATCGCCCAGGAAGACCGTAGCGACTTTCAGATGAAGTTCGGCGCGAACGTGGCGATCCTGGGCATCGATGTCGTCGAGGGAGGCGCCGAACGCTCCGATTCGGTCGCCCGCGGCCTGGAGAAGGTTCGCGACGACGTCGACTACGTCGTTGTCCACGATGCGGCCCGGCCCTGTGTGGCCGAGGAGTGGATCGACCGCGTGTTTGCCGAGGCCACCAAGAGCGGGGCGGCGATCCTGGGGGTTCCGGTGCAGGCGACGCTCAAGCGGGTGAGCAGCCAGCACGTCGTGGAAGAGACGGTTTCCCGTGAGGGAATCTGGGAAGCGCAGACGCCGCAGGTGTTTCGCCGCAAGTTGATCAGCGACGCCTTCGCCCGCCGGGGTGAACTTTCGGCCACCGACGAGGCTCAACTGGTGGAGCAGACGGGGCACGCGATTTCCGTCGTGACCGGCTCGCGGCTGAATTTGAAGATCACGACCAAGGAAGACCTCCGTCTGGCCGAACAGGTGCTCAAGGTGTTGCCGAAGCCGAAGCTCGACAAGGCACCGCATCCGTTCGCCGACGACGACATGTGGCGCTGAACAACGGAGCCGTGACACACGTGACAGTCCAACGTTAGGTCGAAACGTTGTCTTATCTGAACACCAAGCCGAGGGAGACACGATCGCTGTGACGGACATCATCGAGGAGCTCAAATGGCGGGGGTTGATCTACCAGTCGACCGACCGCCAGCAACTGCGCGGTTGGCTGGCCGAGGGGCCGCGGGTGCTGTACGCGGGATTTGATCCCACGTCGGACAGCCTGCACGCCGGCACGCTGCTGGGGCTCGTCGCGCTACGACGCTTTCAACGCGCCGGACATCGCCCCATCGCGCTGGTCGGCGGTGCGACCGGGATGATCGGCGATCCCAGCGGCAAGAGCGAGGAACGCAACCTGCTCTCGGAGGACCAACTGCGGGCGAACGTGGCCGGAATCGAAGCGCAGATTCGGCGGTTCGTCGACTTCGACGACGCGGCGGCCGGCGGGTCGCTGGTGAACAACTACGACTGGATGAGCCGCTTCGGCTACATCGAGTTCCTCCGCGACGTGGGGAAGAACTTCCCGGTGAACGTGATGATGACCAAGGACTCGGTGAAGAGCCGCCTGGGCAGTGGTGACGGCGGTGGCGCGGGCGGCGGCATCAGCTACACCGAGTTCAGCTACATGCTGTTGCAGGCCTACGACTTCGCCCACTTGTTCGAACAGCGCGGCTGCCATCTGCAGGTCGGCGGCAGTGACCAGTGGGGCAACATCACCGCCGGCATCGACTTGATCCGCCGTCGCAACGGGGCCGAGGCATACGGCATGACCTGGCCGTTGCTGACCAAGAGCGACGGCAGCAAGATGGGCAAGACCGAGTCGGGCGCCGTGTGGCTGTCGGCCGAGCGCACCAGCCCGTACGCCTTTTATCAGTACTGGATCAACGTCGAGGACGCCGACGTGGGGCGCTGCCTGCGTTACCTCACCGAACTGGGCCGCGAGGAGATCGAATCGCTCGATGCGGCGCGGGTGTCTGCCCCCGAGCGGCGCGAGAGCCAGCGACGGCTTGCCGAGTCGCTCACGCAATTGGTGCATGGCGACGAGGGCCTGGCGATCGCCCAGCGCGCGACCGAGATCTTTTTCGGTGCCGAGATCGCCGACCTCAGTGACGCCCAACTCGGCAGCATCTTTGCCGACGTGCCCAGCGGTGAGCTAGACCGTGAGCGTCTCGGCGGCGAGGGCTTGCCGGTGGTCGACGCGCTGGTCGAGGCCACGCTGGCCGGCAGCAAGGGCGAGGCGCGGCGACTGCTCAAACAGGGTGGCGTATACATCAACAACCGCCGAGCCGAGTCTCAGGAGCAGATGCTCACCGCGGCCGACCTGGCCAGCGAATCGACCATCGTGCTTCGCAGCGGCAAGAAGCGCTATGCCCTACTGCGTTTTAGCTGATCGCTGCCGGCAACCGGGCGGTAAGTGACACAACTTGCGTCGAGGGGGTATTTCGGGTTGGCCGCCGGACAACCAGGTGCGGCGGGCTGACGTTGACTCCCGGGGGCCGCTCGACCTACGATGCCGCCCCTGCCGCCGCGGGATTTGTGGGCGTTGGGCTGGGTTTCTTTGCCGCGTGAGTGCCGCTTCACGTCATGACGAGATTGCCGCCTGGATTCCGTTGGCGCCGCTTGGCGCTCGCTGGGGCAATCGTTGCCACCTCTGCGCTCGTGGCCGTCGGGATGCTGAAGGCATGGCGGCACGTGCCGTCCTTCTACGCCGCAGCGCTCGCCGTCGAGCACGACGTGCACGAGCGTGGCAACCGTGCCTTCCTCCGCAAGGTTGCCGAACTGATGAGTCGGCGCCG
>JAGQPT010000517.1 GCA_020426575.1 Planctomycetales bacterium
ATCGAACGCGACATCGGCCAGGTGTTGTTGGGCCTGCGGCCGGTGGCGTTTCTCGTGGGTGCCTTCTACTCGGTCTTCTCCTTCGTGCTCGACGTGGCCGGCGTGATGGTCATCGTCGGTTGCCTGATGGCGCTGTATCGGCGCTATGTGCTCAAGCCGGCGTACCTGGCGGGGCGGCCGAACTACGGCTACTGGGTCGTGCTGCTGTTGCTGGTCTCGCTCTCGGGGTTTTATCTGGAAGCGGCCCGCATCGCCCATTCGGCGTTTGTTGTCGATGGCGACGAGATCGTCCCCACGGCCGCGGTGGCCGAGAAGTGGGTCTCGCCGGTCGGCTACGCGCTGGCTCAGGTGGTTCCGGCCGCCGCCGTCACCCCGCGCCTGCAGCATGCGGTCACATGGTGGCTGCACGGGGGGCTTTCGTTCGCGTTCATCCTGGGGTTTGCCTTTGGCGACATGCGGCACGCCGTCACGGGCCTGGCCAACACGTTCTTCGCTCCGCTGGAAGCGCCGGCGGGGACGCTGCAAGCGATCCCCGACATGGAAGAGGCCGAGTCGTTCGGCGTCACGTCGGTCGACCAGTTCCGTTGGAAGACGTTGTTCGACAGCGACGCCTGTGTGAGTTGCGGCCGTTGTGAATTGAGCTGCCCGGCAACACTCACGGGCAAACCGCTCTCACCGCGCCGTGTGATCCTGTCGATCAATCGGGCCTGGATGTCGGCGACCGACAAATTGCTCGCCGGTGAGCACGTCGACGAGCACGAGCCGATCGTCGACAACTACATCAGCGCCGACGAGTTGTGGTCGTGCACGACGTGCGGAGCCTGCATGCGCGAATGCCCCGTCTCGATCGAACATGTGCCGGCGATCGTCGACCTGCGGCGTTCGCTGGTGATGATGGAAAGCCGCTTCCCCGAAGAAGCCCAATTGACGCTGACAAACCTGGAAACGGCGGGTAACCCCTGGGGCCTCGACAACGAGTCGCGCGCCGATTGGGCGAAAGACCTCGAGGTGCCCACACTCGACGACGAGCCCAACCCGGAGATCTTGTTCTGGGTGGGCTGTGCCGGATCGTTCGACGCTCGGGCCAAACCGACGAGTCGCGCCGTGGCCAAGATCCTCAAGGCGGCGGGCGTTCGCTTCGCCGTGCTGGGGGCCGAAGAGCGCTGTTGCGGCGACCCGGCCCGACGCATCGGCCACGAATACCTTTACAACATCCTCGCTGAGTGCGCCGTGGAAACGTTGAACGGCCACGGCATCAAGAAAATCGTCACCTCGTGTCCGCACTGCTTCCACACGCTGCTCAACGAGTATCCGCAACTTGGCGGACACTACGAGGTCGTCCACCACGCCGACTACATTGCCCAATTAATCGCCGAGGGGCGACTGCCGGGACTTGTCGGTGGAGGCAGCGTGGCGACCGTGTATCACGACTCGTGCTACTTGGGCCGCTATAACAATGTCTACGACGCGCCGCGGAACCTGGTGCAGGCCGTCGGTGCCCGGCTCGTGGAGATGCAGCGACACGGCTCGAACAGTTTCTGCTGCGGGGCCGGTGGCGGACGGATGTGGATGGAAGAGACGCTCGGGGATCGGTCCGTCAACGTCGAGCGTTCCGAGGAGGCGATCCAGACCGGCGCCGAGCAGATCGCCGTGGCGTGTCCGTTCTGTAAGACGATGCTTGCCGACGGCGTCCAGGAACACGGCCGCCAGGATCTCAAAGTGATCGACGTAGCGGAACTTGTGGCCGAGCGGCTCGGCGACTGACGTCGCGCCTTTCTCATTCGCCCACATTCTCGCCCTGCAAGTTACCACGTTCCGCGCTACGATCGCGGTGGCGACACTATGAGCCGGCGTGCTGCGCGGTAATTTCTGAATCAGGCCTGAAAATGCATAGCGGGGGGCACGTTGTTTGCACCGTTTGGTCCACCGGTCGGGCAAAGTGGCCGATGAATCGACTTTCCGCGATCCGTCGGTCATGTATCGCTCCGAGGGACGATCGACCGTGCCCGCCCGGTGTGCGGATACGCCCACACGAGATACTCCAAACATGTACGCCGACCATCAGTCCGCCGTTTGATCGAGACGAGCTTGGCCCGGCGTTGTTATCGC
This sequence comes from Planctomycetales bacterium, assembly GCA_020426575.1. Taxonomy (GTDB): domain Bacteria; phylum Planctomycetota; class Planctomycetia; order Pirellulales; family JAEUIK01; genus JAGQPT01. Next base: position 2,110 of record JAGQPT010000517.1, read on the forward strand.
ACCTACCCAAGCTCTAGCCACTGACGAGGGAGCGGTGATGGATCAGACGCAGACAGCCACGGTCGACGGAAACGAAGCTACCACGTCAGTTGCCCACCGTTTGAACGAAGTGATCGCGATCTATCCGATCACCCCCTCGTCGACAATGGGTGAACTCGCCGATGAATGGTCATCGCGCGGTCGTACGAACGTCTGGGGCACGGTCCCCCAGGTCACGGAGATGCAGTCCGAGGGAGGAGCGGCCGGAGCCGTTCACGGCGCCCTGCAGACCGGGGCCCTGACGACGACGTTCACCGCCAGTCAGGGGCTGCTGCTGATGATCCCCAACATGTACAAGATCGCCGGCGAGCTGACGTCGTTCTGCATGCACGTCACGGCCCGAACGGTAGCGACGCACGCGTTGTCGATCTTCGGGGATCACTCGGACGTGATGGCGGTTCGGCAAACCGGCTTTGCCCTGCTCTGCTCCGGTTCGGTGCAGGAGGCGCACGACATGGCCTGCATCGGCCAGGCCGCCACGCTGCGGTCCCGCGTGCCGCTAATGCACTTCTTCGACGGTTTTCGCACGTCACACGAAGTCGCCAAGATCGAGTTGCTCTCGAACGAACAATTGCTGGCGATGATCGACGAAGACGCGGTGCGGGCACATCGTGAGCGGGCCCTCACACCCGACCGGCCGATTCTCCGCGGCACGGCCCAGAACCCCGACACGTTCTTCCAGGCCCGCGAAGCCTGTAATTCGTACTATGAGGCGTGTCCGTCGATCGTCCAAGAGACGATGGACGAGTTCGCCGAGGTCGCCGGCCGCCGGTACAAGCTGTTCGACTACG
>JAGQPT010000518.1 GCA_020426575.1 Planctomycetales bacterium
AGGGGATTTGGGTTATGCTTTCAGCCACAGCCAAACTGTTTCCATCTGTTTCGACGCCACACTGTCGCTAACCCACCGCCCCCCCACAGATCGACCGACATTGGGAATACTCGTTCAGTTCGTCTATCGACTCGGCCTGGGACTAGCCCTGGGCATGGCGATCACCTCGTCGCGAGAGGTCGACAACGGTTATTTTCGCGCCCACTCCTGGGTGTTGTTGGGGCTGGCCGTGCTGGCCTCGGCCGTGACCGCCTCGGCGGCCGGGCTCGGCAGCATCTGGACGCCGATCGCGGCAGCGGTGGCTTCCTACGCATCGGGCGTGTGTTGGATTTACGACAGACCGCGAGCCGGCAAGGTAGCGCTGCTGTTGATCGCCCTGCTCAACCTGGTCGGGGCTTCGGGGGCGTACGCGGTGGAAGAGACGTCGCACGTCGGACCGGCCGCCGCCGTGGTCGACGTCTTCAGCAGCGGGATGTTGTTGGGCGTGACCATGGCCGCCATGCTGCTCGGGCACTGGTATTTGAACAACCCGGGAATGCGGCTGGCGCCGCTGCGTCGGCTCGTGATCGTGATCGGAGTGGCGGTAGCCGTGCGCAGCGTGGTTGTCGGACTTGGTCTGGCTGCCTGGGTCGATTCGGGGGCCGCACCGGCAACGGTCGATCTGGCACTGCTGGCGATTCGTTGGTTGGCAGGACTGCTGGGCACGGCCGGAGCCGCCGTGCTGGTTTGGTACACGCTAAAGGTTCCCAACACGCAAAGTGCCACGGGGATCTTGTACGTCGCCGTGATCACCACCTTTCTGGGCGAGTTGAGCGGTCAGCTACTGTCGGCCACGAGCGGATTTCCCTTATGATGGAGGGATACCAAGCTTGGAGTTGCCCCCAAGCTGGAACGACTCAAGCTGGATGGATGCGTTTGTCGGCGGGCGTTGTCTGGCCGACTTGCTGCCCGGCAGGCCCGGCCTGCCGCCCCGGCAGGCATTGTGGCGTCCGATTTGGCCCCGTCTGTGACCTTGTTGTCTGATTGCGATGAACCTCACGCACACGTGCTCCGAGTGTGGACAACCGAACACCGTCGAGCTTGTCGACGGGGCCGACCGCGTTGTGTGCCCGCACTGCGACCACACGGTCGAAATCCCGCCGGGGGCCTTTAGCAGCGGCGCGGTGCATCGCTGCCTGGTGTGTCCAAGTACGGACCTGTACGTCCGTAAGGACTTTCCGCAGCAGTTGGGCGTGGCGATCGTGGTCGTCGGGTTCGCGGTCAGTTGCGTGACGTGGTACTTCTATTTGACGGCGGCCACTTTCAGTGTGCTGTTTGCAACGGCACTGATCGACGTCGTGTTGTACCTGTTCGTCGGCAACGCGCTAATGTGTTACCGCTGCGGGGCGACGTACCGAGACGTGGAAGGTCTCGACGAACACGGCGGCTTTGACCTGGAGACGCACGAGCGTTATCGCCAGGAGTCGGCCAGATTGGCCGAGACGGCTGCTGCAGGTAAGGGTTAAGATCAACGACTCAGGTTTGCTCGATCCGTAACGACAGTTGAACGGCGCCGCATGGCGATGGACGAAACCCGCTCGCGAATACAGGACGACCTGCGTGGTCTTGTCGTGGGCGACGTCCATTTCGACGAGACGTGGCGGCAGCTTTACAGCAGCGATGCGAGTATCTTTCAGATCGAACCGTTGGGTGTCGTGTTGCCCCGACACACGGCGGACGTGGTCGCCTGCGTGCGGTACGCGCACGAGAACGGCTTGAGCATTCACGCCCGGGGGGCGGGTACGGGGCTGGCCGGCGGCGTGCTGGGCCCGGGCCTGGTCCTCGACCTTTCGAAACACTTTCGCCGGGTGCTCGAAGTCGGCGACACGACGGTTCGCGTGCAGGCCGGCGTTGTCGTCGGCGAATTGAACGAAACATTGCGGCCGCGCGGCCGTGTGTTTGGCCCCGACCCGGCCACCGCCCAGGTTCGCACAATCGGCGGCGCGATTGGCGTCGACGCCTCGGGCAGTCGCTGGCTCAAATACGGGGCCACGTCACGGCACGTGAAAGAACTGGAAATCGTGTTGTCGGACGGTACCGCCGTCCGCGTGGGGCGCGAATCGGTGCAGCGCCCCCCGACTGATGCAGCCGCCGATGTTTCGCCCGTTGACGAAATAACGCAGCGGCTGGCCGAGGTCCTCGGGCACGGCCGCGCGGCGTCGGGGCACTACGACTTCACTGCCATGCCCGGACGGACCGGCTACCGCCTCGACGGGGTCTTCGATGGCGAGACGGTAGACTGGCCGGGGCTGATCACCGGCGCCGAAGGCACGTTGGCCGTCGTTACCGAAGCGGTCCTTAGCACCGATGAGCTGCCGCGTCACGTGGGGGTGGCCATGCTGATGTTCGAGCAGCTCGATCAGGCGGCGCGAACGGCCGTCGAGTTGACGCCGCTGGGGCCGACGGCGTGCGATCTGCTTGACCGGCGCCACATCAGTCTGGCGCGCGACACCGACCCGCGCTACGAATTGATGATTCCCGAGACGACCGAGGCCATCCTACTCGTCGAGCACGACGCCGACGATGCCGATGAACTCAAGGCCCGGTTGTTGAAGTCCGTCGATCGTGCACAGCATGAGTGCCGTCTGGCGTTCGACGCACGATTGGCCACCACCCCGGACGATATCCGGCTTTTCTGGAACCTCGCCCGCCACGTGGTGCGAACGCTGCATCGGCTACGCGGTTCGGTCCGTCCGGTGCCGATCATCGAGGACATCACGGTTCCACCCGCGCGACTGCCCGAGTTTCTCGCCTTGCTGCAGGAGGTGCTGAAACGGCGAAGGGTGACGGCGTCGCTGTTCGGGCACGTCGGCCACGGCCAGTTGCACATCCGGCCATTCGTCGACCTGGGCCGACCGGAGTCGGCGATGCTGCTCGATCAACTTGCCGTTGAACTCTTTGGCGCGGTCAAGGACGCCGGCGGCACCATCGGCGCCGAACACGGGCTCGGTCTGAGCCGTTCGCAATACACGGCGGCGTTTTATCCCGACGCGGAGCCGACGCTGCGTCAGATCAAGGCGATCTTCGACCCGACGAACACGCTGAACCCGGGCAAGGTTGTCGGTGGCGAGACGAATCCCCTGGAACGATACCATCGTCGCTACGAGGCGGTCGATGCGCACGACGAAAGTGCGACACGTGGTACATCGGACGGCGGAGGCGGCGCAGCTCAAGTTGTCCCGCTTCAGTTGGCCTGGTCCGACGAGGATGCGCTGCAAGCCATCCGCGACTGCAACGGGTGCGGTCATTGTCGCACGCGGTCGGTCGAGGCTCGGATGTGCCCGATCTTTCGATTCGCACCGGCCGAGGAGTCGTCCCCGCGGGCAAAGGCGAATCTGCTGCGCGGCATGATGACCGGCGAATTGAGCGGCGAAACCCTTGCCGGTGACGAATTCAAGACGGTGGTCGACAAGTGCGTGCATTGCCACATGTGTCGGCTCGACTGCCCGGCGAGTGTCGATATTCCCCGATTGATGCTCGAAGCGCGTGCGGCGCAGGTGGCCGCGCACGGTTTCGTGCTCTCGGACTGGTTTTTTTCCCGAATCGACCGCGTGGCCGCCTGGGGGAGCCGCCTCAGCCCGTTTTCCAACCTGGCGATCGAAAACCCCACGGCACGGTGGGTATTGGAAAAGCTCTTCGGTGTGGCCGCGCGACGTAAGCTCCCCCGCTTCTCGCGGCGGAGCTTCATCCGTCAGGCCGCCGAGCGGGGCCTCGACCAGCCAACGCGCGAGGACGTGCCCAAGGTGCTGCTGTTGGTCGATACGTTCGCCAACTACAGCGATCCGCAGTTGGCGATGGCCATGACCGAGGTGTTGGATCACAATGGCGTGTCGGTCTACGTTCCCAAGTGGCAGCGGTGCTCGGGAATGTCGTTGCTGACGACCGGCGCGCTGGAGGAAGCCCGCGAACTGGCGGCGGCGCAGTTGCCGCGCCTCGCCGAGGCGGTCCGCATGGGGTACGAGATCGTTTCGACGGAACCGTCGGCCGTGCTCTGCCTGCGCCGCGAATACCCGTCGTTGGTTGACGACGAAGACGCGCAGTTGGTCGCCGAGAATTCGAGTGAAGCGTGCAGCTACCTCTGGCGGTTGCACCGTGAGGGCAAATTGCGGCTCGATTTCTCGCCGCTGAAGTGGAACGTCATGTACCACACGCCGTGCCACTCGAAGGCCCTGGAGAACGGCGACGCCGCCCGACACCTGCTCGACCTGTTGCCGGGGCTACGAGTGGACGCGCCAGAGTGCGGATGCAGCGGCATGGCGGGCCTGTTCGGCATGAAACGGAAGAATTTCCGAGACAGTATCCGCGCCGGTTGGAAACTGCTCGAAGTTACGCGACAATCGGGCTTTGAGATGGGCGCCACAGAGTGCAGCGCCTGTCGACTGCAAATGCAACAAGGAACGACGAAGCCAACGATTCACCCGATCAAGCTCGTGGCGCTGGCTTACCGGCTGATGCCCGAGATCGCGGTACAGCTTGCCGCCACGGAAACGGCCCCGTCGGAGTTGAGCGCGCGATGAAGATACATCTGCGGATGTTCGCGGCGGCGCGGGAAGTGGCCGGTGCCGACGCCATAGAAATCATGCTTCCGGCGGGTGCGTGCGTGGCGGATGTCCGCACCGCCCTGGCGCGGCAATTGCCGGCGTTGGCCCAAATGTCGGGCCAATTGATGATCGCCGTCAATCACGAATACGCAGCCGACGATGCTCCAATTCCGCCCGATGCCGAGGTGGCTTGTATTCCCCCGGTCAGCGGCGGGTAAAATGGGGACTGGGGACGCGGTGCCAACGAGCGTCGTTCCCCGAGCTGCGCTCCGCCATGGCAGAGCTTTCCTGGACTAGACGGGTGAACCCCATGCACGAAGAAGAAACGAAGACGGCGCGGCTTGTCACGTCCGCGATCGATCCGGCCGAAGTGATTGCGGCCGTCGCAGATCCCGCGTCCGGGGCGACCGTGGTGTTTTTGGGTACGGTGCGAGAGATGACCGGTGACCGCCGCACGGAATTCCTCGTTTACGAGTGCTACGCCGAGATGGCTGAGAAAGTGATGGCCGACCTGGAACGTCAGGCGTGCGAGCGCTGGCCATTGCAGGGCTGTCGGATCGTGCACCGGTTGGGCCGACTCGATCCGGCGGAAATCAGCGTGGCGATTGCGGTCAGCTCACCCCATCGTCGCGAGGCCTTCGCGGCGGGAAGCTGGATCATCGACGAATTCAAACGGGTCGTACCGATCTGGAAGCAGGAGAACTGGGGCGACGGCAGCAGCGAGTGGGTGCACCACGGCGAGTGTTGCGGCCACCACGGCGCGGCGGCGCATCCCCTGCACACAGACGCGACCGATGATGCCCCCAGGAACGACTCTCACCACGACTGTGAACACCTTCAGGCAACCAGCCAGATCGTTGGCGGCGAGGTTTCCCGTGACTGAGACCGACGCTTCCGGTAGCGAGGGCGGACGACTTGTCGACGGTTTCGGCCGCGTGCACACCGATTTGCGTGTGAGCGTGACGGACCGCTGCAACATCCGCTGTTTTTACTGCATGCCGGCCGAGAACATCCGCTTCAAACCGCGCCACGAGCTGCTTAGTTTCGAGGAGATCGAACGTTTTGTTCGAGTGGCGGCTCGACTCGGTGTGAACAAGCTGCGGCTCACCGGTGGCGAACCTTTGGTGCGACACGGATTGGCCGACCTGATCGCCAAACTGCGAGCGATCGCCGGCATTGAGGACATCGCCTTGACGACCAACGCGATGTTGCTTGCCGAGCAGGCCGAGGGGCTGCGGCGCGCGGGCCTGGACCGCCTCAACATCAGCCTCGACACACTCGACGCCAAGAAGTTCGCCGAGATCACTCGGCGCGACGTGCTCGACCAGGTGCTGCGCGGCATTTTCGAGGCCCGTCGCGTGGGTTTTGCGAATATCAAGCTCAACGCCGTGGCGATTCGTGGACTAACCGAGTCGGACATCGTGCCACTGGCCGAGTTTGCCCGACAGCACGGGCTCAAGGTGCGTTTTCTCGAATACATGCCGTTGGACGGCGACGAGGCCTGGACGAACGATCACGTGCTCAGCGGGGAAGAGATCCTGGCGATGCTGGCTGCACGGTTCGGGCCGCTCGCGGCGATCGAGCCGGAAGACCCGGCCCAGCCGGCGAGCGACTATCGCTATGGCGACGGATCGGCCGAGGTGGGGCTGATCCAGCCCGTTTCGCAGCCCTTCTGCCACCGCTGCAACCGCTTGCGAATCACCGCCGAGGGACAGGTGCGCAACTGCCTGTTTTCCGTCCAGGAGTGGGACGCACGGGCGTTATTGCGCGGCGGTGCCAGCGACGAGGCGATCGCCGCCCTGATTCGCGCATCGGTTGGAGCGAAACGCCAGGCCCACGGCATCAACTCGCCCGAGTTTGTGCGGCCCGAGCGGGCGATGTTTCAGATCGGCGGTTAGCGGCTTTCGGCAAGTGCCACCCCAATGCTCTCGCCGGCAATTAATGGCGAACTTGACCGTGCCCTGCGTCGCGGTATCTTTCGCGGAAGACCAAATTTATGGACCACCAGCGACGCATCTACCTCGACAATGCCGCTACAAGCTGGCCGAAGCCCGAGGCGGTGTACCAAGCCGTCGATCGCTACCAGCGCGAGTTGGGCGCGGCTGCGGGACGCGGCGCGTACGCCGAAGCAATCGAGGTGGGCCGCGAGATCGACAACACACGTTCGCTTGTGGCGCGGCTGATCGGTGCGGGCGATCCCCGCCGCGTCGTGTTTGCCACGAACGGCACCGACGCGCTGAACACCGCGATTCACGGTCTGCTCGCACCGGGCGACCACGTCGTGACGACCGCGACCGAGCACAATTCGGTGTTGCGTCCGCTGACTCAGTGGGTCCGTGGCGGCAGCGTCGAAGTGAGCTACGTGACGTGTGACGCGGTCGGCTGGGTCGATCCCGAGGCGATTGCCGCCACGATACGGTCCAGTACCCGGCTGGTCGTGATCTCACACGCCTCGAACGTCACAGGCACGCTGCAAGACCTGGAGGCGATCGCCGGATACGTACGCGAGTCCGACGCCCTGTTGCTGGTCGACGCGGCCCAGACATTGGGGCACGCGGCGGTGGACGTGAGCGAACTCGGCATCGACCTGCTTGCCGCGCCCGGCCACAAGGGCCTGCTGGGCCCCTTGGGCACTGGGCTGTTGTACGTCGCCGAAGGTATCGACGCCAAGCTCGACGCGCGGCGACAGGGGGGCACCGGCAGCCAGAGCGAGTCGGCGGATCAACCGATGCTCATGCCCGATAAGTACGAGTCGGGGAATCTCAACTGCCCGGGGATTCTCGGTCTCGGTGCCGGGCTACGTTACCTGCAGCAGCGCGGCCTTGAGACCATCGAGGAGCAGGTACGCCGCCTCACGGCGGAAATGCTCGCCGGCCTCGCGGAGATTCCGGGCGTGAAGCTCTTCGGTCGGGCCGACGCCCGGCACCGCGTGGGCGTTGTGAGCATGGCCCTCGACGGCTATGATCCCCAGGAGTTGGCGGCCACGCTCGATGCGTCGTGTCGCGTGCAAACTCGGGCGGGTTACCACTGCGCCGCTCGGATTCATCGTGTGATCGGCAGCGATGCCACCGGCGGCACCTTGCGGTTCAGCTTCGGGCCGTTCAACACCAGCGCCGACGTCACGGCGGCCGTCGACGCGCTCAAGCAGCTGGCCGATGCCGTCTAAGCGTCGGGCGCAGGGGTGTCGAGCACGCGGGCGAGTTGAACGCGGTGACAAAATGGCCGCAGCCGTGCGGTGGTAGCTGCCGCAGCGTTTGAAGGACGGCGGACGAAGACATCTCAGCGTCGGTGCAACCGAGCGCGGTCATGAGTGAAAAACCCTGGTATCACAAAGGTTTGCGGTTTCAGTGCTCGCAGTGTGGCGACTGCTGTACGGGCGCGCCTGGATACGTGTGGGTCAACAAGGCCGAGATCGAGGCACTCGCCGCGCTGATCGACGTCGACGTGGAAACATTCACGGAGCGCTACACGCGGCAGGTGGGCGTCCGCCGCAGCCTGGTCGAGATGCCGAACTTCGACTGCGTGTTTCTCGACGGCGAGGCCCGCCGTTGTACGGTCTACGAGGCGCGTCCGCGGCAGTGCCGCACGTGGCCGTTCTGGACATCGAACATCCGGAACGAAGATGAATGGCAGCGTACGTGCCAGGACTGCCCCGGTAGCGGAATCGGGCCGTTGATCCCATTGGAAGAGATCGAACGGCAGGCGCGCGTCATCCGGATATGAGCGGCAGCGACCGTTATTCGTCATCCCTGCTCCAGAGGGAGGGCGATTTCTTCCGACCGGGCCATGCCACCCAAAGGCCGCACTGCTGCCGGTTCTGTCGATTGGCGAAAATATTCTGATTGGTTCAAGTGTGCGTCCGACGCTGGTCGATAACGCCGACGTGAACCTCAAAGGATGTCACATGGGCCAGAGTGACTACGCGACGTTATTAGCTGATTTTAAAGGACTTACGGCTGATTATGTCACGGGCGAGGCCGCTTACAACCGTAACCAATTTTATGGGAACGACTTACCGCGATCACGCTGGTTGTGATGAACAAAGTGAATTGCCTTGGAACGTCCCAACCGAAGTGCCCGCCAGAGCTGCTGGCACGGCGATCCAGCTTGACTCTAACCGTTGTGGCATCTACACTTGGAGCATGACTTGGTCGGCTCACAGGGCTCGAAATCGGGCCCGGCCGAAGCCCCATTTCACTGGAGTACCATGTCGTGACCAAGAAAGAGATCGTTAAGACCATCTCCGAAGAGATTGGCCTGACGCAATTGAAGACCAAAGAGATTGTGCAGAAGACATTCGACGCCATCGTCGACACGCTCGTCGAGGATCGACGCATCGAGTTGCGCAACTTCGGGGTCTTCGAAGTGAAGAAACGCGCCGCCCGTAAGGCACGCAATCCCCGAACGGGCGACAAAGTTGACGTACCGGAAAAGTTCGTCGTGACGTTCAAACCCGGCAAGGAGATGGAAGAGCGCGTTCGCTTGCTGGAAGAGCAGGCAGCGGCAGAGGCGAGGGCCCGTGCAGCGGCCGAAGCAAGCAGCGCAAGTTCCCACCCCATGGGTGATACAGGCGCTTCACTGGACACACGTTCAACATTCGGCGGTGGACAACACCCGTCGGGTTGAGAGCACGGCGAGCGTCGGCCGCACGGTCAGGACCGGCGACACGAACCAATTCACGATCGATCAAGCAGCGCGGGCAGCCACTTCCCTAACCAGGGCCCACCACACCGTTTAATGTCCGTTCGGACACACGCGACATTCAGTTCGCACACTCGATTACCCCACTCAACGCAACAAAGACGACACCCGGCGACAGGACGCGTTGCGGGGTTAACTCATCGCTCCACGGAGGATTACGGCGATGCGCAAGCTTTTTCTGGCCATGGCAACTGCTTGGCTGCTCGGTTCGAGCAGCGGTTGCATCATCCCCATTTACTCGGGCGATCCTGCGCAGCGAGCCGAGCAACTCATTTACACGTCAGAGAACCTGCGGCTGCTGACCGAAGACTGGGAACGCATTTGGTTCCTGGACCAGCCGAGCCACCTGACTCCGTGGCGTACGAA
>JAGQPT010000519.1 GCA_020426575.1 Planctomycetales bacterium
GACGCTACGCTGGTAACGAGCGTGGCTGCCGCGAACAGCGCAGTCGTTACCAAAAGAATTCGCAGTCTGTCGGCAGCGCCACCGCTGACCGGCGAACGTGTTGACCGGCGAACGTGTCGGCGGCTCACGCGGTCACCACATATGCGGTTCAGCCAGACGCAACGAGTTAAACCCGGCCCCGATCGGTCGGCGTAAGAAATCGAGCAACGTTTTTTCCACCCGATATCCTCGGCCGACCGGCCGACCCACACCACCAGCTAACGAGTGAAACGATGGACCTGGCCAAAATTCGCAACATCGGCATCTCCGCCCACATCGACTCGGGTAAAACCACCTTGAGCGAGCGGATCCTTTTTTACGCAGGTCGGATCCATCGTATCGGTGAAGTGCGCGGCAACGAAGGCGGCGCAACCATGGACCACATGGAGCTGGAAAAGGAACGGGGGATCACGATCACCAGTGCGGCGACGACCGTCGAATGGAACAAGCACACGATCAATCTGATCGACACGCCGGGCCACGTCGACTTCACCGTCGAAGTCGAGCGCAGCCTCCGCGTGCTCGACGGTGCGGTGCTTGTGCTCTGCGGCGTCGGCGGCGTGCAGTCTCAGTCGCTCACCGTCGACCGCCAGATGAAGCGCTATCACGTGCCGCGCCTGGCGTTCATCAACAAGATGGACCGCACCGGCGCCAACCACGAGAAGGTGGTGCAGCAGCTCCGCGACAAGCTGGCCTGCGACGCCATCCTCATGCAGTTGCCGATCGGCAAGGAAGAGAAGTTTGACGGCGTGATCGACCTGGTCACGCAAGAGGCGCTGTATTTCGACGGCAAGAACGGCGAGACGGTGCGACGCGAGCCGGTTCCGGCTGACCGCGCCGACGAAGTCGCCGAGGCCCGGCAGCACATGCTCGAGTCGTTGGCCATGTACAGCGACGAAATGATGGAGATGTTGCTCGCCGAGGAAGAAGTCCCGCTCGAACTGGTCCACCAGGTGATCAAGTCGGCCGTGCAGGGCCAGGAGATGACGCCGGTGTTCATGGGCACGGCGTATCGCAATCGCGGCGTGCAGCCGCTGTTGGACGCGATCACGCGCTACCTTCCCTCGCCGCTGGATCGCGGTATCAAGGCCCAGTCGGCCAACGAAGCCGCCGAGCCGGTAGCGCTGCGGCCCGATCCGGCCGAACCGATGGTCGCCATGGCTTTCAAGATCGTCGACGACCCGTTCGGTCAGCTCACCTTCATGCGGATTTACCAGGGCACGATCACCAAGGGCGACAGCTACATCAATCAGCGCACCGGCCAGAAGCATCGTTTCGGTCGCATCGTGCGGATGCACGCCGATCAGCGCGAAGAATTGCAGGACGCCCGCGCGGGGGACATCGTAGCGGTCGTCGGTATCGACTGCGCCAGCGGCGATACGTACGCCCCGACGCCGAAGTACTGCGTGCTCGAGAGCATGTTCGTGCCCGACCCGGTGATCAAGATGGCGGTGAACCCGACGAGCCGCGACGGCGCGGACCGGCTGGGCAAGGCGCTGCAGCGGTTCCGCAAGGAAGACCCCACGTTCCACGTGATGACCGACCCCGAGACCGACGAGACGGTGATCGCGGGCATGGGCGAATTGCACCTCGAGGTCTACATCGAGCGGATCCGCCGCGAGTACAAGGTCGAGGTCGAGGTCGGCGCACCGAGCGTCTCCTACCGCGAAGCCCCCACCAAGGTGGCCGAGTACAACTATCGGCATAAGAAACAGACGGGCGGTTCTGGTCAGTTCGCCCACATCGTCGGCAAGCTCGAACCGCTGCCGGACGACTCCGAAGAGACGTTTGTCTTTGAAGAGAAGGTCGTCGGCGGACGCGTGCCGAAGGAATACATTCCCTCGGTGGAAAAGGGTTTCCGCCAGTCGCTCGAGAAGGGCCCGGTCGCCGGTTACCCGATCGTCGGCATCAAGGCCGTGCTGGAAGACGGTTCGTACCACGAAGTGGACAGCTCGGACATGGCGTTCCAGGTCTGCGCCCGCGGTTGTTTCCGCGAGACGTTCCTCAAGGCGGACCCCGTGCTGCTCGAGCCGGTGATGAAGGTCGAGGTCGAAGTGCCGGCGGACTTCCAGGGGAGCGTGGCGGGCGAAATCACCAGCCGCCGCGGCATGATCGAGTCGACCGAAATGCAGGGCACGATCGCGATCATCATCGCCGAGGTGCCGCTGGCCGAGACGTTCGGCTACTCGACCGACCTGCGGAGCATGACGCAGGGCCAGGGCACGTTCACGATGGAGTTCTCGAAGTACCGCCGCGTGCCGAAGAGCATCCAGGAAGAAGTCGTCGCCGCCCGCAAACAAGCGGAACTGGTCAATGCGTAGTGGGGGCGCGGACGCGCCGTTGCGTTGATCGCATCGTCGAGCGGTTACTGCGAGCGAATGCCGGTCGGCCGTCTCGTGCGCTTGTCTCTCGCGCGAATGCGATGCGTTGGGATTGCGCAACGAATCTCGTCGTCCGGGTACGGATTGGGTGACCACGGCACTCGGTTGCAGATGCCAAGCGCACGCATGTGTGGCTCGCCAGTCACCTCGTGATCGCGTACACTGCTCGGCGTGATCTCGCGAGTTCCTATCACCGTTGTTGCGCCGCTCGTCGTCGGCGTCCCCGTCTTGGTGGTGGGGGTGTGGCTGTCGGTGATGTGGAACCAACAGTCGCGCGACGCCGTCACGCAACTTGCTGATCGCAACATCGAGCAGATCCAGGCCATGACGGCCACCAAGGTCGCCGACGAGCTGTCGATCCCGCTGCGCATCTGCGAGTTGAACGAACACCTCATCACGTCAGGGGCGCTCGACCCGGCCGACCTGGCCTCGTGGCGGCCCACGCTGGTGCGCGAGGCCGACGCCTTCGACATGCTCAGCGCCATCTCCTGGGGCAGTGCCGACGGCCGTACCGCCTGGGTGAGCCGCTACGCCGACGGCTCGTTCTACTGGGCCGTCAAAGACGATCCCACCCAGAGCGAGATGAGCGAGTGGCGCGTCAACGTCGACCGTTCTGACGACAACATCGCTGACGATGAGAGCGCCGACGAAGAAAGCGCCGACGACGAACGCGGCGATGCCGACCTTGCCGCCGAGCCGTCCAGCACGTTCGACTTCGACCTTTTCTCCCGCCCCTGGTATCAGGCTCCCCGGGACGCGCGCCGGCCGACCTGGAGCGAGCCTTACGTCTGGGTCGGTGGCGTCGACAGCGCCGGCACGACCCTGGGCATTTCCTACGGCATCCCGCTATACGACGACGCGGGCGGGCTGCTCGGCGTGATCGACGCGGATTTTTCCCTCAACGACCTCTCGACGTTTCTCCGCTCGATCGAAATCGGCAAGACCGGCATGGCCGTGTTGATGACCGGCGACAACAAGCTGCTGGCGGCGTCGAGCGACGTGCCGTTGGTCGACGACGACGGCGAGCGCATCGACGCCCTGGCGTCGAGCGACCCCGTGATCGTCGCCGCCGCAAAGTTCGCTGAAGAACAGACGAACGTCGAGACGGACGACAAGTCCGCGGGACATTCGGAGATCGTGGTCGACGGGAACGTGCACTTCATCCGGGCCTCGTCGGTGGGCGACCGACTGGGCCTCGACTGGACGCTGCTCACGATCATCCCGGAGCAGGACTTCGTGGCCGACATCGAGTCGGAGTTCCGCCGCAGCTGGATTGCGAGTCTGGCCGGCGTGGCACTGGCGCTGATGGTCGGCCTGGTGGCGGCGCGCTGGCTGGTGGCCCCGCTGGTGAAGGTGGTCACGGCGGTGCGTCGCATCGGTCAGGGCGACCTGGAAACCCGCGTCGAGATCCACCACGCCCCGGAGTACATGAAGCTCGCCGAAGAGATCAACGAAATGACCGTGGGGCTGCAGGACCGCCTGCGGATGCGCGAGTCACTTTCGCTGGCGATGGAAGTGCAGAAGAACCTGTTGCCGTCCGAGTCGCCGTCGGTCAAGCGGCTCGACATCGCCGGCCACAGCACCTATTGCGACGAGACGGGCGGCGATTATTACGACTTCCTCGACGTCTCGGGGGCCGACGATGAAACGGCCGTGATCGCCGTCGGCGACGTGATGGGACACGGCGTGGCGGCGGCGATGTTGATGGCCACCGCTCGCGGCATCCTCCGCAGCCGCTGCAGCGTGCCCGGTTCGCTGGCCGATTTTCTCAGCCACCTCAACGAGATGCTCGTCCCCGACACCCAGGGCGAGCGGTTCATGACGATGCTGCTGATCACCGTGTCGGCCACCCGCGACGAACTGCGTTGGGCGTCGGCCGGTCACGGTCCGCCGATGATCTACGACGCCGACGCCGACCGCTTTCTCGACATTGACGGCGGCGGTCTGCCGCTGGGGCTCTTCGACGAGGCCGAATACGACGAGTACGTCGAGTCGGGCGTGAAGGCGGGCTTCATCATCCTCGCCGCGACCGACGGCGTCTGCGAAACCAAGGGCGAAGACGGCGAACTGTTCGGCAACGAAAGGCTTGAACGGTTAGTGCGCCAGCACGCCCGGCGGACAAGCGACGAAATCAGCGAAGCGATCCGCGACGCCGTCGCTCAGTTTCGCGGCCCCTCGGGACAGGACGACGACGTCACCTTTGTCATCGCGAAAGTCGTGTGATGCCACCTCTCCCGGGGGCCACCCGCGTCAGGGGGGAGGCATTGCCCTTAGTCATGCATCGTGGCTTGGTGCCGATCGCCGACGGTAAAACCACGGTTGAACGCTGGCAAATGCTGTCGCGTATCGAATGATTCGGTTGCCTTGTCACGCCGTGGATCGTTTGTGACACTGACGATGTCGTACGGCGCATCGGTCACCTGGGGCAAAGGCAACTTTCTTCGGGCGGTTTCACCGACGGGCCTGCGTGGGACGTGACTTCCGTCGCGCCCCCGGCGCACCATTTTCAGGAGCAGTTGACGCAATGTCTCGAGGAGCAAAATCAATGAACCGCACGAAGTGTCGATTTACTTGCTTTGGGCTGACGGCGCTGGCCGCGCTCGTGGCGCTCGGCGCAGCCGACGTCCGGGCCCAGCAGCAAAAGCCGAACATCCTGTTGATCGTGTCCGACGACACGGGCTACGGCGACCTGGGGCCGTACGGCGGCGGCGAAGGCCGCGGCATGCCGACGCCGACGTTTGACCGCATGTCCGCCGACGGGATGACGTTCTTCTCGTTCTACGCCCAGCCGAGTTGCACACCGGGTCGCGCGGCGATCCAGACCGGACGCATCCCGAACCGCAGCGGGATGACGACCGTGGCGTTCCAGGGTCAGGGGGGCGGCTTACCCAAGGCCGAGTGGACCCTGGCCTCGGTGCTGAAGACGGCGGGTTATCAGACCTACTTCACCGGCAAGTGGCACCTGGGCGAGTCGGACTACGCGCTGCCAAACGCCCACGGTTACGACGTGATGGAGCACTGCTTCCTCTATCACCTCAACGCCTACACCTACGGCGATCCGAATTGGTTCCCCGACATGGACCCCAAGCTCCGCGAGATGTTCGACAAGGTGACCAAGGGTTCGCTGTCGGGCAAAGCCGGTGAACCGGCCAAGCAGGACTGGAGTGTCAACGGCGAATACGTCGACACGCCGGACAAGGGCGTCGTCGGCATCCCCTTCCTCGACAAGTACGTCGAACAATCGGCACTGAGCTTCCTCGAGTCGGCAGCGAAGAAAAGCGATCAGCCGTTTTTCATCAACGTCAATTTCATGAAGGTCCATCAACCGAACCTCCCGGCGCCCGAATTCGAGCACAAGTCGATCTCGAAGACGAAGTACGCTGATTCGATCGTGGAACTCGACACGCGGATCGGCAACATCTTGGCCAAGCTGAGCGAACTTGGCTTGGACAAGAACACGCTGGTGTTCTACACGACTGACAACGGCGCCTGGCAGGACGTTTATCCCGATGCCGGTTACACACCGTTCCGCGGCACCAAGGGAACGGTCCGCGAAGGGGGGAACCGTGTGCCGGCGATCGCCATCTGGCCGGGCAAGATCAAGGCCGGCGTCCGCAACCACGACATCCTCGGCGGCCTCGACCTGATGGCGACGTTCGCTTCGATGGCCGGTATCAACCTTCCCGAAAACGACCGCGAAGGGCAGCCGATCTACTTCGACAGCCACGACATGACGCCCGTGCTTACAGGCACCGGCAAGTGCGATCGCGAGGAGTGGTTCTATTTCACCGAAGATGAACTCGCGCCGGGAGCGGCCCGGGTGCAGCACTACAAGTCCGTTTTCAACCTCCGCGGCGATGATGGCCAGGCGACGGGCGCCCTGGCAGTCGACTCAAACCTCGGCTGGAAAGGCCCGGAGAAGTACGTCGCCACCTGCCCGCAGATTTTCGATCTATTGCAGGACCCGCAGGAACGCTATGACCTGTTCATGAACAACTTCACCGAACACACCTGGACGCTGGTCACTTTCAACAAGGCGATCGGCGACCTGATGAAGACCTACGTGAAGTACCCGCCGCGCAAGCTGCAAAGCGAAGTCTACACCGGTCCGGTCACTATATCTCAGTACCAGCGCTTCCAGTACATCCGCGAACAACTGGAAAAAGGCGGCATCAACGTGCCGCTGCCCTCGGGCAACTGATGAAGACCGCTGCGTTGCGGCCCGTGACGTCCCTCGCGACGGTCAGGCCGCCGCGCTGCAGCAAAACTTCGCCCACGGTCGGGCTCGGTGTCCACGCCACAGGCGTGTGACACTCGAGCCCGACGGCGGGGCGGACCACTCTCTCGCACGTGCGCGTTCGCTGACGCGCCGCTGGTGTTGCGCCGCGTCTGACGCACTCCATTGCCCCCACATCCCCCGGAGCTAGCGGGCGTCTCTTTGTGTCGATTTGTTCGACTTCGGCGTTGACGGTTTCGGCGCCCGTCGCAGTGCTCCGCTTGAGTCGGCGTGGTGCCAAGTGCGGTAGGTGCCAGCGGCTTGGGACAATTCAATCGCTTGCACACACAGTGGCGCGGCGTTTGCTCACGTGGCGCGGGCGATGGCGTCGCGCATTGCCCAAACGATACACGTCTTCCCGCACCATGAATGAGGTCACCGTGAACAAGATGCAGACCCCCGCATTTCGACCACTCCCCGCGATCGCGCTGCTGGCGACGGCGCTGTGTTTGCAACCGGCCGCGGCGGCTGAGTTGAATCTCGATTTTTTCGCGGACGATTCGAGCACCTTCTACGAGCTCTTTTCCGACGGCTTCTACCGCATGGACTTGTTTAGCCCGTCACCCAACGACGCCAACCAGAGCTTCCACGCGATCGCTGATCCCGGCACGATCTACAACCAGGCATACGACGGGTTTCCCCACGATAACGACTTTCGCTTTGGCAGCCTCACGTACGACGAGTCGGCGCTGGTCGGTGGCACGGGCGTGGCAAACATCACGGGACTGAACCTGGGCATCTCGACCGACCCCGACGACCCCGGCTATGTGAACTCGAACCGCTGGGCGAGCGGCACAACCACCTACGTCGACGGCTTCTCCGGGACCGTTTCCTTCACTGATGGCGTCGTCACGTCGGTCGATTTGAACAGCGATGTTCGCTTCGAAATAGTCAATGTCGGCGGATCGACGATTCCCGGTGAGTACACGGGCACGTTTGCCATGGCAGGGCTCGACTTCGACTTGAGTGTCAGCGGTGCGCCCGAGATCGACGTGTTCGGCCAACTGCCGGTGCAGCCCTTCGAGTTGGAATGGGCGTTCTCGGGTGCGCTGGTCGTGCCGCTTCCGGGCGACGGCAATGGCGACGGCTGGGTCGACGGACAGGACTACCTGATCTGGGCCGACGCCTACGGCGACGATCTCGCTGACCCGCCCGGGGCGGCCGGCGGCGACTACAACGACGATGAAGCGGTGGACGGGCTGGATTACCTCGTCTGGGCCGGCAACTTCGGCGCACACACTGCCGGCATCACGGTTCCTGAACCGTCCACAGCCGCGCTGCTCGTGGGATCGCTGGCCATCGCGGTCGCGACACGTCGCCGCGACCGCCGTCACGAGCACGTCGCCTAGGGAGGCCCGCGCGTGTGTGCCAGGCAGCGATGCCAAGGCCCGACGAGCGGTTTCACGCTCATCGAGCTGCTGGTCGTGATTGCCGTCATCGGCATCCTTGTGGCGCTGTTGTTACCGGCGGTGCAGGCTTCGCGCGAAGCGTCGCGGCGGATGAATTGCGCGAACAACATGCGCCAGCAGGGCCTGGCGGGAATCGCCCATCACGACACGCATGGCGTGTTCCCGGCGAGTTGGGTGAACGGAGATCCCGCGATCACGTGGGCCAAGCGCTTGCTGCCGTACCTCGAACTCGGCGCACTGTACGACGCCTTCGACGCGTCGACCGCCGCGCTGAAAGGCGTGAACGGCGAGCTGGCTGCCACACCCATCGCGGTCTACAAGTGTGCTTCGGCGCCCAGTCCGGCCGTGTACCAGTACGCGTATTCCGACTTTCCCCTCAACTATGGCACGATCGACTACAAGGGCATCCAGGGTGCCGACGGTTCGGACCCGGTCGTTGCGCACTGGGGGCGCAGCGGCTGGATCGCCGGTGTCGTCAGCCGCAAGCCACTGCCGGCACGCCGCGTCAGCGACGGGTTGTCGCGCACGATCATGCTCGTCGAGTCCACCGGAGGCGTGGAACTGTACGGTCCCGAGCATCGCCAACTCGAGTCGCGGCCACAGATCTGGTACCCGACGGACGGTGCCTGGATCGGCCGCGCGCTCAGCAGCGTATCGCCCACCGGCGGTGCGGCGCGGATGAAAACGCAACTCTGCACGGTCAATTGCTCGAACATGTATGACTTCGGGCCCTACTCGTTCCATCCCGGGGGCGCCAACGTCGTCTTCTGTGACGGCAGCGTGCATTTTTTGCGCGACAGTATTGACGCCGCCACGCTCTGTGCCCTGTACGCCTACGACGACGGTGACATTCACCGCGAGTTTTGATTCACCCCGTCACGTGGCGCCGGACCGTTGCTGGACCGGCCAAACGTGGTTCAACGATATGGAGATAACGTCGTGACATTGATTCTTTGTAGGACTGCGGATGGGACGATCAGAAGCCGTCGCGTCGTCGTAACGATCGTCTTGGCGGTCATCGGCTGTCTGCCGGCGTGGGCGGCGCCGGTCGGTGAAGAGTTCGACGAGCGACTTGCCGCGAGGCTGGAAGCGATGGAGTGCCCTGGTGCGCTTGTGGGCGTCTTTCCCGACGAGGGCGAGCCGCGGCGTTGGGCGCTCGGCGTTGCCGATGTCGAGTCGCGGCGGCCCATGACGCTCGACATGCACATGCGGATCGGCAGCGTCAGCAAGCCGCTGCTCGGCACCGTCGTCCTGCAACTGGTCGGCGAAGGCAAGCTCTCGCTCGACGAGCCGATCAGCAAGTACGTGCCCGACGTGCCCGCCGGCGAGTCGATCACGCTCGAAATGCTGGGCCATAACACCAGCGGTCTGTTCAACACGATCGAAAACAAACAGTTTCAGCGGGCCATCATGGACGACCCCGAGCGGAACTGGCCGTTCGATGAAATCCTCGAGTTCACGTTCGCTCGCCCCAGCTACTTCTCGCCGGGCGAAAAGTTCCGCTATTCCAATACGAATGCCGTGCTGTTGGCGCGGGCCGTCGAGCAGGTGACGGGCCACAGCTACGGCGAAGAGATCCAGCGCCGCGTCTGCCGGCCGTTGGGCCTGCGGCACACGGGCGTTCCCGTTGACGGCAAGTTGCCTGAGCCGTGCCCACGCGCTTATCGCAACGGATATCCGGACAAGGTGATCGGCTATGGCGATGTCTTCTACGACGTCACACCGTACAGCGCGTCGTGGACCAACGCGGCGGGCGAGTTGTATTCGACGCTCGACGACCTCGGCCGACTGGCCCGGCCGCTGGCAACCGGCCAACTGTTAGAACAGCCGCAGCGAAGTCAGATGCATGACTGGACCGATACGGGACACGCCGGCATCAAGTACGGCTTTCTCATCGCCGAGCGCGACGACGGCATCGGCCACACGGGCGACGTGCCCGGGTTCAACGCCGTCTGCCTGTACTACCCCCAGTGGAAGACGTCGGTCGTCGTGCTCACGAATCTCTCGAACAACAACGACGAAACGATGCCCGCCGAAGAGTTGGCAAAAGTCGTCGTCGAACAACTCGGCCGTGAAGAATTGCGAGACGAGCCGTGACGATTTGCCCCCACCGTTCATTCGGCGTCGTACGCGCAGCGGAAGCCGAGGTCGTCGCGGCAGGTGTCGGGCGGAGCGGCGGCGCGCGACGTCACGCGGTAGGCCGGGCAGTAGCCTTCGGGCGAACACCACGATCCGCCGCGGACGACGCGTTCGGCCGGCTCGGCACGGTGCCGTGTCTGAGTTGGGCCCGTCGGGTCGCCATGGGGGCTGCGGGCGTAGAAGTCGGCGGCATACTGGTCGCTGCACCACTCGGCGGCATTGCCCGCCATGTCGTACGTGCCGTTGGCCGCCGGAGCGAACCCGCCCACGGGGGCAAGGCCGGCGAAGCCGTCGCGGGCCGAGTCGGTTGCCGGAAACCAGCCCTGAAAGTAGTTGGCGCGGTACGCCCCGTCGGTCTGCTCGGACGCGCCCCAGGGATAGTCGGCGTCGGCCAGGCCGGCCCGGGCGGCGTATTCCCACTCGGCCTCGGTCGGTAGCCGACCACCGGACCAGTCGGCATACGCCGCCGCGTCGTGCCAGCTCACCTGCACGACGGGATGACGCTCACGGCCGACGACGGTGCTCTGCGGCCCGCGGGGGTGTTGCCAGTCGGCACCGGCGACGGATTGCCACTCGCCGGTGGTGGTGTTGAGCACGAGGCCCCAACCCTGTTGCTCGGCCGTGGTGATGTAGCCGGTCGCGTCGACGAACCTTGCAAAGCGGGCGTTGGTGACTTCGTGCGCATCAATGCGAAACGGCGCGAGTGTGACGTCGTGGGCGGGCGACTCGTCCGGGCGGCAGGCGTGGTTCTTGCCCATCATGAAAGTGCCGCCGGGCAGCGGCACGCGTTGGGCCGTATCGCCCTGGATGCCGTCGTCCGATCGAGCCTTCTTGCCACTCGTCAGAGCCTTCGACGCCACGTTGAACGCGGGCGGCGGACCGAGTGCCGCAAGGGCTATCGCAACCAGCCCAATGGTGGTGGCCGTGAAGGCAACGGCGGTGCAGAGGCCGCGCAAGACGCGGACGCCTTGCACCGGATGAGGGCTTGGCGGTGGGGACGACAATGCGTGCATGACGGGCAAACCTCCTTGTTTGCTGCCGGCAACGGTTGGCTCGGTCGGGGGCGGACCGCTCCCAAGTCGTTTGGGTTGTGGGGCTAGCTGCGGCGACGCTGATAGCGGCGGCTCGCCTCGGTGAGCGTGCGGCGCTCTTCGTTGGTCAAGCTGCTTTCACCTTGTTCGGTGATCTTTTGCAGGATGCGGTCGACTTCCTCGCCCATTGCCCGGGGTTCGTCGGCTTCGTCGGGGTCGTGGATCCGCAGCTTCGGTTGCCGGCCGAACTTGGGTAACGACACACCACCGCCGATCCAGGAGAAGGGGGGAACCAGCCCCAGATTCCAGCCCAGCTTGGCATAGGCAAGCGCCGTGGCGGCGCCGCCGAGGTGGGCCATGTAGGCGACCTGAGGTCCCGGGCCGGCCGACTGGTGGCCAAAAAAGCCGAAGGCATCACCGGCGACAAACAACACGCCGAAGACCCAGGCCTTGATCGGAAACAGGAACATCAGCCGCACTTCCTGTTGCGGGAAGCGAAGCGTGAAAAGAATGATGACGCCGGCTACTCCTGCCGAAGCGCCGATCAGCGCGGTGTTAGGCGGCGCACCGGCGAGCTTGTCCGTGATCGCCCAAGCGGTGCCGCCGACGATGATCGACAACAGGTAAAACCGCAAAAACTCCCGGCCCCCGTACACCTGTTCGATGATGCGGCCGAACATCCAGAGCATGAACATGTTGACGACGATGTGCATCAGGTCGTTCGGATCATGCGCGAAGCCGTAGCTGAGCAGTTGCCAGATGTTCCACGGCCGGGTGAAGACGTCCAGCCGTAGCGCCATCGCGTCGAACAGCCAGTCGCTGGTGAACATGTTCACCACGTAGAGCGCGACGTTGGCCAGCACGATCTTGACGACCATCGGCTGCGTCGCGAGCGAAACGCCCGAGGGCTGATCGTCCTTGAAGTAGTCGCGGTCGTACAGACCCATCGGCATGTTCCGATCGGAGGGAAAAAGGGGTCGCGCCGCGAGGGTCACAGCGGCTTGGTCCCCGGCGCGCCCGCTACGGCGAATAATCTGGCCCATGACTCGTTACGGGGCAACCCCAGTGCCGGTTTGACCGACCCACGTTGCGGCCGATAGCAGGGCCGGGCATTCCATGCAGGCCAAGACCGCTGCGGGCAGGCCGTGCGGATGACAGCACGGGACGCGGGCTAGGGGGCGATCGCGGCGGTGGGTTCAGGGGACGTCGAGGCCGTCTGCGAGGCCTGCTCGATGCGGGACAATTCCTCGAACTGCAGCTGGATCCAAGCTTCGGCAAGTCGACGGTTTTCGTTGAGGGTTTCCTCGATCTTGCCCCGCACAGTCGCCAGCTTCGCATCGAGGTCGTCACGCATCGCCACGACCGCGTCGCGGCGCCGTTGGGCCTCGGCAAGCTCGGTCGTGAGCTGCGCGATCGTGCTTCGCGTGAACTCTTCCTGCACCCGCGATTGCTCGATCGACTGTTGAACCGCGGCCAGGTCCGCCTGCACCGAGGCGATCCGGTCGTTTTGAATGACGTACATCCGGTTCATCTCTTCGAACAGCGTGGCGTAGTCGCGCAGCGGCCGGACGAAGTTGCCGTCTTCATCACGGCGGTCGGCCGGGTGGCGATCCGCGTCGTGGGGTTTGCCGTCATCGAGGAACTCGCTGGCCGAGGACTCGGGCAGCATGGCCTTGAGTTGTTCTTCGCTCATGCCGGCAAAGATGTCGTGGCTGTCACGCGGCATGAGGTCGTACATGGCCCAGGGACCGGGGCTCGCCGCCAGCCGTTGGAGTTGTTCGGGGCGAAGTTTCGGTTGGGGTACGAGGACCACCTGCCCCTCGGCGATGTCGGTCACTTGGAAACGCCCCAGGTACGCACCTGGCTGCTCGGCGCCGTCGGCCGTGGCGCCCCGTTGCTGGAACACGTAGACGATCAGGTTTTCGCTGATGCCGGTTGGCGTGGCGAGGTTGCCGACGCGCACTTCACCGGTCTCGGCCTGCACCTGCTGTGGGGTGACGTCGTACCAGGCACGGCCGCGATCGGCCAGCAGCAGGGCCGCCTGATGTCGCAGTTGCACGACACCGGGTTGTTGTTCGGAGCCCCGTTCGAGTGTGTCGAGGCGTTCGCCGAGTTGCTCCTGCTTTTTTTTGAGCGAAGCGACCGTGGCGTGCCACTTCGACTCCATGTTCAGCACCATCATCGAGACGACGAACATCACGAGCGTGAAGAAGATCAAGAAGCCGAGTAGCCACTTGTTGGCAGTGCTCATCGCAAGTTCTCGGGGGGCGTCGGGTGGCGCTGTTTCGGGCAGCACTGTGCCGGGCAGCGCGTCGGCGGCGAGAACGCACGTCTCGCCGGGCGCGGCCCCGCGGGGCTGCGGATCTGGGTGGCGTCAGCCGCTCCGTCGGCAAGAGTGTTTGTCGTTGAGCCCGACGGGCGTGGGCGAGGGAAGAGCAGCAGTCGTGTCGTCCCGGATTACACGCTCGGCGAGCGACTCACGCGCGGGTGCAATGCCGCCCCGCCGCGCTCGGCTCGTTGGCGAGGGAGCGACTCAGGGGCCCGTCGAGTCAAACTCGATAATAGGCACAGGATAGGGGGGTGTCAAGGAAACTGAGGCCTGGGCCGCCGGCGCAAGCATATGCCGGACAACGCGTTTTGTCGGCAACCCCGTTGGTTTCGTCCGATTCGGCACAATCATTGAAGCCAGCAAAAGCCGCAGGTCGAAGCGATAGAAAGCGATCAATTGCGCACGATGACCCTTTGCTCTGTCCGGACGGCGGCGCCGACCCATTCGGTGCCCGGCCTGTGCCCACCTCCCGGCAACTCCAAAGGGTGGGGCGCGTCGCATTGCCTGCTAGATTCCTCCTCCGCACGAGCATCGCTGGATGGTCCGACCACGCCGCAATTCTTGCGCACAGCCTCGCCTGCCGGTGTTGGCCGTTTCGGCCGGGCTGGTGATCCTATCGACGTTGGTGATCCTTTCGACCGGCTGCACGCGTCAGTACTATCGGCTGCAGGCCGACAATGCGGCGTACTCGTTGATCGACACCGTGGACAACGACCCCCGCTGGCGGCTCGACCGCATCAACGTGTACGCCGACCCGCGCTCGCGGATGTACGACCCGTTTTCGCAGGATCGACCGCCAATGCCGCCGGATGACCCCACGGCGCACCGGCTGATGGAGTACGTCGACGGCATGCGCGGCTGGCGGGGCTGGTATCGCAACGGTGTGATTCCGGCCCGCGCGCTGCGCGGTCCGTACTGGCGGGCTTCATTGCCATATGACGACGAGGGCAACCTGGTGCTCGACCTCGTGGGTGCGGTCGAAGTCGCCCGCATCAACTCGCGCCAGTTGCAAAGTCAGTTCGAGGAACTTTACCTTTCGGCGCTGGACGTTTCGTACGAACGCTTCCGATTTGACAGCCAGTTCTTCGGTGGCAACTCGACGTTCTACACGGCCGACGGCAGGGTCCGCGGCGGCGGCATGTCGTCGAGTATCTTGCGCACCGACTCGAACCTGGAAATGCAACGCCTCTTTGCACCCGGCGGTGAGCTGATCGTCGGATTTGCCAATTCATTCGTCTGGCAGTTTGCCGGTACGAATTCCTACACGACCAACTCGCTGTTGAACCTCAATTTCGTGCAGCCGTTGCTACGCGGTGGCGGTCGGGCACGGGTTCTGGAAACGCTCACGATCTCCGAGCGAGCGCTGCTGGCCAACGTGCGGCAAATGGTCCGCTACGAACGCGGCTTCTATCTGGAAGTCTCCACCGGCGCCGACGCCGGGCCCGGCCCACAACGCCGGGGCGGTCTGTTTGGCGGTGCGGGACTTTCGGGCTTCACCGGCGTGGGCGGTGGCGGGTTTGGCCGCGTCGGCGGCTTCGGCGCCACCGGTGGCGGTGGCGGCACCGGCGCCGCGCAGGCCGGCGGCTATATCGGCCTGCTCCAGCAGGCCCAGCAGATTGAAAACCTCTCGGCCAACGTGGTCGCCCTGCGCGACAGCCTGGCCCAGCTTGAAGCGCTGTACGACGCCGGCCGCATCGACCGACTGCAGGTCGATCAGAACCGCGCGGCGCTCTACAGCCGGGAAAGCCAGTTGCTC
>JAGQPT010000047.1 GCA_020426575.1 Planctomycetales bacterium
ACACAGAGGAAGAGTGAGCGATGTCTGACCAAAAAAAGCGCTGGTGGCCGATCGGGATGTTGGTGGCTGCCGTGATTGCCGCGCTGGCCGTTGGCGTGACCACTGCCGACGACGAGAAAGCCGAGCCGAAGGCCACCGCCGCCAAGACCGACGCTACGGCGAAACCGGCCGATTCGACAGCCGCCGCTGCCGACGCAGAGGACGAGAAGGTGGATCCCTTCGCCGTGCCTGACGGCACGGTCGAGGAATTGATCGACTACATGCGGGGACTTTCGCAGCAGCGGCCGCTGGAACGCAGCCGCGAAGCGCTCATTGAGCACCTCCACAAAGTTTCGCAGGCGATGGTCGAGGCGTGTGACAAGGTGCTGGCCAAGACGGATCTCTCCGACGACGTCTACGTCGCGATCGCCAAGCAGAAGCTCGAAGCGCTCAACATGCTCGTGCGATTGGAAGCCGAGAATGCGGTTGCCAACCTGCGTCGAGTTGCCAGCGAGTTTTCCCAGAGCGATAAGACGGAAGTGGCCCAAGCGGCCAAGTTCCAACTAATCGTGCTTGACCTGCAGTCGCTCGATGCCTCGAACACGGCAGCGACGACCGCCCTGATCGACAAGGTCGACCAATACCTGGCCGACGGTCCGCTGACGAACAATCACTACAGCGTGGCGATGTCCCTGGCGCAACAGCTCGAGCTGGAAGGCCAAACCGAATTGGCTGCCTTGGCCTACAAGAAGTTCGGCACTCGGCTGGCTGCCAGCGACAATGCGGAGATCGCCGCACGTGGCGAAATCATGCTGGGGTCCGCGCGGCGGTTGAACTTGGTCGGCAACTCGGTCGACATCAGCGGCACGCTCGTCGACGGCAAGGAATTCGACTGGAGCAAGTATCGCGGTAAGGTCGTGCTCGTCGACTTCTGGGCCACCTGGTGTGGGCCCTGTCGCGCCGAGCTGCCCAATGTGCTGGAGAACTACGAGAAGTACCACGACCGCGGTTTCGAAGTGGTTGGCATCAGCCTCGACGACGACCGCAGCGCCCTGGAGTCGTTCCTCGAAGAACAGAAGATTCCTTGGGAAACTCTGTTCAGCGACGATCCGAACGGCGCCGTCAACAAGCTGGCGAGCTACTACGGCGTCTCGGCGATTCCCACGGTCTGGCTGATTGACCAACAGGGAAAGGTGGTCTCGCTGATGGCCCGCGGTCCGGCGCTTGGCGAGCTGTTGGGCGAAATGCTGGGTGAGCCAGCGGAAACGGCCGATGCCAAGCCTCAGGCCGCCAAGGAAAGCTGACCCTCACCCCACCCTCTGAATCTGCTGGAAGAACACGAGCCGGCGGTTTGGTCCATTGACCTGACCGCCGGCAGTGTTTTTGGGGTAATGACCAGACGGTCGAATTCTCTCGGCGCATCGAGACACCGGCCCTTCGGCCCGTTACACTCGGTGGGCCAAACGCGTGCCGAGTCTGCTGGTGATGGTGATGGCGAAATCCCCGATCAAAAAGGCGAAATGGATCGACGGCACGGCGCCGGACCAGCCGGTCGTCGATGTGGCGCGTCATGCACTGGCGAGTCGGCTCGAGTTGGTCTGCTACTACTTGCCGCTGGCAGCCGAGCGCTGGCAGGAAGAAATCGAATACGTGCACCAGCTCCGCGTGATCACGCGACGCTCGGTTGCCGCCCTCGATACGTTCGGGCACCTCGTCAGCAATCGACGCCGTGAGTGGCTCGGGAGGAGATTAAAAAAAATCCGCCGCGCTGCGGGTGAGGCCCGTGACTGTGACGTGCAACTCGAACGGCTGGCCGCTTGGTCCGCCCATCATCCCGACCGGGACGTCACGGCACTGGCCGAGTGGGTTTGCGAACGGCGGCGCTGTGCGCAACAACCGATTGTCGCGCGGCAACAGAAACTTGCCGCTAAGGATTTCGACCGTCGCATCGAAAAGTTCATCGCCCACGTCGGTCGCAAGGTGAAGCCGAAAAAGCTGGCACAGCAAGACTTCGGAATGGCCGCGCGCCTG
The DNA here is from genome assembly GCA_020426575.1 of Planctomycetales bacterium. Lineage (GTDB taxonomy): Bacteria > Planctomycetota > Planctomycetia > Pirellulales > JAEUIK01 > JAGQPT01. The sequence continues at coordinate 2,011 of JAGQPT010000047.1, forward strand.
GCGCTGCCTCCGATCGTGGATGAGTTCTTCACCGCGGGTTCGGCGGACCTCAATCGCGTCGAGCAACTGCACCAGTTTCGCATTGCCGGCAAGCGTCTGCGCTATGCGATCGAACTGCTCGAAGGTGCTTTTCCATCGCAGCTCCGCAAAGACGTTTATCCCGAAGTGGAAAACCTGCAGGCGATGCTGGGGACGGTCAATGACCATGCAACGGCCGCGAACCGCTATCGTCACTGGGCCGAGGCAGCCGGCCAGTCGTCGCCGGTGTGTGATACGCCGACGCCGGCTGTTCCACCAGCGTTGCTGTTGGACTGGGCCGACGAAGAACAAGCCGCCCTCGATCACTCCCGGATCGAATTTGCCCAGTGGTGGAGCGACGACCGTGCCGAGTCGCTACGGCAGCAGCTCAGCCGACTGGCGGGGAGTAAGTAGCGCGCTGTGTCCCGGCGTTGCACGGTCTAGCGCGGTGACCGCCGTGAAGCGACCGCCGCTTTCATACCAACCCAACCGCGTGAATCGGCACCAGTGCAGGTCCAACGGGATGCGGAACACCGCGTCCGGTCCGGCGTCAACGCACGCCAGCACGTGGCGATATGGCAACGGGCGTTGGTGAAAGACGCTCATCCCCCCCAGTGCGATGTTCTTGCCCACGGCCACGATCGTCTCCTCGACGAGCAGCCCACCGCCCCGGCCGATCGGAATCAATTCGACCAGTCGGGGGAATGCGTACCGTGGCGTCGATCGCAGCTCGCTCGACCGGCTGCTATGGGTGACGTGTCGCACCAGCGCATCGGCAAGCCGGCGAACCTCCTCCTCGTTGGGTAGCGCGGCAGGCGGCCGCGCGTCGACCGGGTTGGCGATGCGGGGCACACCGGCGGCCGGTGCGTCGCAAGCGTCGGCATGCAGTCCGGTGGCAAATAGTACTTCCGGGGGCCGTGTGTCCACGCGCAACGCCTCGAGAGCGGAAAAGTCGGTCGAACGACCCGACAGGTGGTGATGTGCAAAGGGATCGCGGGTCGACGGCCGGGAAAGGCCGCCGGACGGAAAAGGAAGGGGGGCCCGCGCCCAGGGCTCATCCCTTATCAACAACCATAGGTCACAAATCGGGACCGGGCAAAAACTGGCCAGGCACGGCGTCTCGCCCGAGGCGAACTGCCCCTCGGCGCAAGAATCGTGCGGCAAAAAGAGCGAGCACGGCGCTCATTTCGAGCCGGGCGACAGTTCGTCGAAGGAACGGGGCAGCCGGTGACCCATCTTCTCACGCTTCGTGGCCAGATAACGCTGGTTATGCTCGTTGACCGGTGGCAGGATGGGCACTTGATCGACCACTTCGAGGTCGAAGCCGCCGTAGATGAACGCGTCGGTCTTCTTCGGATTATTCGTCAGCAGACGCACTTTCGTCAGGTTGAGGTCCTTGAGCAGCTGGATGCCAATGCCGTAGTCGCGGGTGTCGGCCTTGAAACCCAGGGCGTGGTTCGCTTCGACCGTGTCGAGCCCATCATCCTGTAGGGCGTACGCCTTGATCTTCTCAACGAGCCCGATGCCGCGGCCTTCCTGCGGCAAATAAACGAGCACGCCGGCGCCCTCGCTGCTGATCATCTTCAGGGCCATGTGCAACTGGTCGCCACAGTCGCACCGCAACGATTCGAGCAGGTCGCCGGTGAAGCACGACGAGTGTAAGCGTACCAACGGTACCGTCACCTTGCTGAGGTCGCCCATCACCAGCACGATCGGTTGGGCCGCCTCGTACTTCACGCCGTAGGCGATGATGCGAAACGGCCCATAGCGCGTGGGCAGGTCGGCTTCGCCCAGGCGATACACCAGTTTCTCTTGGCGGCGGCGATAGCGGATCAACTCTTCGATCGAGATGATTTCGAGGCCATGAGTCTCGGCCAGTGCGAGCAGTTGGTCCCGCGTAGCCCGGTCACCCGTCTCGTCGAGGATTTCGCAGACGGCACCGGCGGGTCGTAACCCCGCCATGCGGGCGAGGTCGACCGACGCCTCGGTGTGTCCGGCCCGACGCAACACACCGCCCTCCTTGGCCATGATGGGGAAGACGTGTCCCGGGCGGACGAACTCGCTTGGTCTGCTGGCGGCGTCGGCGGCGGCGAGGATCGTGGTGGCCCGTTCCTGAGCCGTGATCCCGGTCTTGGCCGTGTGGTGATCGATCGGCACGGTAAAGGTCGTCTGCAGCGGTGCGGTGTTCGTATCGACGACGGGTGCCAGCTTGAGCCGCTCGCAGTCTTCCGGCAGCAATGGCACGCAGAGTTGACCACGCCCCTGCATGATCATGAAGTTGACGATCTCCGGCGTGATCAATTCGGCGGCACAGACGAAATCCCCCTCGTTTTCGCGGTCTTCGGCGTCGACGACGATGATTATCTCGCCCCGTGCGATCGCTGCGACGGCGGCTTCGATGGTCGAGAAGTGTTTGCTCATCGGTCACTTGCTCCGCGATCGGGCCGGCCATCCTTGGATCCGGGTTTCGAACGATCCAGGCCACGGGCTAGTTCGGTATGCTGTCGGCCCGCTCCATCGTAGTATAAACGTATCGCGCTGCGGGCGTCAGGCGGTCGGGCCGTCACGAACCGTGGGCCACACGGCGCGAGCACTGCTTCCCCTGCCGAGCGAGCGAGTCGTAAGCCAGTCATGCAACTACCTCGTGAGGAGTACATCGAGCAGGCCCATTTTTTCCGGGTGCTAGCCGAGCGGGGGCAACAGCAGCGGGCCACGCAAGACGTCCTGTTGGCCCTGAAGGATGAAGTCCTTGCCACGACGAAGCTGCCGATGGCGATCGACTTCATGGTGAGCGAACTCAAGCTGCAGGGGGTGTTTTCCTCGGCAATGGCCCGGCTGCAACACTACTTCACCCCATTTCAAACCTACCTGATCCAGGAAGCCGAGCAAGAACGAGGCCGTTTCGACTTCAACCTCGCCCTGGAGATTCTTCGCAAGGAAGCCGAATACCGCAGCGGCACACCCACCGAGCCCGGCGTTTTCCTCTATCAGTTCGAGGCCATCTGCCGCAATCGGCTCGGTTACGACCCGGGGCTGGTCGCTATCTCGGGGGACCCGATCTTCGACGAAGATTGGCGGGCCTGGGTGCTATCGCTGCGAAGTCGGTTGGGCGTGATCGACGTGGCCGACCTGATCTATGTCCGCAGTGCCTACTACTGGGAGCAGCAAAAGCGGCGGGGGCTTTCGGCCGAACCCACACAGCCCGTGCTGTTTGGTTCGAGCGAAGGGAAAATCGCCATGTCGAACCGTCACAAGGACCCGCTCTTCCTGTTCTCGGCCTTGGAGCGTCAGTTGGGCTATCCGACCGTCCCCCGACCAGCGGTGGAGAACCCCTCGGCGGTTACGCTTGTTCAAGTGTCCCGCAAGTTGGACCGCCTGGAGCGACGCATCAAGATGCTCGAGGACGAACAGCGGGGCGGAATCGATCTTTCCAAGTTTTACGTCAAAGGCAGTCAGGACCTGGTGGGCCCTACGGATCCGGACGAATCCTCCTGAAGGGCGCGGCCGAGCCGGGCGGCGGCGATTCGTTGAGGCGGCCAAAAGGGGGACGGGAGCGATGATCGTGACTGAACGGACTGGCAGCTAAAAAACGGATAACTGGAGTTTAACGCGCGGGCCCGCCGTGGTACATTTATCAAGGGTGTGTGTGATTCCTCCGGGTGTTCCGCAGGAAACGACACTCGTTGCCGAATTTGCGGCATGTGATCGCGATACGGTCTCAGTCACGGCTCCGCCTTGGCGAGGCTAAGTCGACACGCTGGTGCTCGCGTGGGTCCCGGGTTGGCCCAAGGAAACAGATCGTGGATTTCGAGTCGAGCCTGAACACCGAATCGGTGGGCGAGGCACTAACCACTCCAGTTTGCGTCGAGGCCAGCGCGACGGTTCGCGAAGTGTTCGCGCTGCTGAAGAAGCGCAACACTGGCAGTGTGTTGATTTGCGACCATCGCCGCCTGCAGGGCATCTTCACGGAGCGCGACGCGTTGCGGTTGATGGCGCGCGGCGACAGTCTCGACGTGCCGATTTCCGACGTCATGATCGACACGCCCTCGACCATTGGGCCCGACGCCACCGTCGGCGACGCCATTCGCCAGATGTTCTCCGGCGGTTATCGGCGGCTGCCGATCATCGATGCCAACGGAGCGGCTATCGGCATCGTCAAGGTGTCGACCGTGATCCACTACCTGGTCCAGCACTTTCCGCAAGCCGTTTACAACTTGCCTCCCGTGCCCGATCCCATCATGCAGGAACGTGAAGGTTCCTAGCCCGTGCGAAGAGCACGCCGTTCCCCGGCGACTTGATGCCCCGCAACCAGCGACATTGGCAACAGCGACATTTGGTAATGGTGACCATTGCACCTTTGACACCTGGCAACTATTTAGAGAGTGGAGCCCACCCAAAAATCCCGCCTTCAGCGATCGTTTACGGAACTGCGGTCGTATCTAACAACGTGACGAACATGTCCGCGGTCGAGTGCACCAGCGGCGCGACGTTGTCACTAACCTCTTGAATCGCGTGTAAAAGCAGATAATTCGATGTCCACGACAACCAAGTCGGCTAAGCCTGTCTGCGATCTGGACTCAGCAACCGTCCGATTTTGCGGCGACTCGGGTGACGGCATGCAGCTGGCCGGCACCGAACTGACCAATACCTCGGCAATCGTGGGGAACGACATTGCCACGCTGCCCGACTTCCCCGCCGAGATTCGCGCTCCGCGAGGCACCAAGGCCGGTGTCAGCGGTTTCCAACTGCACTTCGCCAGCAAAGAGATTTACACGCCGGGCGATTCCGTCGACGCGCTCGTGGCGATGAATCCCGCCGCGCTGGCGACAAACCTCGACGATCTCGTGCCGGGAGGCATCCTCGTCGTCAACTCCAGCGAGTTTCAATCAAAGGAACTTGCCCAGGCCGGTTACGACGTCAATCCGCTCGAAGACGGTAGCCTCGACGGCTACCAGTTGTTCACTGTCGACATGACGAAGATCACACGTGCGGCGGTCGACGGTCTTGGCCTTTCGGTCAAGGAGGCCGACCGTTGCCGAAACTTCTTCGCCATGGGCCTCGTGTACTGGCTGTATGATCGGCCGCTCGACCCCACGCTCAGGTTCATCGAACGCAAGTTCGGTAAGAAGCCGGCCGTGGCCGAAGCGAACCGACGCACGCTCAAGGCGGGTTATCATTTCGGCGAGACCTCTGAAGCGTTCGATTCACAGTATCGTGTCGCTCGCGCAGAGCTGCCCCCAGGCACGTATCGCAACATCACCGGCAACGAAGCGACCGCCATGGGGTTGGTCACCGCTTCGAAGCAGAGCGCTACGCCGCTCTTCTACGGCACCTATCCAATCACCCCGGCCAGCGACATCCTCCACGAACTGGCCAAACACAAAAACTTCGGCGTCCGTACGTTCCAGGCCGAGGACGAAATCGCGGCCATGACCTCAGTCGTCGGTGCCGCCTTCGCCGGGGCCATGTCAGTGACCGGTTCCAGCGGACCAGGCATCGCGCTCAAGGGCGAAGCGATCGGTCTGGCCGTCATGACCGAGTTGCCGATGATCGTCGTCAACGTCCAACGTGGTGGTCCCAGCACCGGTCTGCCCACCAAGACCGAACAGGCCGACTTGCTGCAGGCGATGTTCGGCCGCAACGGCGAGTGCCCGTTGCCGGTGATTGCGGCCCGCAGTCCGGCCGACTGTTTCGATTGCGCCCAAGAAGCTTGGCGGTTGGCCGTCGAGTACATGACCCCGGTGATCCTGTTGACGGACGGTTACATCGCCAACGGTTCGGAGCCGTGGCGGATTCCGGCGATCGACGAACTGCCCAAGATCGAGGTCAAACACCCGGGGCCAATTGCCAACGGCAAGCCGTTTCACCCCTACGCCCGCAATGAGCGGTTGGCAAGGCCTTGGGCGATCCCGGGCACACCCGGCTTGATGCACCGGCTCGGCGGTCTGGAAAAACAGGACGTCACGGGCAACGTCAGCTATGACCCGGCCAACCATCAACGGATGGTCAATCTGCGGCAACGCAAGGTAGCGGGGATTGCCCAGGATCTTCCGCCCCAAGCCGTTGACGGTCCCGAGAGTGGCCGGCTGCTGGTGGTCGGCTGGGGAGGCACGTTCGGCGCCCTGGCCACCGCCACTCGACGAATGCGGGCCCGAGGCGAATCGGTCGCCCACGTGCACCTCCGCTATCTGAACCCGTTCCCGGCTAACCTGCGCGACATTCTCTCGAACTACGACAAGGTCCTCGTACCCGAACTCAACCTGGGCCAGTTGCGGATGTTGCTCCGCAGCGAATTCCTTGTCGACGCCGTCGGGCTGAACAAGGTCCAGGGCAAACCGTTTTCCGTCGGCGAAGTCGTCGAGAAGATCGGCGACATGCTTGGCACATCCATCCCCAGACAGGCAACTGCCACCACATCGACATGACCAGCTCCGCGCTCCCCGTTCTCACCGCAAGTGACTTTGCCAGCGACCAAGACGTGCGCTGGTGCCCCGGCTGCGGCGACTACGCCATCCTTGCACAGATGAAGAAGACGCTCGCCCAGGTCGGCGCGTCGCAGGAAAACACGGTGTTCATCTCAGGCATCGGCTGTTCGAGCCGGTTCCCCTACTACATGAACACCTACGGCATGCACTCGATCCACGGCCGCGCGCCGGCCGTCGCCACTGGACTCAAGGTGGCCCGCCCCGACTTGAACGTCTGGGTGATCACCGGCGACGGCGATGGCCTGAGCATCGGCGGCAACCATCTCATTCATGCCATTCGCCGCAACCTCGACATCAACATCATCCTGTTCAACAACCGCATTTACGGGCTCACCAAGGGTCAGTACTCACCCACCTCGCCGCTGGGCAAGGTGACCAAGAGTTCACCGGTCGGCGCGATCGATAATCCGTTGCATCCGCTTTCGATTGCGATCGGGGCCGAGGCGTCGTTCGTCGCACGGTCGATCGACGTGAACATCAAACACCTGGGGATGGTGCTCAAGCGGGCCTCGGAACATCGTGGTACGTCGTTCGTCGAGGTGTATCAGAACTGCCTCGTGTTCAACGACGGCGCGTTCAGCCACACGACCGACCGCGCGACCAAGTCCGACGCCACGCTCGAACTCGAACACGGCAAGCCGATGATCTTCGGTAAGAATCGTGAAAAGGGTATCCGGCTGAACGGCATGGATCCCGAGGTGGTCGAACTCGGCAAAGGTATCACGGAAGACGACCTGTTGTTCCACGACGAACAGGCGCCAGAGCCGACGCTGGCATACCTGCTCAGCCGGATGAACTATCCGGAATTTCCCGAGCCGATTGGCGTTTATCGCGCCATCGATCAGCCCCGCTATGACGCGCTGATCAACGAACAGGTGGAAGAGGTGACCAAGGCCAAGGGTGAAGGCAGCCTGGAAAAATTATTCCACTCCGGCGAAACCTGGACCATCCAATGACCGTCTGTCCATCCTGCGGGCAACAGAACATCGCGGGCGTCGACGTCTGTGAGGCGTGTGGTTCGTCGCTGGCCGAGGTGGCCAACGCGCAACCAACCTCGTACGAAGACGCCGGCGTGCTGGGAGACCCGATCCGCGTACTCCCCCCCCAATCACCGACGATTGTCGCGCCGAGCGCCCCCATCGGCGACGTGCTGCACGTGCTCGTCGACAACTCGGTTGGCTGCGTGCTCGTTGTTGAGGACGATGAGATCGTGGGAATTTTCAGCGAACGCGACGCCCTAATGCGGCTGAATGTCCGCTACGCCGACCTGCTCGATCGTCCGGTGAGCGAGTTCATGACCTCCTCCCCCGAGACCCTCAAACTCGACGACAAAATCGCCTTTGCCCTGCACCGCATGGACGTGGGCGGCTATCGCCACGTCCCTATCCTCGACGAGCATCGCATCGCCGGCATCGTCTCGGTCCGCGACATCCTCGGCCACCTCACGCGACACGTGATCACGTCTCACTGACGCCGCCACGCAACGGCGCCGGGCATGACGCCTCAGGCGAAATCTTGCGACGTC
>JAGQPT010000520.1 GCA_020426575.1 Planctomycetales bacterium
GCAGAAACCGTGTTTGCTGGAAAAGGTGCCGGGCCGCACCTCCCAGACTGGCTCACCGTCGAGTGAATAGCGTGAAACGAGCATCTCCGACTGATCGAGCACGGCCGTGAAGACGCCCTCGCCGTCAGTGACCGGAGTGCCCGAGGCATAGCTGTTAAAGGGGTGCTTTCCTTCCAACGGCGCGTGGACGATCGTGCGCTGCCAGAGCAGTTTTCCGTCATGGTCGAGACACACCAACACACGGTCTTCGGCCTCCTCCACGGCCGTGATCATCAGGATACGGTCACCCCAAACGATCGGCGACGAGTGGCCGCGACCGGGGATCGCAACTTTCCAGACAATGCCGTCATCGGCGTCCCAGTGGACGGGCAAGTCTGTTTCGAGACTTGATCCGTCGCCACGAGGTCCCCGCCACCCAGGCCAGTTCTCTGCCCGGGCGCTCAGTGACAGGGACACAACCACGACGACTACCAACAACGCGACGTGCTGAAGCGACTTGTTCACGAGCATTTCCCCAGAACGGTGCGGTGGGATCGGGCGAACCAAAGGCTCGATTCGGGCAGGACGAATTACATGATACACGGTGTGAGCGCGTGGTGCGCTGCAACGGACCGACCGGCGGGATGTCACGCCGCCAACATCTGATCCAATGCCGCCAGCGCCACACCCCAGGCCGGACGGCTCGACTGATAGACGTTCCACCAGTCAAGCAGCGTGCGGGCGGTGGCGGCCGCGTCGCAATGGGGGGCCGATGGGTCACCGGCCCAGTGGGTGACGGCCAACTCGGTCGTCGCCGGGTCGAGTCGCGCCAGCTCGACATCCTCGGCGGCAAACAACGTGGTCGGAATCATGGCCAGCGCGCCGCACTGGGCCGCCCGCAACGGCGCAAGCGTTCCCTGGAAGGAGGGACAGTCGAGGTTGAGTTGTGAGACGAGCCAAGCGATCCGCGCCGTCTCGGGGAGTGCGTCGAGGGGATTGGCGAGCACGGCCTCGATCCGCAGCGAATTATAAAGCAGGTGGGCTCCGCCACCGCCCCCCGTGGCCGGATCGACCGCGACGACGTCGACCGCGTCGGGGATCAGCCCCGCCTCGGTCGCGCGGGCCACACCGCCGACGAGCCCTGTGCCGCGGGCATCCCACAACTGGCGCAGCGGCTGGCTACGGATTTCGAGTTGCTGGACGACGTCGCCACGGACGCGTTGGTAGGCACGGCGCAATTCGCCGAAACAATTTGAGAAGTCGTCCAGCACGACCGCCGTCCGTTCGCCGCCAATCGTTTTGCGAAGCACGACTTCGGCCAACAGTCGGTTAAGGTCCATGCCGGCCGAAAGTGGCAGCGCGTGGCGCATGAAAAGTTGGCGCTCCGTGCCTGCCGCCACCATCAACTGGGCCAAACGCTCGGCCGGTGCCGAGATCGCGTCGCGAAGCGCATCATCGACGAGCGCACGACCGGAAAGCTGTGCATCGACTGCGTGCAGGCAACTCGTCGGTGCGCTCGCCAGCCAGCGCACTTGCAGGCTCATAGTGACCTCCTGGTCCGCGACCCACGCTTTTGGTTGGTGGATAAGAAGGTCCCAGAACCGACCGGCGGTGTCCAGTCCCCGGTCGTCTCGTCGAAGGGGCGTTAACGGTGCTGTCGGGGCGGCGAAGACTGACAACACTGTCAATCGTCGTGCGGTGCCGAGAAGTCCGCATGAGCGCCAGCCCGCGCCGATGCACTGCTCAGCCGCAACGCGCCGAGCACGCCACCGACAAGGAGCAGCACCCCACTTCCGGTCATCACAGAATCGTTGGCGTTCGGATGCCAAAGCAACATCGGCAAAGCCGCGCCGAGTGCCGCACCGACGATTCCCCCCGAGAGCGCCGCCAACGCGCTTCGCAGCACGATGATCGTGGCCCAGAGTCCGACGAAAAAGCAAAGTGCGACCACACCAAGGCGCACCGGCAGTGTCACAGCCTCGAACGGCGTGTCGAAGGCGCTCGCCTGAGCAGGTCCAACCGCAATGGCAAACAACACTGCCACGACGACGGTGAGCACGATAATGTCGGCGACTCGAGTGCTGTGGCCGACGTCGCGGAGCTCGTTGACCGGCGAACCGCGCCGGCGGCGCCCAGCAGCGAGAAAGGGCGATTCCCCCGGGCCGGCGTCAATACTGGGTTTCGTCGAGGAGTTTTCCATCGGCTCGATTTCCGAGTTGTGTGAACACGGTTTGGCTGATGCTGTTGGAGAGCGTCTTTACGGCACCATCACCAAAGGTAGTAACTATCACGCCGGGATGGGCGCTGGCAAAGCCACCGACGTAGAGCGGTGAACTGGGGGAGACGTGCGTCGGCGCGTTTTCCCCGCCGTCACTACTGCCGTCGGCCTGGCCGCCAGGTTTGCCACCCAGTTCGGCATCAGGTGCGCCACCGTCGCCCGTAGTTCCACCTCCCACCGACGGCGTCGCCGGTGGTGCGGCGTTGGGGGGATAACCCGTGTTGCGAAGGGTCGCCCGCGTGCCGGACATCCACCCCGGTTCGGCAGGTTCGATTGCCTTCTCACCCAGAAGCAGCGTCTGGGATGACCCGTCGGTCATGTCCTCCAGTCCAATAGCGCTGTTGAGATACAACAGCCCGTTGTTCGTAGTATCGATCGGGGCCTCGACATCGTGGTGACAACCGGCGTAGTTCGACGCGTTGGCCACGTTCGTGCCCCCCCACGATGGACAACGGACCAAGACGAGCGGTAAGTCGTAGACAGGTTTGTTCTTGCGATTATAGACGCCGACGGAGAAGTCGACGTTGTTGTATGCATTGCGCTGTTCGACGAAGGGGAGGATCTGCACGATCCAACTGACGTGGTACCCCTGGGGAGCGCTCGATATCGGACCGGTCGGGTTGACGGTGCCGGGTGGATAGACCGTGTGCGCACCTTGGTAGTTCGCCAGGGCCAGGCCGAGTTGCCGAAGGTTGTTCGCGCAAGAGGATCGCCGTGCCGCTTCGCGCGCCGCTTGCACGGCCGGGAGTAACAGCGAGATGAGAATGCCGATGATGGCAATCACGACGAGCAGCTCGACAAGCGTGAACCCGCGTTCCGTACCGATACTTCGCCTAGTGCCGTTCATGGCACGTCCTCCCGGCTCTGAGATGCGATGGATTGAGTCGATACATTGAAAGCCTTACGGCAAGTTGCGAAGACCGTCGCGTCGTGAGGATACCGCGCGGTAACCGCGACGTTCCTGGTCGCATCGGAGCCGTCAGAGACGTCCGCCGATCGATGGACGGCGATCTCAACGACGGCGGCGTGACGACCGTCGAGCTCGGCGGCCGCAATTTGCCACGTTTCGCCTCGGTAGTCCGGGTCGGCGGCAAGTTGGGCGGCGGCTCGTTGGGCGCCGGACGTGACCAACCAGTCGGCTTGGACCGCCCACTCATCGATGCGCGACTGCCGGATTTCGATCAACATGGCTCGCACCAGGGCCGCGCCCAGCGCGGTCACCACGACGACGGCAATCAGCACGAACATCAGCGCCACGCCACGTTGCCCACCAGCGCGCCGGTGTTGCCGAATCGTTTTTGTCGTCGGTTGCGTCTTCAAGGTCGTACGTCCATTTCTCGCGTCGGTGCTGTCAGACTATCGAGCCGGTGATCGGCCCCCAGTGCCGCTTCGAACCGCCAATGCAGCGGTGCGGCGGCGTGTTCGAGCTCGGAGACGCAGTCAAACGATAGTCGCAACAAACCGACGGGCGTCTCACCCGACGGCGTGTCAACCGATGCCAGCCACGGTTTACTCAGCGTGAACGTTTCACGTCGCGCCACATTGTCGGACTGCTGCACTTCGCGAACGATCGATGTGCCGACTCTTCGATAGGTGACGACGACTCCGTCACCTGGAACGTCACCGAGTGCGAGCCGCAGCAACGTTTCGTCATCGGGCACCGGCGGTTCGACCGACCAGGCCGCATGTACGTCGCGACGGAACTGGCCGCCAAGCCGTTGGATGGCGCCACGCTGGTGGACGTCGCGCGATTGCAGTTGCTCGGCACGAAACATCGCGACCATCAACGACACGGCCAGCGTGCAGATCACGCTCGTCGTGGCGGTCGCGACAAGCATTTCGACCAATGTAAAACCCAGCCGCCGAGGTTCGCATCGGTAGCGATGTAGCACGTTTGCGTTCGTCATGGGGCGTCCTCCACACCCGGCCCCGGCAAAGAAGGGCCGGTAACCGACGACTGGCCGGTGTCGACGTCGGGGCGGGCGTATAGCCACGTCGTGAGACGTACGGGCGCCGCCGGCTCACCCGATGCGAGCTGCCAATGAATTTCGACTGTTAGTCGCCGACCGGCGGGAACACGGCCTGCCGCGTCCATTGGCTCAACACGGGTCACAATTCGCCCGTGCGGCAATAGTTCGGCGACGGGCGGCGCGAGTGACTGCTCTTCGCGCTGGTTGTGGCGATCGCCCTGTTCGGTTGTCGCACGCACAAGTCGTTCCAGGGCGTTTTGGACTTCGACTAACGCCACCTGCCGGCGCACCGCGACCGTTCGCTGACCGCGCAAGAGCGTGAGCATCTGAGCACAGACGACGGTCAGCGCGCCGAGCACGGCCAGCGCCGAGATCACTTCGAGCATCGTCACGGCGCGGCGTTCCCGGGCAACTACTCCCTGTGCGGGACGGATATAGCGCTCGGTCGTGAATGCCGTTGTACGTTTCACGCCACCGCCTCGATGATACTGACGATGGGTGCGAAACCGGCGATGGCGTAAAAAACGACCTGCGCGGCGACGACGACGAAGCAAATGACGGCAAATGTGCGCAGCCCAAAAAGTAAGAGCCGATTGGAACGACGAGCACGCCGCCGGGCCAACTCGTCGAGCGCCCAGGGCAGATTACCCGCCTGGCTCGCGGACCGAAGAAAGTCCACGTCGCCGCTCCGGAGTATTCGCCGCTGTGCCAAACTTTGCCAGGGGTCGACTCCCAAGCGAATGTCGAGCGATGCCCCACGGAGGCGGCCGCGCAGGTGGGCCAGGGGATGCGAATCAGCCAGCGCCGCCAACGCCGTGTCGACACTGCGTTGCCGCCGGACGGCCAGGCCCAACAACTGCAGCACCAGTGCTATCTCGCTACCCTTACGGAACGACCCGGCAATGGCAAACGGTACCATGCCGAGACTGGCTGCCAGGTGACATATCCACGCGGCTGCCACGGCAACCGTCAATAGCGCTGCACAGAGCACCAACGGGATGTAGTACATGAATGTGTTATCAAATACTTCGACGTACGCTTCGGTCGGCGCAGGGGGCATCAGCGCAAAATCGTCGAGGATCTTTATGAACTCGGGCATGATCCGCCAAGCCATGAACAACTGGAGCAACCCGGTGGCCACGATCGTCAGCAACACAATCAGCAGGTAGCCCAAGACGTTGCTGACGCGGCCGTCGATTTCCCGATCGTTACGATTGGCGCGGGTGTAGACGTCAAGGCATTCGGGCAAGGCGTCCAAACTTTCGCCGACTTGAATTGCCGTCGTCGTCTGTCGGGGAAGCAACCCGAACGCTGCGCGCGTCGCCGTGAGCAGGCTGTGTCCCTCGTCAAGCCGTCGGGCAAACGTTCTGGTGGGCCATTGTGCCCAGACGGGCGCGTCCTGGGCAAAGGCCTGGGCGAGCGGCACAAGGGGAATGTTGCGCCGGGCCGCGAGCGTGACCAGATTCAGCAGCGAGTCCTGCATCGCCTCATGGCGGCGCCGCCAATAGTTGATCAGGGCGAACACCAACACGGCGCCAAGTGGGACAGCGAGCAGAAGTCCGCCGGGCGACCAAATCCCGACGAACAGGCCCAACAAACCCAAGACCGTCAAAAACGCTCCCAGCGCCCGCAGCACACGCGCGATCGGGTTGTAGGCCGTGCGACCACTGGCCATCACCGTGGCCAGCCAGATGCAGACGCCCAACAAGACGAAGCGGAGGGTGATCATTGCGACGGTGAATGCCTAGGCGTGGGAGCGAACGGTCTATACTGCAAAGTCAAGACAGGGCTTCAATTAGATGGATCAGGATATAAAGTGATTCGATGACGGCTGAGACGAACGAAGCTACGAATCCGGCGACAAACACGAGGATGAGTGGTCCCACGACGTTCTTGAGCATTTCCATGCGTGCCTCGACATCGCCGGCAAGCAGGTCGCCGACGGCGCCGAGGGCATCGGCGATCTGGTGATTCGTCTCTCCCCAGGCGACCACGGCGACGGCCGTGGCGGGCAGTCGTGTCGCGGCAACCAGGGCGTGCGTGAACGTGTCTCCTTGGCGCAGTCGCCGGCCGACTTCATGCATCGACCGGGCCACTTCGCCCGGAGGCAGGATGGCGGCCGACGTCTCAGCGGCTTCTTCCATGGGCCGACCGAGCGAGGCCAACAGGCCGACGAGCCGACACCACTGTTCCTGGTGAGCACGACGCAGCAACATCCCCACGATCGGCACCCAGCCACAAAGACGGTCAAACAACGCCGGAGCGGCAGTACGCGAGACGGCCCCGACCAGACAAACGCCGAATAAGCCCGCAAAGGCGAACACGATCGGCCAGGGCTGGCGTTCGTGCAGCCAATTGGCGTCGATGTAAGACGTTTTGACTAAGGTCCAAGACGGGGGAAGTATCCCGAAGTCTTCGACAAGGGAGTTTTTGCCAACCAGAAGCGTCGACGCAATTTCGGGGCGGACATAGAACGTCACAATGATTCCCACCACAAGGGCCAAGAGCATCAACACGGCCGGGTAAATGAAAGTCGACGCGAGTTGTTCGCTACGGGCCCTGCGGCGTCGAGCCAAATCGCATAGACTGGCCAACACCGGTCCCAGCTGGCCGCGACGCGCCGCGGTACCCAGCAATTGGCCAACACCACGAGGCAGCTTTGCTTGGCTCGTGGCGATCGCCTCGTCGAGCGCCATGCCGCCGTCGACCCGATCGGCCAAATCTCCCAGCGAACGGTGCCATCGGGCCAGACCAGCCTCGGCGCCGACCGCGCGCAGCGCCGCCGCGAGTTCCGCAGGCGATGATGGCTCCGAAACGGTCGCGTGCTGCGTCGAAGCGTTTTTCGTATTGCCGTCGGTCGACGTCATTGGTCGGTATGTGCGCGCAGGATGGATGCAAATGCGCGACGCGTCCTGTGTACGTGTCGCGAGGAACTTGGCGCCCGTCACAGCGGTCCGGCAAAGTGTTGCAGTAGTGAATACAAAGGTGCGAATATCGTCAGCCCATAACAAAGGCCGGCCGTCACCCCCACGGCCACGGTGGCCAGCACGGGGCCGACCGACTGCAGCAACTGGGCGCGCTGCGCCAATCGCTCGAACTCTTGATCGCTGAACCGGCGAATCCGCTGGCCGATGGCGCGGGGAGGCTCTTTGCCCGAGAGCCACCAGACGACGGTCGCCGGTATCAGGGGGCTGTCGGCGAGCGCCAGGGGGGGGAGCGTTCCGGCCTGTAACGATGCGGCGGCTCGCTCGGCCCATTGGCGGTCGCGGCGGTCGCTGCACAACACGGCGGACTGTTGAAGGCAGATATCGAGCGGCACATTGTTTTCCAATAGACAGCCGAACATCCGCACGGCGCAAGTGCGACTTGCGCGGCGGATAAACGCCCCCCAGCCGGGCACGACGGCAAACACCGCGTTGGCCCCCCAACCGACGGGGCCAATTGCTGCGCCTCGGCGCCACCAGACGACCAGCCACACCATTAACAGGCCGATACAAACCATGCCGCCAATCGCGATGACCGCCCCATAGTCGCTGGCAACGGCCAACAGCCAGGGTGGCGAAAAGCCCATGTCCGTGTACGTCGCAACGAGTCGGGAAAACGGTCCGCCATCAACGCTGAGCAGCCAAAAGAGCACGCAGGCAAGCAACATCACAAATATCGGGTAGATGCTCGCCCGCGCGATCATCGAGCGGGTCTCGCCGAGTTCTTGCACGGCGCGGACGTAGGTCTCCAGTGCCTCGGCCGGTCGCCCCGCCTCGAGCCCGGTCGTCAGCGCCGCCCTCAAGACGCCTCCCCCTCGACTGTGACCGGCCAACATCGTGGCGGCAACTTCACTCAACGGGCGACCGCGGGCCAGTTCATCGGCAAGTTGGCCACGCACCCGATCGAGCCGCCGGGAAACGTCGCGGCTCGATCGGCGCAGAGCCGGCACGAGCGGTAACCCAGCCCGATCCAGCGACGCCAGTTCTTCGCAGACGGCAACCAATTCGTCGACGGAAAGTGCCGCAGATCGCAGGGCATGGCCGCCTCCGGCGTCGGTCGGCACCGACGCGTCGATGCCCTTGCGGGTGATATTGATTTCGTCTGGCGGCATCCCGCCCCCTTCGGTCACAGTGGCCGACTTGTTGTGTCTGGCGAGCGCGTTGTTCGCACCACCGCCGTCTGGCTACGCAACGGCACGACGGATGGTTCAAACGCGAGAGAGATTGCTCGGTCACTCGTCATTTATCAGCCGTCAGATTGCCGATCATCGAAGCCAAAGACGCGTCGTACCTCGGCGGGGCTCGTCAGTCCGGCTTCGACGGCCTGGCGGGCACGTGCAGCATGGTCAGCCATGCCCCGCTGGCCGGCCAATCGCCTGATCGCAGCAGTTTCGCGCTCGGCAAGCATGGCGACATCGGCGACGAGCAGTTCGGCAATCGGCAGTCGGCCTCGGTACCCGGTCCCCCGGCACGCCCCGCAGCCCGTTGCCTGCCGGGCCGTGCTGACGTCGAGACCTAGCAGATCGCCCCCATCGGTCACGGTCTCGGCGCATTCACAGAGCCGGCGGACGAGCCGTTGGCAGACGATGCCCACGAGCCCGCTTCGCAGCAGATAACCGTCGACGCCGATGTCGCCCAGCCGCACAATCGCCTCAGCGGCACTACCGGCGTGGAAGCTGCTGAGCACGAGGTGTCCGGTCAGTGCCGCCTGAAAGGCAAGCCGCGCACAGTCGCGGTCGCGGATTTCGCCGACCATGATGACTTCCGGATCCTGCCGCAGCAGGTACTTTAGCCCGGAAGCCATGTCAATTGCGCCCCCTTCGTCGATCTCAGTTTGGGCAACACCGTCGATGGGCCGCTCGACCGGATCCTCCAGCGAGACGACGCTGCGCAAAGGCGTCGCCGATGCGGTGATCTCACCGAGCGCGGCGTAGAGCGTGGTCGTCTTGCCGCTGCCAGCCGGGCCGCAGATGAGCGCGACTCCGGCCGATGAGTGGACCGTTCGTTCGAGCCAGGCAGCTATGTCGGCCGGATAGCCCAGTCCGTCAAGCCTGGTATGGCGCGACATCAGCGGAAACACCCGAATGAGCGCTTTCTCGCCAAGGACGGTCGGGCAGGTCGCCAACCGCATGTCAACGTCGCTGGCGATGGGCCCCGCCGCAGCGGCGGCCGATGCGTAGCCGTGCAGCCGACCTTCCTGCGGCACGTCAGTA
This sequence comes from Planctomycetales bacterium, assembly GCA_020426575.1. Lineage (GTDB taxonomy): Bacteria > Planctomycetota > Planctomycetia > Pirellulales > JAEUIK01 > JAGQPT01. The sequence goes on from JAGQPT010000520.1 coordinate 9,425, forward strand.
CGATAGGTGAGCAAACCGGCCAGCACCTTGAGGCGCGCGATCACGTTTCCGGCCAGTTCGGCGGGCAAGCTGGCCAGCGATGCAAGCACACCATCCAACCGCCAACGCACCTCGAGTCCCGCGTGGGTCGGCAACAGGTGCAGATCACTCACGCCGTCGACGCGTCCGAGCGCCAATACCAGGTCGACGACGCGCGTGGCATAGTTGTCTTCACGAACGTCGAGGGCGGCAAGTTCAGCGCGAAACGCCTCGGGGGTGAGGCGAGCGGTGGTCGGTGTGTTGGTCGACATGAAACGAGATAGTGTCGTGAAGCGGGTCAACCACGCGCGGTATTCGAACGCCGGCGACAACATAGACTTCGCCAGACGCGAGCCGATCTTGCGCATGAATACGTTTGAGAACAGTACGCGCGTTCGGTGCGCCACGCCGCGCGACAGTCGGGTTCCTATTCGTCGCTACTCGACTGAAACAAGGAGCTAAACCAGACGTCGGCGTTCATCGGTACTATCATCAAGATAACCGCCACATCATCCGCGTCCCATGCACAAGTCTGTCTCCCCAGCCCCAAAGACAGCATTGTGAGAGTTCTATTTCCACAACTCGGTCGTTCTCATCTGCAACGGTTCAGATTTCCCAGCCGGGACGGTACTCCTTGCTGAGATATTCGTTGGCCTTTGGCATGTTCGTTACCTGGCCCGTCGCAGGATCCCACTCGATGGCCGCACCGGTTCGATAGGCGACGTTGCCCAACAGCACGATCTCGGTGAACGGCGCGGCATAGTCGAACGAACTGCCGGTGGGGCTGCCCGTTTTACAAGCCTCGATCCACTGTAGATGGTGCCCGGGAGACGTCGGCAGAAACGGCGCGGGACCTTCAAAATCGGCAAACTTCTCCTCGGGCAACAACCGGGGCATCTCGCCATGGTTGACGACGAGCGTTCCCTCGTCGCCGATGAACACCGAGCCGTTCTCCGGGAGGATGTCTGCGACGTCGGCACGCGGCGTGGCCGTGCCCTCGTACCAGAAGACGTCGCAGGCAGGCAAATCGCCGCGGGGGCCAAATTCGTATTTCACGATCATCCAGGTGGGCCCGCTGACGGGTGACGGGTCCGAGCCTTCGGTCGACACGCGCACCGGGCCGTAGAGGTCGAGCGCCCAGTAGGCGGGATCCATCAGATGGATGGCCATGTCGCCAATCGCGCCACAGCCGAAGTCCCAAAAGCCGCGCCATTTGAACGGCACGTAGGCCGGATGATAAGGACGCTCGGCCGCCGGCCCCAGCCAGATGTCCCAGGCAAGCGTGTCGGGCACCGGCGGCGTGTCAGACGGCAGGCTGACGCCCTGCGGCCAGAACGTGCCCGGCCGATCGGTACGGACGTGCACCTCGCGCACTGGCCCCACTGCGCCGGACTTGATCAACTCGACCGTGCGCAGGTAGCTGGGGTGCTGGTGATTCTGCGTGCCCATCTGCGTTGCCAAGTTGAGTTCGGCCGACAGTGCCGCGAGCTGGCGGGCCTCATCGATCGTGTGCGTGAGCGGCTTCTCGCAGTAAACGTGCAACCCACGACGCAAGGCGCGAAACGTCGCCGGCGCGTGGTGATGGTCTGGCGTGGCGATGACGACGGCCTCGATGTCGGGTTGCTCGAGCAGCTTGCGGTAATCAACGTACTTCTGCGCGGCGGGATGCGCCTCGGCGGCTTGGCTGAGCCGAGTTGAGTCGACGTCGCAAAGCGCGACGATGTTCTCGCTCGAGACGGCGTCGAGGTCGCCGCGGCCCCGACCGCCGACACCGATCGCGCCGATATTGATTCGATCATTGGCGCCCAGTACGCGGCTCGACGGCAGCACACTGCCGGCCAGCCCCACTAGAGCACCGGTCGTCACCGAAGTGCCGATGAACTGCCGCCGGTTGTATCGCTTGGTTTGTGTCATCGTGTGGGAAACTCCAACGCGGTCAGGATGTTGCTGCTATAACCATGATTGTAGTGTGCCGGCGCGATACGCACCAATTCTCGGCCGCGGCCGATTCGTTGGTCCGCATTCACGGCGCAAGCAATCAGGGACGTGAAAGAAATCGCCGGCGGCGATTGCCGGCATTGTTCGAGTTCTGCTGCGATGACTGGTTCGACGTACCCGGTGGAGCTGGCGCAACAC
>JAGQPT010000521.1 GCA_020426575.1 Planctomycetales bacterium
CACGGCGATCTCCGCGTCGCTGAGCCGACCGTCGGGTGGCATCTGCAGGTCGGTGTTGTCGTAGCGCAGGGCCCCGATGAGCAGACTGGCAGCGGCGTCGCCCGGCACGATCGCCGCGCCGGCGGCCCCACCGGTGAGGATGTCGGCGTAGCGGTCGAGCCGCAGGCGACTCTCCTGTTCTTCCGGGCCGTGACAGTCATAGCAATGCGCGACGAACAACGGGCGCACCTGCTTCTCGAAAAACTCGATGCCGGCGGCGTTGGCGGCGACGACGCCCTCATCGTCCCCGGCGCTTGCCGCGACGGAGCCGGCGTCGACGGTATTCTCATCCGCCCCGGCCAAAGCGGCGCCCGGGCAGAGTGTCGCCGTCAGGAGACCGATCGAGAACAGCAGGCGCTTCGACATGGCGATCCGGCTGGTGAGCGTGCGGGGTGGGAGGGGGGCTAAGGCGTACCGGGAAGCCCGCCCATGAGTGTAATCAATTCCAGGGTTGACCCCAAGAATCTGACCACGGCGTCGGGCCGACTCCGTGTCTACGGGGGGCAAAACTTGCCAGTTGGCGGTCGCAGCGATTAGGCTTGGTCGGCAAAGTGGCCAGAATCAATGGGCCGCTGATACCATTCCGACCGGAGAGCGCCATGAAACTGTTGCCCGCCCACGTCGCACCGCGCGTCACCAGCGCGTTTTGCCTGGCCCTGATCTGCTTCCTGGCCGATTCGTGCTGCGATGAGGCCACCGCGGCCAAAACCGAACCGCTATTGAACGTCTCGTACGGGCCGTTCGAGTCGAACGTGCTCGACTTCTGGCCGGCCGCGGGCGAAGGTCCGCGGCCGCTGCTGGTGTATATCCACGGTGGGGGCTGGACCGGGGGTGACAAAAAGCAGGACGTCGCGCGCATCCAGCCGTTTCTGGACAAGGGCATCTCGTACGCCGCCGTCAATTACCGCCACACGCCGGACAATCCTCTGCCGGCGCCCGTGCACGACGCGGCCCGGGCGATTCAGTTCATCCGTAGCAAGTCCGAGGAGTGGAACATCAATCCCGAGCGGATCGCGCTTACCGGCGGCAGCGCGGGCGCCTGCACGTCGATGTGGATTTTGCTGCACGACGACCTGGCCGATCCGGACGCCGAGGACCCGGTGCTGCGTGAATCGACACGCGTGACGGCGGCGGCGGTCGCGGCGGGCCAAACCTCGATCGACCCGAAGGTGATCGAACCGTGGTTGGGCCCGATGGTGCTACAGCACCGCATGATCAACTTTGCCGTGGGTGAGCCAACGATTGAGGACGCGCTGGCCAACTACGACGCGCACCACGACACGTACGTCGAGTTCTCGCCGTACAACCACGTCGACGGCAACGACCCGCCGCTGCTGATGACCTACGGCAACGACATGACGCTACCATCGAAGGACGCCGGGCACGGCATCCATCACCCAGTCTACGGCGTGAAGCTCAAAGAGAAGTCCGATTCGGTGGGGCACGAGTGCCACTTGTTGATCAAGGGCGAGTCACAATCAGACCAGTACCAGTCGGCCGACGAATTCCTCGTGGACAAATTGCTGGCACCGTGAGCGGAGCACGGTGGCGAACAAAAGATCGCGAAAGCGCGACGGTGGCGAAAAGACGATCCAGTTGAACGAGCGGCTGACCGGATGGCCAGCGGGCGACTCCGCTTCAACTTTCTCGCCCCATGGCGCAATCGCTCCGTACGCGCTTTCGCGAATCCTCTCTTGACCGGGCCAGGCGGGGTTGTACGGGTGAGTCCCGGCCGCGAGTCTAGGGCCTCTCCACGTCGGAAGGAGACTTGGCACTGATCTTCGTTCTCGGATGGTCGAGCACCCCGCGGCGCTGATACGGCCGCAACGATGATACTGCAGGCCGCAGGCGCTGGGCGGCGGCTCAATACTTCGCCGGGAGGTGGCCGTTGGGTCCGCGCCGCGTCAACCGTGTTCACCGCCGTTTCCCACCGTGCCCGAAGGCCCGGAGACGAGCGACTTGAACGTGAAGCGGCCGAGGCGTCGAGCGTCAACGCAAACGGTACGGCGAGGCGCAGGGCGCGCGGTGGTGGGCAGATGCATCGAGTCACCCCTGATGGTTGGCTGTGCACTCGATCGTTCTACGAACGGGCATGGCAGCCGGCGGTAGCGAAACTTAGGCCGAAGTGGGCCGAGTGAGGAGCAGTGCGACGAGGTTCCCTATCACAACCATACGTCATAAAGCTCGGCGGCGCCGGCGTGACAACGCACCACGCGCAGCACAGTCCCACACGCAGCACACACGAGGTGGGGGGCGTCGCGGTGACGTTGGTCATCACGAACGGGCGGCGTGGCATTTCGTCGACAACGACGTCGCCAATTTGCATCGCACAGGTGGCAAGCCGTCGCGCAGCCGACGTGCTGCACAACGCCGAAGGTTACGCTGGCGCGCCGTTGCGGCACAGAGTGGCATAGCCGCCAGGGGCCGGAACAATGCCGGCACCGACCCCGCAGGCACAGTTTCAATAAGCTGCTGAGTCCGTTGGTGTTGACGCGTAGACGCGGCGCGTGAATGGCAGCGACGGCCGGCCACGACGGCAACGATTCAGCCGCGGTGCCAGAGTGGGGCACGGCTTGGTGCCTCCGCTGCAATCGTTACAGCCGGGTGCGTTCGAGTGGCTGCCTCGCGGCGTTGGCACGGCGATTGCGACCGGGTATCTGCGAACAACCCGGCAACCGAACGTCGGTCGCAAAGCTGAAATGGTTGCGATGCCGCCACCGTAGCGGTGACCGACGGGCTTGGCCGAGGCGAAACAACGCAGGCGATTTGCCCCCCCTTCCCTGATGACGAGGACACCGATGTCAAGCGTGCGGAGACTTCCCCGAAGCCGAAACCGACAAGGCGCGGTACTGGTGATCATGGCATTTGCGATCGTGGGTCTGTTGGCGTTTGCGGCGTTCGCCTGCGACGTCGGCTACATTCTGTTGTCGCGTGCCCAGTTGCAGAACTCGGCCGACGCTTCAGCAATGGCCGGTGCCTGGGCGTTGATGCATGAAGACCGATTAAAGGGTGACCAGGCGATGTGGGCCGTCGAAAACGCCGCCCGCGAGGAAGCATACAACTACGCGTTCGCCAACAAGGTTGCCAGCGACCATCCCGAGGTCGATCTCAACGGCGGCAACGCGCCGACCGGTGACGTCGTGTTTGGCCGACTCAACGCCGATGGCTCGCTCGACACCCTCGTCTCGCCGGAAGAGTACAACGCCGTCCATGTGATCGTGGAACGTTCTGAAGACAAAAACGGCGAGGTCTCACTGTTCTTCGGGCGCGTGCTCGGCCGCGGTCAGGCGGCGGTGAGGGCCGAGGCGACCGCCTCGTTCCGCGACGGCATCACAGGTTTCAAGTCGAACTCGCAGCACCCGTTCACCAGCCTGCTGCCGTTTGCCATGGACGTGGACGACTGGCGGGCGCTGTACGGCGGCAACGGCGCCGACGACTGGACCTACGACGACGAGACCGGCAAGGTCGTCTCCGGCGACGACGGCGTCCAAGAGGCCAAGTTGTTCCCTGAGAAGACCAACGGCAATCATATCACGCCGGGCAACTTCGGCACGGTCGACATCGGCCACAGCGGCAACAGCACCGCCGACCTGGCTCGCCAGATTCTTGAAGGTGTCTCGGCGGCCGACCTGGACTACATCGGTGGCGAGTTGAACATCGGCGACACGATCAGCGGCGACGGCATCCAGTCGGTCGACGGTCAGGACGGGTTGATCCTCAACGGCGACACGGGCCTCAGCGCCGGCATCAAGGACGAACTCACGGCGATCATCGGCCAGCCCCGCACGATCCCGTTGTACGACGCGGTCCAGGGTGCCGGTAATACGACGAACTATCACATCGTCGGCTTCGCCGGAATCCGCATTGTCGACGTGCGGCTGACGGGCAGCAAGAAGTACATCACGATTCAACCCGCCGTTGTCGTCGACGGATCGGGCGTCGGTGGCGACGGCACATCGTCGAGCTACCAGATCTACGCGCCAGTTTTCTTGGTCAATTGA
>JAGQPT010000002.1 GCA_020426575.1 Planctomycetales bacterium
GACGCGGTCGCGGAGGTAATAAAGTTTGGCGCGGCGGACGACACCCGACCGCTTCACTTCGACCGCGGCGATGCGGGGTGAGTGGATCGGAAACTTGCGTTCGACGCCTTCACCCTGCACGATGCGGCGAACGGTGAACATCTCGCGCGTGCCCGAACCGCTGCGGGCAATCACGACGCCATTGAAGATCTGAATCCGCTCTTTGTCGCCTTCGAGAATTCGCGTGTGCACGTCGACCGTGTCGCCGATCTCAAACACGGGCGGTTCGGGCTTCGTGCACGTCGACTCGACGTGGGCGAGCAATTCTTGTTTGCTCATGGTTCTCGCTTACCTTTCCAAAATCGTGTGTATGCCGCCCTGCGACGCGGGAGTTACGGGCGTGGTTGTTCGTTGTTGCAGTGGCCCGGGCGATGACCGGGTCAACGCCTGCAGCGCCGGTTTCGCGTGTCAATCGCTCAACAGGTCCGGGCGGCGCTCGGCCGTGCGTTGTCGGCTGCGTTCGGCCCGCCAGCGAGCGATTTCTTCGTGGTTGCCACTCAGCAGCACCTCGGGCACTTCGAGCCCGCGATACTCCCGAGGTCGCGTGTACTGTTCATGTTCCAACAGCCGGTTGCCGCTGGAGAATGAATCGCAGTGTGCGCTTTCGTCGTCTCCCAACACTCCCGGCACCAGCCGGATTACGGCGTCGATGACGGTCATCGCCGCCACTTCGCCACCATTGAGCACGTAGTCGCCGACGGAGATTTCGTCCGGGGCGAGCACCATGCGGATGCGTTCGTCGAATCCTTCATAGCGCCCACACAGCAGCACGAGGCGCCGCTGCGTGGACAGTTCTTCCACCACTCGCTGGTCGAGCCGCCGACCTTGAGGCGTGAGCATCACGAGATGCCCCGGCTCGACTCGGCGGTGTTCTTCGTCATACGTTTCGTCGTTGCCGGTCTGGACCGCCTCGACACATTCGACGACGGTCGGCGCCATCATCACCATGCCGGGACCACCGCCGAACGGGCGGTCGTCGACCGACTGGTGCTTGTCGCTGGACCAGTCGCGGATGTTGTGCAATCGCACGTCGACCAGGCCGCGCTGGATGGCCAGCTTCAGCAGGCTTTGACCGACGTAACCGGCGAACATCTCGGGAAACAACGTGAGGACGTCGATTCGCATGGCAGCTCGGCTTCGAACGGTCGCGGCTGTGCTGGTCGTCGCGGACGACTACTCAGCCGGCTTTTCTGCTTCGTTGGCCTCTTCGTCGGCGGCCTCGCTGACCGGCGCCTCGGCACTGACTGCTTCCGTACTGGCCTCTGCGGTGCTGACCTGATCAGCACTTTCCTCGGCGGCCGCGGCGGCTTCGTCGCTCGTGGCTGCTTCGGCGGCTGGCTCCGCAGCGGGTGCTTCGGCCTCGGGTTCGGCAGGAACGTACACCGGCTTGGGAGCCGGCGGCACGGGCACGGGCATCGCCAACTTTTCCCGCGCCGTGCGGGCCACGTCAACGTGCGTGCCGTCCGTGCCGTACTTCTTGATCAGCACGCTCACCTTGTCGCTCGGCTGGGCGCCGACGCCGATCCAATAGTCGACGCGGTCGGTCTTGAGCACCGTGCGGGCGTCGACGTCGGGGATATTCGGGTCATACGTGCCCAACTCTTCCAACACGCGCCCGCCTCGCGGCTGACGCTGATCCATCGCGCAAATGCGATAAAACGGGCGATGGCGGCGCCCCATTTTCTTCATTCGAATGCGAACTGCCAACGTTGGCTCTCCTGATTACTCGTCGTGTGAGTTGCGAATCTGATTCGTGGTCTCGGTGTTTTTCCCGGTCTCGGAACGTCGGTCGCCGGCAGCCGGCGACTAGTTGTTTTTACGCTGCTCGCGCTTGCGTCGGCGGGCTTCCTTCTCGCGCTGCTTGCGGGCTTGGGCGCGTTCCTTCGGCGAGAGTCGCTTGCCGGTGCTGAGCTTCTTCGCGGCGAGCCGCGCACCGGGGTTCGAAAGCTCGCGGCCCAGTTGCTGAACCTTCTTCATGCGGTCACGAACGCCCAGCCCGGCCATGTCCTTCATCAAACTGGCGGCGGCCGAAAACTGGTCAACGAGCGACTTCACTTCGCTGGGTTCGACACCGGCCCCGGCGGCGATCCGCCGGCGGCGGCTCTGGTCGATGTATTTGGTCGGATTGCGACGTTCGTCGGGCGTCATCGAATCGATCACGCCCTTGATGCGGTTCATGTCCTTTTCGGCGTCGGCGTCGCCCATCATGTCGGCCATTCCGCCCATGCCGGGGATCATCCCCATCACTTTGTTGAGCGGTCCAAGCTTTTTGGTCTGCATCATCATTTTGCGGAAGTCGTCGAGCGTGAACTCGCCGGCTCGCAACCGTTCTTCCTGGGCGGCCAATTCTTCCTGATCAAGCTTTTGCTGGGCCTGCTCGACGAGCGAAAGCACGTCACCCATGCCGAGAATCCGCCCGGCCATGCGGTCGGGGTGGAACTCTTCGAGTGCGTCGAGATGTTCGCCGACGCCGATGAACTTGATCGGCACGCCAGTGACCGACTTGACCGACAGCGCCGCACCGCCGCGAGCGTCGCCGTCGAGTTTCGTCATGATCAGACCGTCGAGCTCGAGCGCCTCGTTGAAGGCCTTTGCGCTGTTCACCGCGTCTTGACCGGTCATGCCGTCGACGACGAGGTAGACCTGCTCGGGATTGACGCGGCGGTCGATGCGCGTGAGTTGCTGCATCAACTCGTCGTCGATGTGCAAGCGGCCGGCCGTGTCGAGGATCACAACGTCGGCGCCGCTGCGCTTGGCCTCTTTGACGGCGTTGTGGCAGACCGCCACTGGGTCCTGCGATCCCTCTTCCGCGTAGACGGGAACGCCGATCTGCTGGCCGAGCACCTGCAACTGATGCACGGCGGCGGGGCGCTGCAAGTCGGCGGCCACGAGCATCGGCTTGCGGCCCCGTTCGCGGATCATGCGGGCGAGTTTGCCGCAGGTGGTCGTCTTTCCCGACCCCTGCAGGCCGCACATCATCAGCACGGTAACGTCGCCGCGGAGGTGCAGCGAGTGGTCGACCGGCCCCATCAACTCGACGAGTTCCTTGTGAACGATGCCGACGACGTGCTGTCCGGGGTCGAGGCTCTTGAGGACCTTTTCGCCGACGGCCTGTTCGGCGACGCGTTCGATGAAGTCGTTGGCAACGCCGACGTTGACGTCGGCTTCCAGCAGGGCCTGCTTCACCTCACCGAGGCCTTCGCGCATGTTGGCCTCAGTCAGTTTGGCTTTGCCAGCCAACGACTTGAGTGCCGAACCGAGGCTCTCTTGGAGGGATTCAAACATAACGAGTGCCAACAAACCAACGCACGGGAGCCGGCGCAGGCCGCTCCGGGCTGACTCGACTGCCACGGGGCGCGAGCGACGCAACTGTTTTCAGCTCAGTCGGTTACCGCGCCAAACGGGGTCCCCACGGCGCGGCCCGAACTGTGGGCGAACCGGGTAGTTTACCGCGAACAAGGCACGGTTGGCAATCGTGCGAGAGCGGATTTCTGCTGGCGAGGCAGCGATGTACCGCTGGCGCGGATGGGCTGCTACGATACCTGCCAATTGTGTACCCAACTCGTGACGCCAAAACGAGATGAAGGCCCCCTGTTTTGCCCTTTGACCGGCCCGCCCTGTGGATCATCGATCACCGCCGGCTGGTGGGGGGACTCGTCGTGGCCATCACGCTGGTGGCCACCGTCGGTGTGAGCCGGCTCGAGTTCGACGACGTGCCCCGCTCGGTCTTCCAGAGCGAAGACGAGGGCTTTCGCGACCTCGACGCCCTGTTCGCCGAGTTCGGCAATGACGACAACCAGTGCCTCGTCGTCGTCGAATCGGACGAGTTGTTCTCGCCGGTCGGAATTGCGGCGCTGCGTCGATTGACCGAGGGGATCGCCGGCATCGAGGGCGTCGAACGCGTCCGCAGCATGCTCGATGTGGTCACCTTCACGCCGCTGGGTCTGCCGCAGCCGCTGTTGCCGCCCGAGGGGGCAGCGGCCGCGTCGTATGCAGCGGCGCGGCAGGCGGCACTCGATCATCCGCTGCTGGCAGGCCAACTGCTCTCGGACGACGGCGCCACGACACTCGTGGTGGCCAGCATCACGCCCCGGGCCGAACGCATTACGGACATTGAGGTCGTGGTCGAACGGATTCGCGAGGCGGCCACGGCAGCCGACGTGGCACCGACGCTCCGCGTGCGGCTGACGGGTGTACCGCCGATTCGCGTCGAGGTGTTCAGCGCCGTGCGGCGCGACAGCGTCCGCTTTATGTTTCTCGGCATCGTCAGCGCGGGATTGATGGCAGTCGTGCTCTTTCGGCGGCTGGCAGCGGTGGTGATCGTGGCGGCCGCTCCCTGGCTGGGAACGTACTGGACGCTTGGTGCCATGGGGCTCGTTGGTGAGAAGATCAATTTGATCAATACAGTGATGCCGACTCTGGTGATGGTGGTCGGCTTCACCGACGCCGTGCACTTGATGTTCGACATTCGGCATTCGCTCGCCTCGGGCGATTCGCCGCTCGATGCCAGTCGCTCGGCACTGCGGCACTTGGGCACGGCCTGCGCGCTCACGTCGCTGACGACGGCGATCGGCTTCAGCTCGCTCGCCGTGGCCCGCGTCGGCGTGATCCAGCGCTTCGGCCTCACGTGTGCAGCCGGCGCCGTGTTCGCCTTCATCGCCGTGATCACGGTCGTGCCGCTGCTTGCCAGCACCTGGCTGGGACGTCACCTTGTCGATCACGAACGGCCTGACTTCGTGCGGCGGCATCGGGCGTTCTTTGAACGGATGATCGACGCGATCGTGGCGCGGCACCGGCTCGTGTCGGTCGTCGGCATCGCGGTGATCGTCGTGTTGGGGCTTTCGGCCACGCAGTTGCGCCCCGACAGTTGGCTCACCGAGGCGGTCCCCCGCCGCAACGATTCGTACCACGCCCTGCTTCACTGCGACGAGGCCTTCGGCGGCACACTGCCGGTATCGGTCGTGGTCGAGTGGCCCGAGGAATGGCGGCCGATCGACACCCGGTTGCTCGAGACGCTTGCCGACGTCGAAGCACTCGTGCGAGACGTTCCCGGGGCGCGTCATCCGCTTTCTCTGCTCAACGTGCTGCGCCTGTTCCCCGGGGAAGCGACAAGCGGTGACAGCGCCGTGCTCGTTGACATTCTGCCCACGGAAGTGCGGCGGCGGTTTGTCCACAGCGACACGCGGCGGGCGGTGGTGACGGCCCGTCTGCGCGACGTCGGCTCGGCGGCGAACGAACCGACGTTCGCGGCCATTTCCAGCGGCCTGCGGCAGATCGAAGCCGAGCGGCCGGGCGTACGGCTCACCCTCACGGGCACGGCTGTCGTGGCAACGGCGAACATCAACCACATGATCGTCGACCTGGCCGAGAGCCTTGCTCTGGCCGTCGTGGCAATTTTCGCCGTGATGGGCGCCGTGTTCCGCTCGCTGCGGCTGGGCATTCTCAGCATTCCCAGCAACGTGCTGCCGCTGGCCGTCACGTCGGCGCTGCTGGTGGCCGTGGTCGGCCGCCTGCAACTGACCAGCGTGATCGTCTTCAGCATCTGTCTCGGCATCGCGGTCGATGACACGATTCACTTCATCAACCGATTCCAGCGTGAGTTTGCCCTCGGGGGGAGCGTCGCCGACGCGATCCGGCGAAGTTTTATTGCCGTCGGCTCGGCGATCTTGACGACGTCGGCCGTGCTGCTCGTGGGTTTCGGCTGTGTGACGCTGAGTGAAACTCCGTCGAGCCAACTGTTCGCCTGGCTCTCTTGCGTGGCGATTCTCTCGGCGCTGCTGGGCGACTTGGTGCTGCTTCCGGCGCTGTTGGCCTGGTGGGTGCCGGAACGTGGACGGCCAATGAAGGACGGCAAGGCGTAACTGTCTGTGTGCGGGCTCGGCAAAGGTTTGACGACCGCCGGTAGCCGTTCTACGATCGTGGCACGCTTGGCCTTTGGCCCCGCCCCCTGTCCGCCTCGTCATTTTTTTGCACACGTCCTCTGCGTTGGTGGTCGCCATGCTTCGATCCCGGCTCGTGATTCCATGCGTCTGTGGTGTTTTGCTGGCGGCGGGGTCGTTCGCCGCGGCCGAGGAAGTTGCAAACTGGCCCCAGTTTCGCGGGCCCAACAGCGACGGTGTCGTGGCGGTGGGACACCTGCCTGCAACGTGGGATGCTACGCAAAACGTGCGCTGGCGGACCGACCTCGCAGGGCGCGGCTGGTCGTCGCCGGTCGTGTGGGGAAATCGTGTGTTCCTCACCACTGTCGTGCGCTTGGGAGATGCGGAGGAGCCGAAGCGCGGACTTTATTTCGGCGGTGAACGACCGGAGCCGCCCACCGACCCGCACCAGTGGCGCGTCGTATGTCTCGATTTAGACACGGGCGAGACGCTTTGGGACCGCCTGGTCCACGAAGGCGAGCCGGCCAGTTCGATTCACTTGAAAAACAGCTTCGCGTCGGAAACGCCGGTCGTCGACGCCCAGCGGCTCTACGCCTATTTCGGCAACCTCGGCGTTTTTTGCCTCGATCACGACGGCGAGGTGCTTTGGGAGGTGCCGATCGAGCCGAGCCGGATGAAGCTGGGCTGGGGCACTGCCTCGTCGCCGGCGCTGCATGACGGGGTGCTTTACATCGTCAACGACAACGAGGACGCGTCGTACATCCTGGCGCTCGATGCCGCGAGCGGCGAGGCGCGCTGGAAAACCGACCGCGACGAGCCGAGCAATTGGGCCACGCCCTATGTCTGGACCAACGACCAGCGGACCGAGATCGTCACGTCGGGCCGCAACCTGGCGCGGTCGTACGACCTGGCGGGCAACGTGCTCTGGGAGTTGGGCGACAACTCGTCGATTGCCATCCCCACTCCATTTGCCGTCGATGGCCTGCTGTACCTGACGAGCGGCTACGTGCTGGACAAGCGGAAGCCGCTGTATGCCATCCAGTCCGGAGCGACGGGCGACATCACGCTCCCCGAAGATGCGACATCGGGCGGGCCAATCGTCTGGTCGCAGCCAGATGCGGGTCCGTACAACACGTCGCCGCTGGTGTACGACGGGCTCGTCTACGTGCTCAAAGATCAGGGGTTCCTGCTCTGCTATGACGCGGCCACGGGCGAAGAAGTCTATGACCGGCAGCGGCTGCCCGAGGGCCGGGCTTTCACGGCGAGTCCCTGGGCCAACGACGGCCACATCTTTTGTCTGAACGAATACGGCACGACGTACGTCGTGCGAGCGGGAGCGGAGTTCGAACTGCTGCACACCAACTCGCTGGACGAGGACGCGATGTGCATGGCCACGCCGGCGGCGGTGGGCAACCGCCTGCTGATCCGCACCGCGACGTCGCTCTACTGCCTCGAAGACGGCGCAACGTTGGACGAGTAGAAAGACCGAGTAGCGACGACTAATCAAGCTCGACCGGCAGGCCATCGGCTTTGATGCCAAGCCGGCGGTGCATTTCGCCGTCGATCGCGTAGCTGACCGAGCGGACCGAGCCGTCGCACAGGCCGGCATTGAAGGCGCCGGCGTGGGCACTGCCGAAACCGTACTGCCAGTGCAGACCGGGCGTGTCCTGGCGGGGTTCATAGTACGTCGAGCGGTGGCAGTCGCGGTTGAAGCCGGTGTAAGCGACTTCGTTGTCGCCCTTGTCGACGTTGGCACCGCCACCGTTGTAAAACTCAGGCATCACGTTCTTTTCCACCACCATGTACGTGTTGCTCGTGCCGTCGCTGATCTGGGCCATGCGGGTCGTGGTGCGAAGGTAGCAAACGCCGTCGTGGAACATCGGTCCGGGCACACGGTGGTCACCCCACGGATAGTCGGCTGCATCACCGGCCGGGAGAGTCGGAGGGCCTGCTCCCTCGACGGTGTCCACGGCCAAGGGATCGCCGCAGGAGGTGGCATAGTCTGTCTTTGCCACGGTCGCGGCATAGTTGGCGTTGTAGGGATTCCAGCTCGTCTTGGGCGCCGTGGGGATGGGACTGCGTCGCGAGGGGCAATACAGCACCGGTACGGTCGTCTGCGACATCTGCGTGAGCAATTGCTTCTTCAACGTGGGGTTCGTCACTCCCTTACCAAGATCGCGCACTGCGGACTGTTCGACGAACGGGAGCACGTTGTAGATCCAGCCGCCAGGTTGCGCCTGGCCGAATCCGCGATCCGGTTCGCCGAGCCAGTTCCAACCCCAGCCGCCGGCGGGAAGATGTCCGTGCGCGTCTTCGTGCAGCAACCAACCCAATGAAAGTTGCTTGACGTTGTTTGCACAGGCGCTGCGACGCGACGCCTCGCGGGCGGCTTGCACGGCCGGCAGTAACAGGGCGATCAGGATGCCGATGATCGAGATCACGACTAGTAATTCAACGAGCGTGAAACCACGACGCGATTCATCGCCATCGCCACATGACGGGCAACAAGGAACATGCACGCCGCGTACGTCTTGCTGAGCGATCAACATCGAGGCTCCAATCGACGGAGTGTTTGGTGCGTGGCCCGGCTTTGCACGAAGAACTCCCCGTGTGCGTTCTCTATTCAAGCTCGACCGGCAGGCCATCGGCAATGACGGCCAGGCGGCGGTGTGTCTCTGGATCGATCGCGTAGGCAACGGCGCGAACCGACCCGTCACACAGTGCCGCGTGGAAGGCGGCGGCGTGCACACTGCCAAACGAAAACGACTGCCGCGAACCGGGCGTATCTTGTTCGGGGGGGAAGTGCCCCGTGCGGTGGAAATCGCGGTTGTAGCCGCCGAAGACACTTTCATTGTCGCCGGAATTGAGGCTCGTGGTCCCGATCGGCGTGTAGTCGTCGGGGTTGAGATACTTCTCGGCTAACATGTACGTGTTGCTCAGGCCATCAGATATCTGCGACAGCCGCGTCTTAGTGCGAAGATAACAGACGCCATTGTGAGGATACGGCCCGGTCGCTGAAACGTCGAACCAAACGTAGTTGGGATCGTCTCCCTCCGCGAGAGAACTTGGTCCGGGTCGAACGTCCGATACGAGTGGGTCACCCACCGACGTGGCATAGTCGGTTTTGGCCACGAATCGTAGCGGAGCGGCATTGGGGGGAGACCAGCCGTTTTTTGCCGCCGATGGAATGGCACTGCGGCGTGAGGGACAGTGCAGCACCGGCAGTGAGGTCTTGGACAGCACCGTGAGCTGTTCGTACTTGGCTGCTGCGCTGATGTTGCCCGAGCCGAGGTTTCTCAGGGCGCCTTGTTCGACGTACGCGAGGATGTTGTAGGGCCAGCCGCCGGGCTGGCGTTCTTCGTAGCCGCGTTCCGGTTCACCGACCCACTCCCACCCCCAGCCGCCGGCGGGCATGTGCTTGTGCGTGTCTTCGTGCAGCAACCAGCCGAGCGCGAGCTGTTTGAGATTGTTCCGGCAACTGCTCCGTCGGGCCGCCTCGCGGGCGGCTTGCACGGCCGGCAGCAACAGGGCGATCAAGATGCCGATGATCGCGATCACGACTAGCAATTCAACGAGGGTGAAACCACGACGCAGCGAAACGGACGACATACGGTCGGTTCCTGAAACTCGATGGTACGTTGCCCGCTCAATCGATCGGTGGCAATTGGCACGTGGGCCCAGCCCGAATCGGTTCGGTCGAACTTCGCCCGGATCATACCTCAAAAAAGAACGAGAAGCTGCCCCATCACTGATGGAGCAGCTTCTCGCGTGTAGACAAACTCAAAAATCTGGCTGCTTGACTCGTCGGCGACAGAAACGTCCTAACGCGGCTGCCTCGCACGGGGTGCGATGCGCGTGGGGACCGGCCGCCACTGACTCACAGCCCGTCGGCTGCTCGTCAAGCGAGCCACCTCTGGTTACCACTACACATACGGACCACCTCCTTTCTCAAGGGTTCACGCCAGCGGGCCGGGCAAGTCCAGTCCTTGCCACCCGGTGGCCTCTTGGCCCGTCGGCACCACGTTCGCGCCGACATACGCTTCGTTGGGCATCGTAGCGCCAAACCCGGATTCGGTCAAGAAAACTTGGCGGGCCACGCATGCCACTATCAATGACGCGACACCGTGTCAGAGGTTCACCGGCCCGGCAAGCACTTTCGTTAAATGCACTTAGGGTTGACGTACCGAGGCGGCCACGGCGTCCACGATGGCCGCACGTTCGGTGACAACTTTGGCCTGTTTGCCGAACCTTCCCCAACTGCCTGACGTGATTGATTCGGGCAAAGTCCGTAACCCGTAGCAGACGAAGAAGGAGGTGGTGCCCGCCGACGTACGGACGCGCACAATCCGGCAGTCAGCTAGGAGATGCAGGTGAACGCCAGCGAGCAACTCACCCAGTCGCAGATCGACGTCACGGCCCAGACCGGTCCGGTATTCTGGTCTAGCGAAGCACTAGCGCGGATGTCGCAGGCGTTGGACGGCACAGACCTCTCGCCGGTGTCCGAACTGGGCGGTCGGCTCGATGCGTCGCCGCGCTCAGCGATGCCCAATTTGGCAACGCCGCCATTGCCGCACTCACTGCCGCCCCTGCCCGCGGTGAAAGCAACCGCGATCCCAGGGTCCGAACCGTCCCAGGCGATCAGATCACTGATTTCGCTCGACGGTGGTCGCTTCGTCTACGAACCCTATCCGATCGTCTCGCTGCCACAGATGGTCGACACGGCGACGTGCCGGGAGATGCTGGCGCAGTGGCCGCCTCAAAACTTTTTCGCCAACCGGCGGGACTTCGGCAGCCGTTACACGCTTTCCGAACAGGCCAACGGCACGAACTTCGCCTGGTACGTGGCCAACACGGCTCCCTGGAGCGCGCTGCATGACGTCGCGACGAGCCGGGCGTTTGTCGAAAACGTGCTCGCCACGCTGGCGGCCGGCCGCATCGACACCGGTTTGCGCGCCGAACGTTTGCAGGTGGGTTTCGAGTTTTCGATGCTGGCCGGCAACGGCGGGCATATGATGCCGCACACCGACCCACCGGGACGCATGGCCACGATCGAGATCTTCATCGGTGAAGCCGGTTCGTGGGACCCGGCTTGGGGAGGCGGCCTGGCGATGCTCAAGCCGACCGACATCGCCGGCAACTACAACGTCACGAACCGGCCGGCCCGCTTCGAAGAGATGACTTGCCTCGAGACGTTCCCCTGTCGGCCGGGCAGCGGCGTGATCGTCATCAAGACGTTCAACTCACACCGGGCGGTCTACCCGATGACCGCGCCCGCCCAGACGATGCGTCGCAGTATCGTGATCACACTCGATGATCGTCAGACGCCAGCCGACTGACCGGCACCGTCGGCCGCATAACAACTTGCTTGGTCAATGGACCGCTCCGCTCGTTTACGTGCTGGACACGGGTGGCTAGAGTGATGGCGGGGATGCGGCGCCGCGTGGTGCCGTGGTCGTCGTGATGCTCTAACGTGACGGGTCTAGTTGCGATGCAGCCGGTCGAATTCCTGGACGTGGCGCGGCTGCGAGCAGTGGACTGGCTGCGCGAAGTCGAACACCACGGCGAGTTGGCGTCGACGAACGATCGGGCAATCGCACGACTGCGCCACGGCGACCTGGTGGCGCCAGCGCTGATTGTCACCGACGCCCAGACCGCCGGACGTGGTCGGGGAAGCAATCGCTGGTGGTCGAGCGGAGGCGGATTGACGTTCACACTGGTCGTTTCGGCCGACGGTGACGGCGCCCCGGGCGGACACCGCCTCGAACCGCGTTCCTGGCCGCGACTTGCCCTCTCGGCCGCCACGGCCGTTGCGGCCGTGCTCGAAACCCGGGTGCCGCGGCACTCGTTCGGCGTGCGTTGGCCCAACGACGTGTTCACCGAAGACCGCAAGATCAGCGGCATCCTGGTCGAAGCCCCCGTGATCAGTGCACCCAACGGCACGGATCCGCCGTCCACGGGACCGGCGGCAAAACACCTCGTGATCGGCATCGGGCTGAACGTGAACAACTCGGTCGCCCAGGCGCCCGAGGACGTGCGTGCCCGGGCCACCTCGATGCTAGACCTCACGGGTGCGCCGCACGACCTGACGGGCGTGCTCATCGATCTGATCGAACAGGTCCACGGTCGGCTGGGGCGACTGGCTTGCGACGACGAAACTCTCTCGGCTGAGTGGCAGGCGCTCTGCCTGCTGCGTGGCCGCACCGTAACGCTGGACACGGGACGGCGGCAGATTCGCGGTACCTGTCTCGGCATCCAGCCGGACGGCGGCTTAGCGATCGACGCCGCTGGCCAGACCGAGCGCTACTACGGCGGCGTGCTCAGCGAAGTTGTCTGACGAGCCGAGTCGGTTCGATCGGCAGAAGCGAGCGGCGACACGTCTCCCGAACCGATTGGACGCGGCGCAGGGGGCGGTCTACGATGGTGGTCTCCCGGGGCGTGACTGGCGCGCGAGCCAGCGTGGGGGGTACTGTCCATTTTTTCTTGACCGTTTTGCCACAGCAGCGATAGAGGTACGTTCATGTCCGCGATTCACTGGCCGGCGTTGTTGCTCGCCTTGTTCACCATGTTCCAGGTTGGCACGGCAGGTGCGGCCGACGCACAGCCGGGAGTCGTATCGAGCGGGTTCATCTATGAGACGGCCCCTTTCCCGTCGTGCCACGCTTCGACGATCGCGCAGTCGTCCGATGGCGGCATCGTGGCGGCCTGGTTTGGCGGCACGGATGAAGGCGAAAACGACGTCAGCATTTGGGTGTCACGGCTGGTCGACGGTAAGTGGACCGCGCCAGTCGAGGTCGTCGATGGCAATGAACCGGACGGCGTGCGATACCCTTGCTGGAATCCCGTGTTGTTCCAACCCAGCGAGGGTGAGCTGTTGCTGGTGTATCACGTGGGCCCGAATCCGCGCACCTGGTGGGCCAAGGTAATGCGGTCGTCCGACGGCGGCGCCAGTTGGTCCGAGGCGACGCGGTTGCCGGGGGACTTTCTCGGCCCGA
>JAGQPT010000522.1 GCA_020426575.1 Planctomycetales bacterium
GGTGGCGGGAAGATCTCGTGCTGGCCGTTATGCAGTTGCTCGAGTCACACTTTCGCGGCACCGACGGCTTCCCGCTCCGCCCCCCCATCTGAACGTCCCTGCACTCGCGGCGAGACGGCGTTTACTAGGTCGTCGCATTCACGCCGCCGTGCGGGTAACAGGGCACACTATTCGGCCGGCTTGGCCTGGTCCGAATTGAGCGAAAAATGTCGGTCGTACGCGGCGATCACGTCGCGACGACGCAGCAGGCCAATCACCCGCCGCGGCTCCTCGGGATCGACTACTGGGATCTCGTCGATGTTTTTTACCGTGAATCGACGCAGCGCCTTGTGCAGGTCGTCGTCCGGATTCACCGTCAGCACGGGGAACGTCGCCAGGTCCGCTGCCACGATCAGATTCTTGGCGCCGTGTCCCTCGAATGCGGCGCGAACGTCGCGCAGCGAAAAGATGCCCGTCAACAACTCGTCGTCATCCACCACCGGAAAATAGAGGTGATGAGATCGCGCGACCAGGCTGAGCACCTTGCTGAGCGGCATGTTCTCCGGCACCAACTCTAGCTTGCGGCGACGGTCGAACACTTCGTCGACGCGAATACGAGCAAGCACGTCGACGACAAAATCGCCCAGGTGGGCCGGGCTGTCGATCAGCGACGGTACCTGCTCCTCGTAGAGCGTGACCTTTGACGAAAGCATGGTCACGGTCAGCACGCTCACCAACATCAGCGGCACGATCAGCTCGTACGAACCACTCATTTCCGAAACCATCAACAGGGCCGTCAGCGGCACCTTGGCCACTCCCGCGAAGAACCCCCCCATGCCGACCAGCACAAACGCCGTCGGCTGCGGTACGTAGCTGGGAAACATCTGGTGGCAGTACTGGCCGTAGGCCCCGCCGAGCATGGCACCGATGAACAGCGACGGCGCGAACACGCCACCGCTGCCCCCCGACGAGATCGTGAACGAGGTTGCCGCAATCTTGGCGAATACCAGGACCGCCATTAGTTGGATCGGCAACGCGCCCAGGTCCCCGTCGATTGCCAGCTGAATCCAGCCGTACCCGCCGGCCATCACCTGCGGCAGCCAGATCGCCATCACCCCCAACATCAAGCCGCCAATCGCCGGCTTAAAGTGGTTGGGCATCGGCAGACGGTGGAAGAACAGGTCGCGCGATTTATAAAAGAACTTCACGTAGATGAAGCCCACGATCGCGCAAATCATGCCGAAGACGAGGTAAAACGGCAGCTCTTTGGGACCGTGGAACGTCAGCGGCTCGGGGGTGGTGAAGGCGAATCCGGGTCCGAATATCGCGGCGAACACCGTGTAGGCGACGACGGACGAGATCACCGACGGCACGAGTGACGAGAATTCCGTAGCCGAGGTGGAATAAAGAACCTCACCGACGAACAGCGCTCCGCCCAGTGGAGCGCGGAAAATCGCCCCGATGCCACCAGCTGCGCCGGCAAGCACAAGCTGTCGGCGTTCAAAGTCGCTTAGTTTCAGGCGCGAGGCCAGGAAGGAACCAAACCCTGCGGCAATCTGCGCGATTGGACCCTCGCGCCCGGCGGACCCGCCGGTCCCCAACGTGAGGATGCTGGCCACGCTCTTGATCAGCGGCACCCGGGGACGAATCACCCCCTTGAGGCGGTGAAAGGTCCGGACCATCGCGTCGGTACCGTGGCCCTCGGCCTCTGGGGCGTAGGTGTAGATGAGGATGCCCGATAGCAGTCCGCCGATGGTCGGAATGAGTACGACGGCCCAAGTGTTGCTGGGGAGGTGGTAGGCAAGCGAGGTTCGTTCGGTGCCGGCGCCCGGTTGCTCGTACCCTAAGACCTCGCCGAGCGCCCACTGCTGCATGTGTTCCAGGCACCAGAAGAAGGCCGCCGCTCCCAGGCCGGCGACAATCCCCACCACCACGCTGAACATGATGAGCCGACCGGTCGATTCCAGGTCGAAATTCCCCTCAAGGCGGCGACGCATCCAGGCAAAGACTGATCCCAGGCTTTTCGGTGCGTCAGTCGACTCGGGCAACGCTCATGCTCCCAGTTGGTGTGTCGTCACTGTCACGGCGCGGCACCGGGCCCAGTGACAAAGGCGGCCGATGAACAAAGCCGACGATTATAGGGGGCTCCCCAACGGGTGAAAACCGGAGGTTGCCGGCGTGCGCGCGTTTCGGCTGATTCTCACTCTGGGTTTCCGACAGAACTGGCCTTGATCACGAGTCAACGGAGCCGACTGGTCGACCACCTTACCGCGGACGTCACGGGGTCCGTCGGCCGATACCAAACGGTGGGGCCGATTAGGCCCCAGTCTCCGCAGATTGGCCAGCAGCGGGCCGCTGGTCAGGCGCCGAATCACCGACTCGCAACCGTCTTCTTGCCCGCAGCGACACTACGATCGGCACCTCCCTCCCGAGGACTGGACAGACGCCGGAAAAAACCTTAACCTGTGTGGCTCGCTTGAGATATGATGTTTGCATTGGTTCGCGCGGCCGTGGCGGCACGTACGTGCGATGCATGGACGTTTATGTCGCCTTCACCTTGGGGTGCATTGGAGGATCTGTGGTCAAACTAAGAGTTCGAGAGAACGAGTCGATTCAGGAGGCCGTGCGACGCTTCCGCAAGTTGGTTGAGCGTAGCGGCATCAAGAAGGAGATGCGGCGTAAAGAGTATTACGAGAAGCCGAGCGACACTCGCCGTCGGGCCCGACTTCGTGCAGAGCGCCGCCTGCGCCGCACGATTAAACTGCAAGTACATTAGAGCCGCATCGCATCGGTGAGCTTCGTTTCTCAAACGCGTCACAACCGCGTTGCTCGCCATTGCGACTGGGTTCAGTCGGCCCGTCAGGCCGCTGTCGAGCGCCATGCGCTGTCGAGTCCTGCACCGGCGCATGAAAAAGGCGCAGCAGGATCCCCTCGAGCAAAGTGCATCTCCTGCTGCGCCGGTTGACCAACGCCCCTCCCCAAAAGAAGGCGTGGGTGCAATTGAACTATAGTTCGTCCGCCCGATCGGTCAAACGTCGCTGCGGTCCACCCCATCCATCGCCAAAACCCGACACGTCGCCGTTGCCAAAGTGCAACCAGCGGGGGACGAAACGCCGCGACGTCGTCTCTCATCGACGTCATGATGGCGAGATGCAAACACTGTTCCACCGGCGTTGATGCCGTTTCACCACATCACAGCGGCCCGCCGTACCTCATTCGGCCAACCACGATCCACACCTGAGTGGCGTACGTGTCCGTGGCCGGCACATCGGGCCGTCCTGTGCACGTCGCGTCCGCCGGCCTATCGTTTGGTCCGTCAGCGCAGCCCCCTGTCAGCGACGTCGGTCGAACTCGATGCGCGGCGCGTCGGCGAGTTCCTGACCCCCCTCGCCTTGCGAACGGGGCTGCACATCGGCCCAGACGCAGGGGTGGTCTGATGCCCCCAGATCGACCACGCCTGACCGCACAACGTCGAGTCCGCGCACCAGAATCCAATCGATGCGGCCGTCGTCCGCCAAACCGCTCGGCGCGCCCGCTGCCACCGCGTCGACAACGCCTTCTTGTGCCAGCAGCCTCTGCAATTGCGGGTCGTCGCGGCGGGTGTTCAGATCGCCGAGCAAGACGGCGGGCTCAGGAAGTTCGAGGAACTTCTCGCTGACCTGATTGAGTTGCACTTCGTGATCTTCGTAATTGTCGACGTGCGTGACCATCACGTGCACGGTGAGGCCGCCGTGCTCGACCTGGGCGACGATCGCGTTGCGAAACGCCTTGCCCCGTGTGTTGTGCAGTGGCACGGTGTGCCAGCTTCGCAGGGCCGTGTTCGACAGCAGGGCGTTTCCCAATCGTGGCCGCCACCAACGGACTTCCGCGGGCGCAAAAACCACACCGAAGCCACTTGGGCCGGCCAGTTCGTGCGCCTGATCTGTGAGGCCGGCCACACCAATGGTCCGCACCTCGTTGAGCCCGATAACATCGGTAGCGACGATGGTGCGGCGCACGTCTTCAAGCGAAGGCCGCCCCGCTTCGTCGCGTCCGCCGTGAATATTGAAGCTCGCCAACCGCAGCGGCCAGGTTTCCGCTGCCGCCGCTTGACGGCCCGCTGGCGTTAACAACTGACCGGCCACCGGTGCTGCCGCACGCCGGTCGGCGCCACTGGCCAACACGGCGGCCACGATCAGTGCGCCCAGCATCCAACCGAAAACACGACGACGTTTGGCCACGGCGCTGGCCGACGAGGTTTTGTCCGTCGTCGCCGGTTGTCGGTTGTCGTGGGGAGCGGTGGTCATCAGTGTCGGCACGCGGCCGTCTGGAGGGGGCAAGTCATTCGGCCTAGGCAATGTGCCTTTTCAACGCCGCGGCCCGTTCAACGGCGTGCGTCGCCTGTGGTGTGGGCCGTGCGCGATGCGTCGTCGAGCGGACCTGTCCGCGGCACGAACGTGTGCACTTCGATCGAGTCTTCTGAAATCAGATCGCGATCGTGCTTATCGAAACGAGGGCAGGGGATGCTGCGTTGGTCGACCAGCTCATAGCGTCGTGACATCTCGTCCAGCCACGCTTGTTCGGCGCGGTCGTCATGCGCAAAGTGATCGGCGCGATATTCGACGCAGTAGAGCGGCCGCTCGGCGCTGATCCGCTCCCAGTCCAACGGCCGCCCCGCGGCGTGCCGGGGCGAGTAGATGTACAGGTTGCAGAGATACATATTGAACCAACTCAGGTTCTTGCGCGTCTCGGGCGCAAAGTCCTTTCCCAAGTCGCTGTACAGGCAGGCGACTTCGCCGTCCAACTCGTGTGTGAACCAGAACCAACGAGCAAAGTCGCGGGCGCGCATGTCGCTGGGAGCCTTATAGGGGTGCGCCACGTCGCGGGCAACGGTCACCAGCCCCACCGCGAGTAGCAGTCCCAACGACACCGCCAGCGCCTGGCGGGGGACTCGGCCGGCGTGTAAACGACGCAGAATTTCCCAACCGCCCAGGCCAGCCAGGACGCAGAAAACCGGGGCAAAGTAATACGTGAATCGCATGTGCCCGCCGTACGGATAGCGGTGCAGGGCGGCCGCGACAAGGTTCAGCGCCAACGGCACGACGCAAAGCACAGCCAGCGGCAGCCGGCGTTGACGAACCGCCACCGCCAGACCCACCGCACAGCATATGAACGTCAACGTGCTGGCGCCGCGGGCCCCGCCGACCGGATAGGACAGCATCTCGCTCGTGTGCGTGACAACGAGCCACGCGGCCA
>JAGQPT010000523.1 GCA_020426575.1 Planctomycetales bacterium
CTGGGCCGTTGGCGAGGCCGACGTGACGATCTCGTCGGCCGCCGCGGTGGTCCAACGGCGCTATCCCGAACGGGGAGGGTTCCTCAGCCGCTTCCTCTACCCCCGCGTCTTCGAACTTGGATTCGAACCGGCCAGTGACCTCGAAGTTTGGGGATGGTTGCCGCCACCGTTGTTGCGTGAAGGCGATAAGGTGCAGACCGACTGGTTGCACGACTTCCTGCTCGAACCGTTCGAGATTCGCCCCGCAGCGCTGCTGCGGATGCCGCAGTTCAACATGACCAGCGAAGAAGCCAGCACGCTGGTGCGCTACTTCGCCGCGAACGATCGGGCCGAGTTCCCGTATGAGTTCGACAACCGCACGACCGGCGCGCACCTCGCCGCCGAAGAGGCCTTGCATCCGAATCGGCTCGACGAAGCCTTGAACATCGTGACGGACAACAACTACTGCGTGAAGTGCCACCTCGTCGGCGATTATCGCCCGCCAGGACAGGCACAGGCACTAGCCCCGCGGTTGGACCGTGTGCACAACCGACTGCGGCCCGAGTTCCTTCGCGACTGGATCGCCAACCCGAAGCGACTGTTGCCGTACACAGGCATGCCGCAGAACTTCCCGCCCGAAGATCCGTCGGCGCCACCGCCGGCCCCCGGCGACGAGCTCACGCCAGTCCAGAAGCTCTATGCCGGCACGAGCGAGGAACACGTCGACGCCGTCGTCGACCTGCTGCTGAATTACGATGCGATGATGAAGGAGAAGGTATCGATCAAAGAGCGCGTCAAGCCGCCCGCGACTGACGAAGCTGAGCCGGCCAACTGAGTTGAGCCGGTCAACTCGGCAAATGCCGAGCGTGCGACTCCAGTTTGCGGGGTCGGCCCTCACGCTGCTTCGTCTGTGCTGCGGCCACGCCGACTCGGCTAGTTGTTGCGATAAATCGACTTATGACGTAGTGCGTGCGAAGCACTGGCTGCGCTCGTCGCCGCGAAAACCGTTGCGACCTCGGGCCGGGGAAACCGCCGTGCTACCAACACGTGCGGGCCGGTTATGTCAACGTCGGCGAAATCACCGTTCGAGACGCTGCACCCGGTAGATGCCAAGATAGTCGTTCCCTATACTTTGGAAATCGTCAGTACGAGGAACATCCCGATTTGACCTGCCGCCAATGCTTTGCAGTGTGTCGCCGTGTTGTTGGACAACACGAGTCGTTCAACTGCAGGGTTGATCTGGCGTTTGGGTTGCCCCGGTAAATGGACCTCGTCTGTCGTTCGTTCGCCGAAGCGGGCGCCTCGATTTACCTCACTGCCATACCGACCCAAGGCCGGGCGGTCCAACCTTGCCACTAGAGCGTTAGCGGAACACTCGCCGGTGGCCCGCTGGAGGAGAGTTTATGATTAAGAGTGTTGTCAACGTTGTGCTCGTCGTCGCCGCCCTGGTGACGTTGTCCACGCCGGCATTGGCCCAATGGGGCGATTTGACCGGTAAATTTGTGTACGACGGCAAGGCGCCGGCGCCCACGAAGATTGACGTCACCAAGGACGTCGAAGTCTGCGGCAAATTCCCCCTGGTTGATGAGTCGCTCCTCGTCGGTGAAGACGGTGGGCTTGCCAACATCGTCGTCTACGTGCGTTCCCGCAACGTCAAGGTGCACCCGGACTACGACGCGCTCAAGGACGAAAAGGCGATTTTGGACAACAACGGTTGCCGGTTCCAGCCGCACGTGTTGCCGGTGTGGATCGAGCAGACAATGGAACTCCACAACAGCGATCCGGTGCCGCACAACAGCAATATCGCGCCGCTGGGCGACAAGGCCGTCAATCCGCTGTTGCCGCCGATGGGCATGCTGGACCACACGTTCCGTCGCAAGCAGACCTACCCGGTGCCGGTCAGTTGCAACATCCACCCCTGGATGAAGGGCTACGTACTGCCGGCGGAAAACCCCTACGTGGCGGTCACCGCCGAAGATGGCAGCTTCACGCTCAAAAACCTCCCGGCCGGCAAGGAACTCGAGTTCCACGCCTGGCATGAGAAGTCGGGCAACGTCGATCCTACCGGTGCGGGCGTTCCCAAGGGTTGGAGCAAGGGCCGTTTCAAGTTGAAGATTGCCGAAGGGGCCAACGATCTCGGCACGATCAAGCTCGCTCCCAAACTGTTTGAAAAGTAATACCGCTTGTACTGAGCAGGGGCGGCTGACTTCGGTCAGCCGCCGCAACGAAGGAGAGTTGATGTCGCGAGTGTTGACGTGTGATGAACCGTTGCGGCGGAAGCAGTCGGCGGACGCGCCCAGCGGCGCCGCTGCCGACTCGGCCGTTCTTCCGGTGGCGCTGGCGGTGTGCCTGGGGCTGATCGCGGCCGGCTGTGGTGAAACCCAGAACCCTGATCCGTTGCCGAACATGCAGGTCGTCAAGTCGATCCGCTCGTCGGTCGGTGACGAGTCCGGCGGCGATGAAAGCGAAGCGGTGTCCACCGGCGAAGGCTGGGGCACCCTGCGCGGTCGCTTCGTGCTCAGCGGCACGGCACCGTCGCTGCCGAACATCGCGGCGACGAAAGACACCGAGGTCTGCGGCAAGGTACCCCTCATCGACGAACGGCTCGTCGTCGGCGACGACAAGGCGATCGCCAACGTCGTCGTGTTCGCCGCCAAGCCTAGCCGCGTCAATCCCGACGCGCTCGATTCAGCCACCAGCAACCCGGCCGAGTTCGATCAGAAGAACTGCGTGTTTTCCACCCACGTGCTGCCGGTCGTGGTGGGCCAGCCCATCGCGCTGAAGAACAGCGACCCCGTGGGCCACAACGTCAACATCAGTCCGACGGGTGACAAGACGTTCAATCAGCTGTTGGCCACGGGCGGCGAAGCGGAGTTCGCCTTTGGCCGCCGGCAGTCGAGCCCCATCCCGGTGGCCTGCAACGTACATCCCTGGATGCGCGCTTACATGTTCCCCCGGGACGACCCCTACGTGGCGGTCACCGGCGCCGATGGATCGTTTGAGATCGCCAATTTGCCGGCAGGCGAAGACGTGGAAATCCGCGTCTGGCACGAGTCGGCTCCCGAAGGCCTGGAGGCCAAGTCCGACTGGTCCAAGGGACGGTTTGTCGTCAACATCGAGGCCGACGGCGTCGAAGACCTCGGCACGATCGAGGTGCCCGTCGAAGCGTTCAGCGGCTTGTAGCGGTTGCCTCCCGCGCGTTGAATGCGGCGGGTCGTGCCCCGGTTGAGTACCGCCGAGCGGCCGACTGCTCGACGGCGCGTCCAGTGCGGCTTTCACGACGAAGTACAGTAAGTGATTGAGAATCCCCCAATGGTTCGAACGCAACGCAAAGGCAAACGGATGGGTCGCGGACACTGGGTCGGCCTGTGTTGTCTCGCCACGATCGCGCTGACATCACTCGGCTGCACCAAAGGTGAACCGGTGCGCTTTCGTCTCAACATGGAAGGACGCGATCGCCAGGCGCTCGAGGAAACCGAGGAGGGCAGGGCACAATTGCAGTCGCTCGTCGACGCCATGACCGCGGCGTTCGGCACCCCCGATGAACCGTATGCCTTTCCGGGCAGCGGATTCGACGTCGAAAAGTTGCGGCTGGCGGCCGGTCCCGTGCGGAGCATCGAAAGCGGTGAACGCGGCGGCCTGTTTCGTCGCCACTGCGTCCATTGCCACGGTATCTCTGGCGACGGCGCCGGTCCCACTGCCGCCTTCCTCAACCCCTATCCGCGCGACTACCGCCGCGGACAGTTCAAGGTGACCTCAACGGCTGCCGGTTACGGCCCCACGCGGGCCGACCTCGTGCGTGTGCTCGAGCACGGCATCCCCGGCACGGCGATGCCGTCGTTTGCCCTGCTTCCTCCCGATGAAGTCGACGCCCTCGTCGAGTACGTGAAGTACCTCAGCATGCGGGGACAGGTCGAAAGCATTCTTTACGACCTGGTCGTCGAAGGCGAAGAGGAGCCCACGGCCGAGATGA
>JAGQPT010000524.1 GCA_020426575.1 Planctomycetales bacterium
CCAAGCAGCGTCCCGACGCGGTCGTGCTGGTCGATTTTCCCGGCTTCAACTGGTGGATCGCCAAGGCGGCCAAACGCGAGGGCATACCGGTCTTCTACTACGCACCGCCGCAAGTGTGGGCCTGGGCGCAGTGGCGGGTAAAGAAAATGCGCCGCTTCGTTGACCACGTGCTTTGCAGCCTGCCCTTTGAGCAGCGCTGGTATGCCGAGCGGGGTTGCAACGCCACGTACGTCGGCCATCCGTTCTTCGAGGAGGTGCGCCGGCACGAAATGGACGAGGCCTTCATCGATCAGCAGGGACACAAGCCGGGGCGGGTGTTGCTGCTGCTGCCCGGTTCGCGTACGCAGGAAGTTGAACACAACCTCCGCAGGCTCTACGAGGCAGCCCAACTGGTGCGGGCGGCGGTTCGCGACGTCCGCGTGGCAGTCGCCGCCTTCAAACCCGCCCATGCCGAAACTGCCCAGCAGCTAGCCGAACAGTTCGACCTCGACGTCGAGGTGCACACGGGACGCACGCCTGAGTTGATTTATTTGTCGCACTGCTGCCTGGCGGTTTCGGGTTCGGTGTCGCTCGAACTGCTGTACCACGGCAAGCCGACGGTGATCAACTATCAGATCAGCCGGCTGGCCTTTGCCGTGCAAAAGCGCTTCCGCAAAGTGAAGTACATCACGCTGGTGAACCTGTTGGCCTGCGATCGGTTGCCGACACGCGACCTGCGACCGTATCAGCCGGGCGATCCGGCGGACGCCGACGTGTTGTTCCCCGAGTATCTCACTTACGAAGACCGCTCGCGTGAGATCGCGGCCCATGCGATTCGCTGGCTGACGGACCGCGATGAATATGACCGCACCGTGGGGCGAATGTCGCAGCTTTGCGCTCGTTATGGCAAAGGGGGAGCGACGGGCCGGGCGGCGGCCTACATCGCCGGGCGGCTCGACGGTGACGGTGCGCCGATTCCCCGGCCGCACATCCCGCTCGGGCAGCAGGTCGCGGACAAGGTTCGTGCCGCCTGAATGACGGGCGAATTGGCCCGGCTGATCCGGGGCTGCTCGACCAGTGTGTTGGTTGATCGCCTGCGGCGCTCTGGAGTATGTTGGCGGCGGCCGATTGCCGTGTGTTGCGGACGTAATCGTGCCGGTAACCTCTCATCGCATTCGTGACGGCGACCCCACGACGTGTTTCTCCAGGATCCACCGCCGACACCCTACGACCTGCGCTTCTCCGTGTTTGGCATTCCGGTGCGCGTGCATCCCTGGTTCTGGGCGATCGCCTTGATGCTGGGGCTCAATCCACGGGGGCAGAACAGGCCGGACGACGTACTCATTTGGATCGTGGCCGTCTTCGTCTCGATTCTCATCCACGAACTCGGCCACGCCTTTGCGGCTCGCGCGTGTGGCTGGCCGCCGCGCATCACCCTATACGCGATGGGCGGACTTGCCAGTTTCAGCCCCACCTACCACGACTCAAAGCGGCAAATCGCCATTTCAGCGGCCGGACCGGCGGCCGGTTTTTTGTTTGCGGCCGTGGTGATCGGACTGCTCGTGGGCTTCGGCTACATGAGCAACGTGTTCGGCGTGCAGATCACCGATCGGCCGACCCGGGTGCTCGACAACGCCCGGCTGGTCACGTTGATCAACGACTTGCTCTGGATCAACGTCGGCTGGGGCGTGATCAACTTGATGCCGGTGATTCCGCTCGACGGCGGGCATATTGCTACCGAGGTGCTCGCCACGATCAGCCCGATGCAGGGGCGCGGCTGGGCCCTCTTGCTCTCGGCGGTCACCGGGGCGGCCTTGGCCGTCGCCGGTCTCGTCTATCTACAGTCGATATTTGTGGCGCTAATGTTCGGCTATCTGGCCTACCAGAGCTACACCGCCTGGCAAGGTCGCTACGCGGGCGGACGGTGGTGACCGAGCCCGCGTTCTTTTTCGGGA
>JAGQPT010000048.1 GCA_020426575.1 Planctomycetales bacterium
GACCGCCGCACCCAGGAAGATTGCGCTCTTGGCCACTCGTACGAGGGTATCACCTGGAGGATGTGGTCCGACGCGGACCCGGTAGCCGGGAACGAAGAAGGGGCCGGTCTCGCATGAGACCGGCCCCTTTGGTTGGTTGGGCGGAAGGCGAAGGCTACTTCGCCTTGACGATGAAGTTGCAGGTCGAACTGTTGCCCGCCTCGTCGGTGAGCTGAAGGTTCACGGTGGCGCCGGAAGCGGTGCTGTTCGGCAGCGTGATGTCCATGCTGATGGCTTCGTTGGGAGCGGCGCCGACGAAGTTGAAGCTGGTGATGGAAGCGCCGCCGTAGGTTTGTGCGTTTGCAACGCGGCTGAACACCCCACTGGTGGCGTCGGAGCCGTTGTAGACGTTGGTGACGCCGAGGTGCGTCTGGTTCTTCTTGAGCTTGATGGTCCCGTTGGCAGGCTTACAGACCGGGGCCTTGGTATCGACCTTCACGGTCTGGCCGACAGTGAGTGGGTCGATCGGGTCGGCGATGTTGCCGGCGTTGTCGATGCAGTACTCATCTTCCGCATCGCCCTTGATGGAGCCCTCGGGGCCGATGATGGGGTCGGTGTCGTTCCAAACGCCGTCATCATTGAAGACAACCTGGAGGTCGCCGCGCTTGCTGGCGATGCCGGAGCCGCCGGGCTCATCGGTGCACTGGAAGGTGAGGACGACGTAGACGGTGGACCAGTCGCCGGGGGTGTAGGTGCCGGGGCCCTGTGCCCACTTGGACCAGGTTGCGGTCCAGACGGGCTTGGTGGCGTCGCAGGGGTTGACGTCGGTCAGGTTGGGCTGGAAGCCGACGGCCGGGCTCTGGTCGACGCCGCGGCAAAGCCACGGGTCGAAGTCGACTTCGCCGTCGGTGTCGTCGAGTTGGACGCCCGAGCCGGGGCCATCGCCGCTGGGGCCGTCGGCGGCGCCCCACCAGTTGCGCTCGGCAAGAAGCGTGCCGCCGATGTAGTAGTCGCTGTCGTCGAGTTCGATGCTGGCGTCGTCGGTGTCGCCCAGGTGGTTCTGGAAGACGTTGAAGTCTTCGTTGTCGTAGTCGTCGATGTCGATCGCGTCGTCCCAGCCGGCGAGGTAGTTGTTGCGGATGGTGACGCCGATATTGTGCTCGTCGAACTCGATGGCATCGCCGTCGCCGAAATCGCTCCACTCTTCGATCTCGTTCTCGGCGATGAGGACGTCCTGCGTGTAGGAGAGGTTCATGGCCGCATCGCAGAACTCGCAGGAGTTCTCCCTGATGATGTTGCGGAGGACCTGGAGACCGATGACGTCGTAGATGTCGACCGGGTCTTCGTCGCCGTTCAGGCGGATCAGGTTGTCGCGGACGACGATGTCGTAGCCGCCGGAGACGTAGACGGAGTTGTAGCCGGTGCCGGTGATGAGGTTGCCGCCGATGGTGCCGCCGTCGATGAGTTCAAACTCGACCGCGTCCTCATACGCGTCACGGATGACGTTGTTGATGATGGAGACGTTCGCGGCTTCGTGGGCGATCACGTTGTCGTAGTCGCCGTTGATGATGCGGAAGCCGTCGACCGTGACGCCGTCGGTAAAGTGGATATGGACGGTGTCGGCATTGAAGTCGCCGTCGATCGTGGCCTCGGGGCCGCGCGGGGCCTGGCCGGGGATGCCGGCGTTGGGGCCGGTGAGGGTGAGGGGATGGTCGATGCCGACGTTTTCGTAGTAGACGCCGGGGGCGACGATGACTTCGCCGCCGTCCATGACGCGGTCGACGCCTTCCTGGATGGTTTCCAGCGGAGAGGCGGGCGAAAGGCCGTCGTTGCTATCGCTTCCGGAGATCTCGTTGACGTAGCAGACGGCGTAGCAGGTGCCGTAGGCCTTGAGGGAGTACGTGC
>JAGQPT010000525.1 GCA_020426575.1 Planctomycetales bacterium
ACTGCCTCACTGGCGGGCGGGCGCTGGATGTTGCTCGGGCCGCTCAAGGCCTACTTCACCACGACCGAAGGCGGCGCGGCGATCACCCGACGGCTCGAAGTGCTCGACGAGTCGGGTGACGTGATCCCGGGGCTGTACGCCGTCGGGCAGAACGGCCTGGGCGGCATGATCCTCTGGGGCCACGGGCTGCACATCGCCTGGGCCATGACCAGCGGCCGCCTCGCTGGCCAGTTCGTGATGGGGGAGTGAGAGGCCACAACAACCCCAGTCACCGGTTTTGCAGTCCCCCGATTTGAGTCGATGAGTCGGGGCGACTACGATCTCGGGTCGGACATGGGATTCAATGTGGCAGTGAGAAAGAGGCCAGCAAATGCGGGTATGCAGTGGGCGGTCGTTGCGTCGTTCCTACGCGTTCTTCTTGGTTCTTGCCGCCGTCGCGCTCGGGCGCGAACAGTGCCAAGCGATCACGATCGACGATTTCTCCGTCGGCCCCGTCACGGTCTCGCGAACCGGCAGCGATCCTGCCGAAGCACTGCAAACCGGGCTTGACGAGCACCACGTCTTGGGCGGACAGCGTGGCATCCTGGTTGGTGAGGCCGGTTCGGAGACACAAACCGCAGTTGTCAACAGTGCAGCTGGGGTTTTTGAGTTCTCGACCGACGACTCGTTCGGATACCTCGACCTCTTGTATGGCACTGACGAGAAGCCGCTCAATATTGATCTGACGGCCGACGGAAGTACCGCCTTCGTGCTGTATGAGACCGACTCCGACGTGCGGTCAGCGATACTCAACATCTATGTTGATTCGTCGACCGGCAGAGGTGCGACACGCGTGACCGCTACAAGCCCCTAGCGGGTGGCGGCGTGATTCTGATGGCGCCTTTCAGCCTGATCAGCGAGGGAATCGACCTGACAAACGTGCAGCGGATCGAGGTGTCGTATATACGTGTCGCACCTTATAGCCACTTCACGCACACTTTTTTTGGGACGGTCCCCGAACCGAGCGGCAGCGCCCTGGTGGCCATCGGCCTTAGCGGTCTTGGGTGCTTGCTTCGGCGACGGACAACGCTCTAATTCCGGCTGCCACCGGTGAAGCGGGTGATGTAATAGAGCAGCGTGAGGATCGACTGCAGGGTGGCGGCGACGTACGTCAACGCCGCGGCGCTGAGCACCTTGCGGACGTAGGGCATTGCCTCGTCCGAGACGATGCCGAGCGTGGCGAGTTGCTGCTTGGCCCGCGTGCTGGCGTTGAACTCGACCGGCAGGTTGACGACCTGGAAGATCACCACGCAGGAAAACAGCGCGATGCCGGCCCAGATCAGGGGGCCAGTGCGCAAGAGCGCCCCTACGATGATCAGGATGATCCCGAAGCTGGAGCCGAAACCGGCGGCGGGTACGGCGGCGTTGCGGATCGCCAGTGGCGCATAGCCCTTGGCGTCTTGTAGGGCGTGGCCCGCCTCGTGCGCGGCGATGCCGACGGCCGCCAGCGTGCGCGACTGGTAGACCTCCGGACTCAGCCGCAGCACCTTGTCGCGCGGGTCGTAATGGTCCGAGAGGTGCCCGGGGACCTGTTCGATCGCCACGTTCTGCAGCCCGGCCGAATCGAGGATGTGCCGGGCAGCTCCGGCGCCGCTGATCGGGGCCGGCTGCTGCATCGCCGCGTGATAGGCCGTCTTGATGCGAAACTGGGCCCAGAGCATCAACAGGATGGCCGGTGAGAGAAACAGCAGGTAGCTGAAATACCCCTGAAAAAATCCCATGCCGCCAGACATGTCGGTTCAACTCCTTCGAAATGATGGTGCCCCGAAACACAGGGCTTCCGCTTCTTTGTATCCGAAACGGTTGCGCCCCGGAATCGCGCTTGCTGGAGCGCGCAGCTACGAGCGTTATTCGCCGCGGAGGTAACGAGCTTGAGCTTATGACTTTATACGCGGCCCGACCAGGGCCGGTTTGCTACTGCGCAGCCCTATGTCCACGCAGGCGATCGCCCGCGAAGTTCTTGGTAGCACCCGTGTTAGACGACGAACGCGTCAGTCGCGTTCGCCCGTTGACAAGGAGAAGAGGATCGCGGTGCCTTCGTGACAGGCCGGATCGACCTGGACGGCGCCGCCGTACTGGGTGACGATCCGCTCGACGATGGCGAGGCCGAGCCCCGTGCCGGCGCTTGCGCCGAAACGTTTGCCCGCCTCGAAAACCTGGTGGCGGACGTCGCTGGGAATACCGCCGCCGTTGTCCCAGACCCGCAGCCAGAGCTGCCCGGCGTCGTGGCCGGCGTGTGACGCGGCAGGTTCGATCGTCAGCCGAGGCCACATCGCGTCGCAGCCGTGGATCAACGCATTGCGAACCAGGTTCGTCAGCAGTCGGTGCAATTGGTTCGCATTACAGAGGGCCGTCCCCAGCTCCGGCGCGACGGTCACCGCGACGCCCCGCTGGTCGATCAGTGCGCTCTGTTCGTAGAGGACCTTGTTGACGACTTGACAAACATCGACGTCGCACACGTCGCTGGACAGCGCGCCGGTTTGTGCAAGCCCCACCAGGTCATCGACCAGCCGTTTCGTATTGGCCAGGCACGCCGAGACGTGGACGAACTGTTCGCGGATGTCGCAGGAGATGCCCTCCTCGCGGCAACTCGCTTCCGTCCGTGCCAGCGACGACTCGAGCACCATCGTGCTCGCCGACAGATCGTGCGCCAGCGCGCGAATGAAGTGCTCGCTCTTGGCGACGTTTTCGCGTAGCCGGCCGACGAGACGGCGGTTATTGTCCTCAAGCCGGGCGGTGCGCACCGCGGTCGTCACTGCGTCGCCGAGCGCGGCCGACGTGAGTTGGTCACGGACCAGGTAGTCGTCGGCACCGGACCGCAGCGCGCGCACGGCCGACTCGGCATCGTCGCGGTCGCCCACCACGATCAGTCCCGCCCGGTCGCCCACGTCCGCGATTTGTTCGATCAGGTCTGCCGCGTCACCGTCGCTCAACGGTTGTTCAATTACGACGAGTTCGATCACCTCGCGCTGCATTGCCTCCAGGGCGCCGGGGCCGTTCGCGGCGATCATGAACTGGGGACGTATGCCCGGCGCGTTGCCCAACCGGTTGGCAATCGCCGTTTGCGCGATCGCGCTGTCGGCCACCAAGAGCACCCGCAGCGTTTCGGTCTTCTCGTCGCGCTGCGCCGCGTCGGCCCGATCGGTCTCAGGCATCGTGGCGGTGAAGCTGCTGTAAGGACTGTTGACCACCGCCGTTTGGGGTATCTCTGGGCCGAAGTGGAAAGGCTGCGGCGACGTCGTCGCCGCTTTGCGCAAAGCGCGGCGTCGGGTGGTACGGCGGGGTAGGTCGCGACGGGTTGAGGCCATGGCAGCGGGTCCGGTGCAAAGGGAATCGACGAACTGGGTTCGAAATGCCTGCCGCGCCTCAGGCGCGGGGCGGCGATCGGGCCAATCGCGACCGCCTTGACAGGTTCGACCGAAAACTCACCCGGAGTGTTGTTTTTGCCGCATCTTTCCCTTTTTGCCGGATCTGCAGTTTTCGCCACGGCGTCGCGACGGGGGATGTCCGAATCGCAGGCCAACGAGCCCATAAAACGGCGGCGTTAGCCCCGGCGGTCGGGTGCGATCATTGGGTGGCCGAACTTTGTGTAACCGTTGTAATTGGCCCAACCCGTAGAAACCGCCGCTGCGTCGTGCTAGGCTGAGTGCTCAGCGTGACGTCGCCGTCGGAACCGCCGCCCGTGGAGCTTGGGATCCCCGAGGACGGCGGTCCAGTGATGGCAGGGGCTCACGTCTGATGGAGACAACGACACGGCACAGGGATCGTCCGTCCAGCGATTAGCCCAAGGATGATTCGCCCAGTGATAACGTCGTAAGATGTCAAACAGTAGATCGTTCCGCGTATTGGTGTCATCCCGTGCCGTTTTTTCCGTGGCGGCACTGCTGGTGCTGATTGCCACATCCTGTAGTGATTCAACGGGTGGCCGCCAGCAGGCGACACAGACCGCGGCCAAGACGCCTGAGACCCCGTTGCCTCCGCCCGAGGCCATTCGCGACGCGATCGACACGGCGCTCGACATCACCGAACAACGGCGGCTCAACAGCGATGACCATGCCGCCTGGCAGGTTGTGCACGGCATCATGGCGTTTGGCCAGGGCTTCCACATCGAGCATCAGGGACAGCTCGTGCCGGCCCTCGACTGGTTGCTCGAGGGCAGCTCGCTCTCCGGCTGGAACATGAGGCCGGCCGATCATGGGCTCGAAGCGATCCTCGAGGCCGGCTCACAAACCGGGCAAGGCCATGAGGACCAGTGGCTCGGCTACCTGTCGCTCTGCGGTCTTCGCGCGAATCATCCGCTCGTCGTTCGCGGCCAACAACACACGGTCAACGACCTGGTCACCCAGGCGCAGTGGGACGTCCACGACGGTATGGAGGCAAGCTGGACGCTGATGGGGCTGAGCACGTATTTGCCGCTCGACGCCAAATGGCAATCCAGCGACGGTCAGACCTGGGACTTGGAACGGCTCGTCTCCCTCGAAACCGAGTATCCGCTGGGCGAGAGTCCCTGTGGCGGCACTCACCGGCTCATTGGCCTGACGATCGCCCTGAATCGCTATCTCTCTGAAAACGACGGCAAACTCCAGGGGGCCTGGCAGGTTGCGGACGATGAGATACAGTCGGCTGTCGAGCGCGCCCGTGAAAATCAAAATGCCGACGGCACGTTTTCTGCCGAGTTCTTCGAACGACCTAGCCTGACCGCCGACGTGGCCCTGAAGATCAACACGACCGGCCACACGCTCGAGTTTCTCTGCTACGCACTGCCACGTGACGAGATTCGCAGCCACGAGTGCGACTGGGTCGCGCGGGCGGCGCTGCGGCTCACGGAATTGTTGGATGAAACGAGCGATTTGCCGCTGGAGTGCGGGTCGCTCTATCACGCCGCCCATGCCCTGCAACTCTATCGGCTGCAGCGGTTCGGTCCGCGTGTCTTCGAGACCGCGCCGGAGTCGGCCGGCGCCCCGCAGACGGTGGAACAGTCGCAGCCGGCGCCGGCGGAAACAGCGCCATCGGAAGCGGCGCCCACTGAAACCGTACCCACTGAAATTGCACCCACTGAAACGGGGCAGGCGACCTCGGCGTCTCCGGCCCCGGCGGAATCAGCAACTTCGGAACCAGCGTCTTCGGAACCAGTTTCTTCGGAAACAGCGGTGTCCGTATCAGGCGCGACGTCGCCAGCCCCGCTGGCATCTCACTAGCGTGCTTCTGAGCCGACACTGCCGCCAGGTGAACTGCCCCCCTACGGGGGGCGAACGATCCGCTTGCCTCGCGTTACAACGTCGGCCGTCGGATCGCGCCGGACCGTGCGGCAGATTCCCCGCCCGACGTCGTCGGCGTGACGGGCTTTGGCGCACGTTGTCACCACCGCGTCGGTTTTCTCAGGTTGTCCGTGACGCCGAAAGTCACTTCAACCGAAGGGTTTAGCCTGTCCACGACGTTCTGAAGGGGTTTTTAGCAATTTCACGGGAAATATTAGTTGACTTGTTCTGAGTTTTGGGGGAACTTGGACTCTTGGGAGGAATTATCGGCCTTGCGCGGCGCACACTCGTCGGGCCCGAGGCGAGGCCCCGTGCGCAACCCCGTTGTTCCGATACCGCCGTTCGCGCGGAGGGACCGGGGGTTGGGAGCCGCGTCGGTTCGGTAAATCACCACCGGTCTTGAATGTCGCATTGGGCCAGAACGCCGCAATGGCAAATCAGCATAAGGTGTTGGGGCGGTTCAGAGAAACCTCGCTCGTCATTTCCTGGGAGAGACTCACGATGCTGCGAACTACTACTGCTTACCTGGCGGTCGTTGCTGCGACTGCGTGGCTGGTCGGGCCGGCGTTTGCCGCCCCAAACCCTACTGGGGACACGTACACCTTCTCCTCGTACAACCTGCCCGGTGCCGGTGGTTCGCTGGACGACGGGCCCGTCGAGGTGACCTTCGACGGCATTGCCGAGGACGTCGGCACGGCCATGCTCAACGAGACGTTTTGGAACTGGCCGGGTGGCTCCATCAGCGGTGAAACGTATGACAAGCGCAATGGTGAGTCCGAGCCCCAGCACTACACCGACGTGCTGGCCAACTGGGACCAACCCGGTACGCTGCTCGAATTTCACCTGCAAAACAAGATCGCCGGCGGCGGGCTCCACACCTTTCCGTTTGATACGGCACGCGTGGACATCGAAGGGGTCGATCTCAACAACGGACCGGCCGTCCCCACAATCGCCACCAATGGCTTCTACTTTTACTTCACCAGCGGCGGCACTCCCGTCCCTTACCAGACCGGCCAACTCTACTACGATACCGACATCTGGGTGGGCGAACATCCCGTCAACGCCGGACAAGAAGTCTACTACGTCGACTTTTCCCGCAGCGACATCGACAGTTTTCTCACGTCGTTCTATGCCGGCGGCTTCGGGGCCAACTACGATATCGAACGAGAATTCGGTCAACCGGGCGCCAACTTCTATACGCTCGAAGCCGTGTTGATTCTCGACATGCTGATCGCGAACGCCAACGACGAGCTCGACGGCATCGGATTCGGCTACTTGATCCAACAAGCGACGCCCGGCGACGGCAACGGCGACGGCTGGATCGATGGCCTCGACTACCTGATTTGGGCCGGCAATTATGGCACGAATCCCGGAGCCGACGGCGATCCCAGCGACGGCGACTACAACGACGACGGTGCTGTCGATGGTCTGGACTATCTGCTCTGGGCATCGAACTACGGTTCGCATACGGGCCCGGGCGGAACGACCGTCCCCGAGCCGGGCAGCATCGCCCTGGCCGGACTGGCACTGTTCGGCCTGTTGACCGTCCGCCGCCGCTAAAGCGCGACCGATCATCAGGCAGCCGACGTTGGGGGGAACCAGCACTCACGTCGCACGCTTCGATGCGTGACGTGAGTCGGGCAAGCCATACCGGCCGTGGATACCCGTCGCGGTGTCCACGGCCGCCTGCCGTCGGCAAGAAATCCAGCGGACGAGACTCCAGCGACTAGCTGGATCACGTCCGCACCACGTCTATCGCAACGAGTTACACTTCGCATCTTTTCACTTTTCGCAACCAGTCTCTTCAAATCCAGCAGATCGATATTTATCGGGCGGCCGTCGTCACCACGCGCGTGATCGATCGGCGTGCCGCGCAGGCCGCGTGATTCGCGGTGAGTCTAGAGAAAGCAGGCGTTCAGAGGAAACAGGCGTTCAATAGCGAGCCAGTGATCCCAACCCTGGGTTCATGGCCCATCCTCGTTGGAGAACTCGAAGATATGTATTGCAGATGCACGTGTGGTGTTGTCGCATTGTTGGGGGGCCTCGTGCTCGCTGGTCAGGCAACAGCTCAGGCACTCCCTGCTGGCAATCCGTTTGGCACGACCTACAGTGTTTCCGGCAGGAACTACGGGAAGGTCGACGTCAGCGGTAATGGGGTTGGTACGTTCGGCGCCGACCTGTTGTTCGTCAATGAGCAGTCTCCCGAGGACAATGATTTGACCGGCGACGCCCAGTTAGGGCCGATCGGCACAGCGCCCATCACGCTCACCTTTGATGGAAACGAAGAGATTGTGGGAAACCTTGCGTTCAACGAACGTTATGAAGTGTTTCCCGGTACCGGCCTGTCCGTTTACCACCCCTTGTTGACGCCGCCCGAAGGACTCGCCCTTCCCTATGGCTGGAACACCCCGGCGCACATGATCGAGTTCTCCGTGCGAGGTACTTCCGCGATGGAAGACTCCGGTGGGCTGCTCAACGACGGCGCCGCGCCGGCCATTTTGCGCACCGACGGTGTCAACGTGAATTCGACGGCAGTGCCGGTCTTTCCGGGTGACCGCGCTCCCAACGATCCGGCGCTTGCTCCCTATTCGTTGGACAATACGTACGTCGGCTACTACTTCTATTTCAAGAAAGATGGCATGCCGGCCAATCCTATCTTCGACATCAATTTCTATGGTGGAGCAATCCTCTCGGCGGACCATCCCACCATACCTGGCCAAACCATTTACGTTCCTATCGGACAGGTCGACGATCAGTTTGATATCGAGTTCACGCACGATATTGCCTCTGGTACGTTCAGCTTCAACTTCGATTCCGAGCGAGACTTGTCGGGCAGCAACTTCCTGCAATTGGCAGACGGGTCGATCGCCGGTGGATCGGTTGGTGGATTGGGCTTTCTCGATGCGGCCAGCCAAATCGACGAGATTGTGACCGGCTTCATCTACCGGCTCATCGCCTCGGCCGACGGCAACGAAGACGCCAAGGTGGACGGGCTCGACTACCTGCTCTGGGCCGGTCAATTCGGCGAGACAGACGTCACCAACCCGGCGTCGCCCGACACGATCTGGCCGGCACCGGGGCGAACGTACAATCAGTACCTCGGCGACTTCAATTCCGATGGCAACGTCGATGGCCTCGACTACCTGCAGTGGGCGTCGCAG
This sequence comes from Planctomycetales bacterium, assembly GCA_020426575.1. Classification (GTDB taxonomy): domain Bacteria; phylum Planctomycetota; class Planctomycetia; order Pirellulales; family JAEUIK01; genus JAGQPT01. Next base: position 8,459 of record JAGQPT010000525.1, read on the forward strand.
TTTGGCTTCATCGGTGACGGTAGCGATCAGCTCGCCGCCGCCGTGCCCGAACCGGCGTCTTCCGCCCTGGCGATGCTGGCCGCGGCCGGCGGATACTTGGCATCGCAGCGTCGTCGTCGCCGTTGAGGAAAGGGGGCCGCGGGCCGACTTGGACAACCTTGAACTTGTGGGGGGCTGGCCAGGGGGCTGAAGCGTGGACGCGTCCAGGGGACGACGCCAACGACCAGATTTGACCGAATTGAGGGGCCTCACCCGTTGCGACAACGGGAACGTATTTCGTGGGAATAAACTCTGATACTGCTTGGAGAGTTCGACAGATGAGAATCCATCGACTGTTTGCTGCGGCGGTGATGACCGCCACCTTGGGGATGACCGCCCACGCGCTCGGCGCCGTCGGCGACCCCACCGGCACCACCTACGGTGTTTCGGGAAGAAACTACGGCTCGGCCGACTTCGGCTATGGTTTGCTGTTCGAGAGTGAATACACCATCTCCGACGGTGGCTTCACGGGTGATGCGCAATTGGACGGCACCGGCGCGCCGGTGACGCTGACCTTCGACGGCGTGCCCGAAGTTATCAACGGGATCGAGTTCAACGAGTCCTATGGCGTCTGGGACCCGGGAACCAACGGCGTCCCCACTGCGTACAACGTTGGCCTCGGCGTGAACCCCGACGCGCAGGCACCGGTTCCCTTCTGGGATCGACCGCACCACGCGGTCGAGTTCAAGGTGCGTGACACACTCGGCACGATCAACGACGGCGGCGGCATCAATCGCAATCCCTTCTTCAGTGCGATCCTTCGCTATGATGGAGTCAGCCCCGATGCCACCACTCCCAGCGGTGCCAACGACGCGATTCCTTTCATCCCGGCCGATCGCGATCCCCAGCAGCAGCCCAACGGCTTCGACGGCAACGCTACCGGGTTCTACTTCTATTACGAGAAGAACGGCGTCCCGGCGAATCCCGACCAAGAGCTGAATATACCGACGGGTATTTTGCGGGGTGACCACTTCGACAACAGCATCGGTGCCTCACAGCAGGTGTTTTACATCGTTTATAGCGACGGACAGGCCGACGACGACGTCACCCACGATATCGCCTCCGGCATCTTCGGTTTGAACAGCGACACCGAACGCGAACTGCAAGCGTTTGCCAACTTGATCACGCTCGGTTCGGTCATTGGATACAATTTCCCGGAATCGGAGTACGACACGATCGTGCTCGGCCTGCTCTACGACATGGTCGCCCCAGGCGACGGTGACAACAACGGCGTGGTCGACGGCTTGGACTATCTGCGTTGGGCCGCAAATTACGGCACCACGCCGACCAACGTTCCGCTGCCAACCATCGACGGCGACATGAAGCCGATCGAAGAGGCACCGAGCCCCGACGGTCGTCTCGACTTCAAGCGCTTCTACGGCGACTACAACAACAGCGGTGGACCGGTCGACGGCCTCGACTATCTCGTCTGGGCCAGCAACTACGGCTTCGTCGGCAACGGCAGCGACACGCTCTCGGCCGCTGTGCCGGAGCCCTCGACGCTGGTCCTGGCCGGTTGTGCACTGGCGGGTCTCGGCCTGTCGGTTCGCCGCCGCCGCTAGGCGACCCGGCCACCTGACAGCGACCCCCCGGTGGGTCGCGCGTGATTCCACGGGCGTGGAGGTTCGCAGCGAATCTCCACGCCCGTTTTCATTTTTCCCGCAGTCTTCTTTCCCGCCATCATCACCCGCTTCCACGCCGCCCGCTTTTGCATCGGCGCCCGCGGGGACGCCTGACCATTGGTTCGTGGGTGATCCAATCACCGGTCTGTCATCCCGGGGGCGTTCGACGTCAGGACTGGCCGCTGGATCACCACGTCTACGCCGCCCGTTGACCCGACCAGATTGCCAGCTTACAGTTTAAAGTTCGCAATTTACCCGGACGGCGGCACCCAGATCGGGGGCGGCCGAGGCAACTCGAGCACGCGGTCACCGGACGGTCGGCGTGTCGAAAAAGAGAATTGGCGGACCATGTTGGCCAAGCGCGTGATTCCCTGTTTGGACGTTCATCTTGGCCGCGTGGTCAAGGGGACGAACTTCGTGAATCTCCGCGATGCGGGCGATCCGGTCGAAGTCGCTCAGCGCTACGAGGACGAGGGTGCCGACGAACTCGTGTTCCTCGACATCACGGCCAGCCATGAGGGCCGCGACATCATCCTCGACGTGGTGCGTCGCACGGCCGAAGTCGTGTTCATGCCGTTGACGGTCGGCGGTGGGATTCGCACGCTCGATGACATCCGCGACCTGCTCAACGCCGGTTGCGACAAGGTATCGATCAATTCGGCGGCACCGCAGGACCCCGAGTTCGTGCGTCGTGCCGCCCGCCGCTTCGGCAGCCAGTGCATCGTCGTGAACATCGACCCCAAACGCGTCGTCCGCGAGGGCCGTGAAATTTGGGAAGTGCACATCAACGGCGGTCGCGTCGGCACCGGGTTGGAAGCGGTCCCCTGGGCCCGGCGCGTCGAAGAGCTCGGCGCCGGTGAAATTGTGCTCACCTCGATGGACGCCGACGGCACCAAGGCGGGTTACGATATCGAGATCACTTCGGCCGTCAGCGAGGCGGTCGGCATTCCCGTCGTCGCCAGCGGTGGCGCCGGGTGTCCCGAGCATCTCGCCGACGCCGTGTTGTTGGGCAAGGCGGACGCGGCCTTGGCGGCAAGTATTTTTCATTACGGCGAGTTCACGATCCGCGAAACGAAACAAGTGATGGCGGCACGCGGCGTTCCCGTGCGGCTGGCCGCTTGAGCGGTGCCGAACTCCGCGCGGCGGAGTGGACGGAGAGATTCATCGGAGATGAGCATGACCGACGTCGTTGGCGACGAATTAGCTGAACGCTACATGGGCAAACGCCAGGAGTTGGAGGTCGACAAGATCTTCCGCGCCCTGGTCAAGCTCGAAGGCAGCGACCTCCACATGAAGGTCGGACGCCCGCCCATCGTCCGCGTCAACGGCACGCTCCGCGAACTCAACCGCGGAGCGGTCGACGACGAAGAGATGGTCCGCCTGTTGTTCCCCATGCTCGACGAGCGCAATCGTGGAATCTTCGACGAGACCGGTGGTGCCGACTTCGCCTACACCGTCGAGGTCGACGAAGTCACCTGGCGGTTCCGCGTCAACATGTTGCAACAGCTCGGCCACATGGGGCTGGTCGCCCGGCGGGTGAACAACTGGATCCCCGACTTTGCCGGGCTCAATCTGCCCCCCATCATGGAGAGCCTCTGCAAGTTCGACCAGGGCATGATCCTGCTCGCCGGGGTCACCGGCTCGGGCAAGAGTACGACGATTGCCTCGATGCTCAATTGGGTCAACCACAACTATCGCAAGCACATCCTCACGCTCGAAGATCCGATCGAATTCGTCTTCACAGAAGATAAGTGCCTGATCAATCAGCGCGAGATCGGCATGGACGTGGTCGACTTCGAGATCGGCATGAAACACGCCGTTCGCGAAGACCCCGACATCATGCTCGTCGGCGAAATGCGTGACAAGGAAACCTTCATGACGGCGATCCACGCCGCCGAGACGGGTCACCTCGTGTTCGGTACGATCCACGCCGCCAGCGCCCCGACCACCATCGGGCGCATCCTCGACCTCTTCCCCCAGGACATGCACCCGGCCCTGCGCAGCGCGATCGCCTTCAATATGCGCGGCATCGTGGCCCAGAAGCTGCTCAAGTCGATCAAGCCAAACGTGGGTCGCGTGCCGACCGTCGAAGTCATGACGTTCAATCCCACGGTGCGCAAACTCGTCCTCGAAGAGCAGGACGGCAAGTTGGGCGACGCCATCCGGATGTGCGCGAACGAAGGCATGCAAGACTTTACGATGAGTTTACACGACCTGGTCGAAAAAGATTTGATCGATCGAGCCACGGCCTTCGAGGTCGCCCCGAATGTCGAAGCGCTCAAAATGGCGCTCAAGGGAATTGCGGTCGCCAAACCTGGGATCCTTTGATGTCGCGATTGTTGCTGTTGGTTATCGTGTTCGCCGTCGGCGCCTCGGCCGACGTTGCGCTGGCGCAGGACGCTGAATTTCCCTCCGTCCCCTTCACGCGCGGCGACGGCTTCTACCTCAGTTGGATCAAGCTCGCCACGTTCTGGCTGCTGTTCCTCGGCTGGGTGGCCACGGTCTCCTGGATCAACGCCGATGCCCATCGCCACGGCAATCGCCCCACGCGCTGGAACGCCGCTGCCGTATTCCCCTTCGCCCTGATGGGGATCGTGTTTTTCTTCCTTCCCACGTTTTGGGCGTCGCTCCCGCTGTTGGCAATCGCCTATCTCGTCCCCACGATCTGGTACGTGATCGTTCGCAACGGCAGGCTCGATCCGCATCAGCGCGTGATGACGCCTTCGCACATCCGCTTCCTGTTGCTCTCAGCCCTCAACAAGGTCGGCGGCAAGTTCGACGTCGAGGCCCGCGATCCTCACGAAAAAGGCCCTCCGGTTCACCTCACGGCCCGCGGCGGCGCCACCGAGCGGGACGATACGGCGAACATGTTGCTGGCGCGACAGTCGCCCGGTCTGCTCTTCGCCCGCGAAATCCTCTACGAAGCTTTCGAGCGACGCGCCGAGACCGTTATGATGGACTTCAGCCAGGAGGCCGTGACGATCCGCTACCAGATCGACGGAGTTTGGCACAACGGCGAGCCCCGCGACCGCGAGACGGGGGACATGGCGCTGGCGGTGATGAAGCAGATCTCGGCGCTTGATCCCAACCAGCGCCGTCAGCGCCAGGAAGGTGAGTTCGGCGCCAACTGGAACGGCACGAAGTACACGGCGACGTTCGTCTCCCAGGGCACGAAGACCGGCGAGCGGGCGATCGTCCGCTTTGACGACGGCGTGCTCCGCTTTGCCAAGCTCGCCGACCTCGGCATGCGCGAGAAAGTGCGCGAGCAACTGCAAACGGCGCTCGGTGAAAACGCCGGGTTCGTGCTGTTCAGCGCACCGACCGGCAACGGGCTCAAGACCACCATCAGCGCCGCCATGGGTTCGATGGATCGCTACATGCGTTCCTTCGCGCTGCTCGAAGACCTGCATCACCCTTGTGCGGAAGTTGACAACGTGCCGGTGACGACGTTCGACGGAGCGGCTGGCGAAACTCCCGCCACGGTGCTGCCGAAGTTGCTGCGTCTCTACCCCGAGGTGATCTGTGTCCGCGAATTGACCGACGGCGAAACGGCGAAAATCCTCAGTGTCCAACCCGCCGAAAATCGCATGGTGGTCGCCGGCGTGCGGGCCAAGGACGTCGCCGAGGCGATGATCCGCGTGCTGATGTTGAAGATTGCCCCGGCAAAGTTGGCGAGCATCATCAGCGCGGTCGTCAACGTGCGGCTTGTGCGGCGGTTGTGCGAGACGTGTAAGGAGGGTTACGCGCCGCCGCCGAAGATCCTCCAGCAACTTGGTATCCCGGCCGGCAAGGTCGAGGCATTTTATCGGCCTCCACAGGAGCCGGATCGCGTGTGCCCGGACTGCGGTGGCATCGGCTACATCGGCCGCGCCGCCGTTTTCGAGGTCCTCTTTGTCGACGACGCCGTGCGTACGGCCCTGGCAAAGACCCCCAAGCTCGACGTGTTGCGTGCCGCGGCGCGCAAGGCCGGCACCCGCAACCTGCAACAAGAAGGATTGTTCCTGGTCGTCAAAGGCGTCACGTCGATCCAGGAACTTTCCCGGGCATTGAAGGAATAGTCCGCCGGGCGTCAGCGCATAACTATCAACTTTTTCCACACGGCGGGGCCGTCCCCGCGGAGACCGATTGCGATGGCATTCATCTTTCCCCTGGTGCTGGTGTTGATCATCGTGGCCGTCATCGCTGGCCTGCACAGCGAGGGGTGCTGGAGCAACATCGTCACTATGTTCAACACACTCGTCGCGGCCCTGGTCGCGTCGAACTACTTCGAGCCGCTGGCCGGCTGGATCGAGGAGAAGGCGCCCGCCGCCACGTACCTTTGGGACTTCGTCTGCCTCTGGGCACTATTCGTCGTCACCATGTTTGTGATGCGGCTGCTGACCGACAAGGTCTCGCGCGTCAAGGTGCGATTCATTCCCCCGGTCGAGATGGCAGGCACCTACGTGTTCGCCCTGCTGGTCGCCTGGGTGTTGGTGTGTTTCACCACGTTTTCGCTCCACACGGCACCGCTGGCTCGCAACTTTCTCTGGGAAGGATTTCGCCCCGAACAGCACATGCTCTTTGGGTTGGCGCCGGATCGCAAGTGGCTAGGCTTCCTGTATAATAGTTCCCAGGGAGCCCTGGCTACGTCGGGCGATCAGCCGAACGTCTTTGATAAGGACGGTTCGTTCATGATCCGTTACGCCGGTCGCCGCGCTTCCTACGAAGCGGTCGAAGGCATCACGTCCGACGCTGCCGCATCTTGAGCCTCCGGCGTCGGGCCCGCAAATAAAGGCTCGCCATGCCCCCGGTGCGGCGCGTTGCACAGCGGTCCAAGCTACGACCGCCGTGTTGCGGCGGCCGGCAGCCGCTCTGGGGATGCGGGCAACGACGATGCGACGAGATGGGTGATACGACGTCATGACTGAACAGGATGATCATTCCGCTGGCGACACCAGGTGGGGCGGCGACGAGGCCGTAGAGGTCGAATCGTATCGCACCTACTGCGTCACCGCTTTCTGTGGCCTCGGCCTCGGATTGCTCTCGCTCGTGGCGTTCGCCTATCCGCTCATGTGGATACTGCCGCTAGCCGCGGGCATCGTTTCGGCGCTTGCCCTGCGGAAGATTGCGGCCGACCCCGATCGGCTCATCGGACGCCGTGCAGCGCTCGTCGGTCTGGCCGTCAGCGTGCTGATCGGCATCGGTGCTCCGACCCGAGTCCTGGCGCATCGCTGGGCAACGCACTGGCAAACGCGGCGCTTCGCCGAAGAGTGGTTCCAGCACCTTGCCGACGGGAATCCGCACTTTGCCCTCGAGATGACTCGCGACATTCGTAAGCGGCGGGCGCTCAGCGACGACCTCTGGCGGCAGTATCGCGATAACGCTGCCGACGCCGAGGCCCTGCGCCAGTACATCCGCCAGCCGGTCGTGGCGGCGCTGTTGGCACTGGGCGATTCGGCCAACGTGCGTTTTTATCAGACGCGTAAATTCACGCCGATCGACGTCGGTGACGCCGTCGACGAGGTGTTTGCCGTCACCTACGAAGACCGGGGGAAGCCCAAAACCTTCTTTGTCAGCGTTGCCGTCGGTCGTGATTTCGAGCCGTACAAGGGGATGATTCCCTTGCGCATCTTTGCCGCCGAGGGTGGCGTGGAACCGGTCGGTTGGGACGACTCGACCGGGTGAGGCCGCCGTGCCGTCCCCGTACGACCCGCCCGCCGCCGTTCGCGCCGGGCCTGCCGCCGTGGTAAGCTACCCTTGCGAACCGGTTGCCGCGCCTCCTGGTGCGGCCGTCGGCCCAGCGGGTTTCTCGACATTTCGCCAGACACGGCGGGGTCTGCGGGCGGCAATGCCAACGTGGACCCGGCGGTCCGGTCGGCCGGCCCTGCAGCGATTGATATGAATCTGCCCGTTCCAGATCAGCGCGGTTTCGCCAAACAGCTCAAGCGGTTTGTGCCCGGCTCCTGGTTTCGTCGCCTCACCACCACTTACAACGCGATGCTCGCCCGCGTTCCCTACGGACTGAAATATCCCGTCGCCGGGATCGTCCGCCACGGCAGGGCTCCCTACTGCTTTCTTGAAGTCGGCGACGTCGTCGTTCAAGTCGGCGCGCCGCGCGACATCCTCGCCGCCGGTCGCTCCCGGGCCGTGCACTTTGCCCGCCTCGTCGGCCGCGGTCGTGTCCTCGTCGTCGAGCCGGACGCCGAGAATTGCGCCGCTCTGCGCCGCTTTGTCGCCGACGTCGGACTGCAGGATCGCATCCGGTTGTTCGAATGCGGTGCCTGGCACACTTCGACCACGCTCACCTTCCTGACCAGCGACGACCATCCGGCAGCGAACGTCCTCGACGGCGTGCAACAAATCTCCTCGGCCGAGGCGCAGCAGCGCGGTTACCGCAAGGTCGAGGTGCCGGTGCGTTCGCTGGACGACATGCTCGACGAGGCCGGTTTCGGCTGCCCCAAACTCGTCAGCGTGACGACCAACGGCGCCGAGATGCAGATCGTCGCCGGGATGAGAAACACGATCGCCGCAGGCTGTCCCTACATCTCGCTGGCTTCGACCGGTGAAGGCTACATCGAGCAGATGCAGCGCTACGGCTATGAATATATTGTCCGAGATGACCGCGGCTACTGCTTTCGTCAACTCGCGCTGGTGGCGCCTAGCGAACCGCAGCCCGCGCTCGTACCGTCTGGATAATCTAGCCGACGCCGCGAGCGGCCACTCGCATCCGTCGCGGCCGAGCGCACATGCCCCGCCTCCATCCGGCCGGTGCAGCAAAGAATCCGACCGCGGCGTGCCGTTGTCGGCAGGTCACACCGCGGCCGGGGGAGGTTGGATGCTTCAGATTCGAGCTTTCGACGCAGAGTCACGACGACCGATGCTTGCCGCTTGGGTCAATTCGACTCGGTGACGTGGGGGGATCGCGTGCGGGAACGCCGCGCGGGCTTCGCCGTGCTCCATTCCTTCGTGAGCGATTCGAACACCTCGGGCGATTCGTACCGCACGATGTTCTTGCCCTCGGGGATCGGGCCAATCAGCCCCCGGAAGACCGGCTCGCCGCGCAATTCCAGGTCCGTGCTGCAGTCGTCAGTGCCGATCTGTGTGTGCATCTTCAGCAGGCTCGCGCTCTTGGTGTAGTCCTTGATCCGCAGCTTACCGTCGGAGCCTCGCGTGACGACTCGATAGGTGTCTTTTGCCATGGGGGGAAGCGTCTCCGGTCCGAGATAGTCATCGTGAGTGGCCGAACGTGACGGACGCATGACGCGGTCAGTGGGCTTGGGCCCGCGTCGCCGGCATCCGTCATTGGGGCGTATCGACCCGTGCCGCATCGTGTCGCTAGGCAATTCGCCCACGCCCATATGTGGCAACTATTTAAGAGAATCGTCACGCCACGATCATCCGCCACCACTGGCGGTCGCTTTGCTGAACGGTGCCGGGGGCACCTTCGCTTCGTTGCGCACGGCCGTCGCGATCGCGCCAGTCGGTCCTAACGGCAACGGCCCCGGTCCGGCAGCCGCCCTAACCGTCGGGAAAGTCTCCGCCACCGCCGTCCGCAGCGTGGTCCGCTGCGGTGGCCAAGCGTCGCCGTGTCCGGCCACGCCGAACCGCACGTCCATTATCGGGTCTGAATAACGGCAAAGTAGCGGTTCTAACGGCTGGTGCTCCCGCTCCGCCGCCGCGGCACAGCGGCGCTCAGCTTGTGTGAATCGGTAAAAGCGAATAGATTTGCCCTGTGGCAACGACGGCACCGCGACGCGGTCGCCGGCCGGCCCGACGGAGGGTACGCGAATGGTTAGCAGCCTGACTCGAAATCAGGTGCCGGGCAACCGGTTGAGGGTTCGAATCCCTTGCCCTCCGCCTCTCGGTGGCTACCATGCGCCATGCCCGTGTGTTTCTGAACGACGCCGTTCGGCGTAGGGCGGCCAGTGGTCGAATTCCTCGTGGCGTTCTCCGACGTATGCCGGGCCGTGCCATGTGTGCACCGCTGCACGCCACCGGCGGCGATGGCGAAAAGCTGCTGCCGGCGTCGACATTTGTTGTCGGCCGTCAACAGGCGGGCCGTTCGAAACCTCGTGAACGGATCAGCTCCCGCGGCCGAACCCTTGCGACGACCATCCTTGGCTTTCCCGTCGCCGGAAGCCGAAGCGCCGAATGAGGTTGGCGATTTGAATGCGTTTTCGCCATTTGGCCGTGTAAAGCAATACTCTGTGGAAATCGACTCGTAGTTTTGGGAGCGGAGCCCAAATGCTAGCCGTTTCAAAAACTGACGACGAACGGTGAAAAAGTCTTGCCTTGCGAACTGCCGCCCGCCACAATAATCGCGGGCACGACGCACCGAGGGGACAAGTTCCTACTTTCTTGCCTCCGATCGCGAACGACATTCGTCATATGGTCACCAAGCCGTAGTTTCCATGTATGAGGGGACGGAGGAACTCCGCTTCGCGCGGCGAATTCCGACTTGCTGGCTTGCTCCGGCATCGCTTTTTTCGCCATGCGCCAAAATCGGGTTCCTGTCGGTTACGTCGCCTCGTCGCCAGCGCCGCTCTGGCCGCCGTGCCGTACAGCGAAGACTGGACGGCCGGCGACACCAATGGGTGGCAGGCAGGCACGACGTCAACCACGTTGTTGCGCGACGACACGACGGGCAACCCGGCGGCATCGCTCGTGCTGCGTCGCATATTGCAGGAACCGATCTTCGATCTAAGCGCGACGACTGAACTTGCAGCGGTTTCCGGTGATTACACTGGTGAGGCAGCGTGGATGGTTTCGTTCGACGTTCTTTACGACCAGGGCGGCTTTTCCGACACCTGGCTGCGGTTCCGCTATCAAGATTTCACCTTCGACGGTTGGCACATCGACGTGGCCGACGTGTTTCCCAACAGTTGGCAGAGCTATTCGGTGATGTTTGATCCGTCGTGGACCGACGTTGAAGCCGCTGCCAACGGCTGGGTCGATGAGACCGGTGGAGTTGTGTCGTGGCAGACCTTGATGAGCAATGTCTACCATCCTGAGGTGCGACTGGTGTTGGGCGACGAGCTGAGCGCGATTGGCCACGTCGACAACTTCGTGCTCAAGGCCGTTC
>JAGQPT010000526.1 GCA_020426575.1 Planctomycetales bacterium
CCTCATCGGCCGGATCCCAACCGATCCGCTGCTCCGCCCCGATCGCGTTGTGCCCGGCACGGCGAACCGTGAAATGCTGCAGGAGAAAGTGCCGGTCGTCGCTCCAACGCACCGAGAGCTCGGCATCGACATCCGCGCCGTGGGCCACCCAATTGCCGACGAACCAGCTCAATTCGTCGAGCGGTGATTTCTTCGGCGTCGCCTCCACAACGTGTTCGCGTAGATGGTCAAGCCGCCAATCGTTTCCCTCGCGGACCCAAACGGCGGAAAACTGCACGGCCGGCTGCCCACCGCCCGCGAGTTCCTCTGTGTCCGCCGTTCCTTCTTCGAGTGCCACGTTGTCGTCCAGCAGCCGAATGGTGCTCTTCACCGCGGCCGGCTTCGCCAACGGATGCTTTTCTGCTGCCTCGCCACGGTCGAACTCGCGATGCGCCAGCTCACGGGCGACGAACTCCTGACCGGCGGCGTCGACGTAGACGCCGTCGGCGGTCCACATCGCGGCGATGGCCTCGGCGTCACCTCTGGCAAGCGCTTCGACATATGCCTGCGACGCGGCACGCACGGCGGCCTCGGCATCACTCGCCGAATCGTCGGCCCCGCGCACATCAATTGCCCGTGCCGTGGCCGTTGCAAACATCCCCACGAGCGCGGCAACACCGAGCAACCGCTTGGTTCGTTCGTCCATATGAATGTGTCCCGCCGTGTGTGAACCCGCAGGCGCGTCGCCCACGGTTGTCGATTGTCCATTCCTCGTTTGCGCCGCTTCCGCTCCACCCGGACACTCCGCCGGGGCGATCCGTCGGCCACGTGAAATGATAGACCACAAAACCGCCGTGATCCAACCGGCCAGCAACGGGCGGCCGACTTCCGCGATTCGCTGCAAATCCGTTTGCGCCGCTACGCCAAACGCCGGTCGCTCCGTCCGGCGACACAGGATACGCCGATAGGCGCGGCCAATCGGGTTGCGCGCGTGGTATGCGTTCCCCGGATGTGATAGTCTGGTTCTTCGACATGCGACTCGCCGCCGGGGCGGCTCAGCGGCGGTTGCCCACGCATTTTTTCCGGAGAAATCGATGCCCAGGCCGCTGGTTTGCTTTCCCGCTCTCCTCGCACTCTGCGTCCTACCCACGGCCGGCGTCCACTCGGCTGAACCGGTCGACTACGCGCGGGACATCAAACCACTGTTTGCGGTCAAATGCGGTACCTGCCACGGCGCACTCGAACAAGAAGCAGGCCTCCGCCTCGACGCCGGCACACTGATTCTCGCCGGCGGCGACTCCGGAGCGATTGTCGTGCCCGGCGACGCGTCGGCCAGTTCTCTCATTGCCCGCGTCGCCAGCGACGACATTGACCAGCGGATGCCCCCAGAGGGTGAAGGCGAACCGCTCAGCGCCGAGCAGATCGCGCTTGTCACGGCCTGGATCGACGCTGGTGCCGTCGCGCCCGACGACGAACCCATTCCGGTCGATCCGCACGAGCACTGGGCGTTTCATGCACCGGTGCGCCCGCCGCTGCCGACTGACGTAGACAGTGACTCAGATATAGACGCAGACGACGCGTCACAAAACCCGATCGATCGCTTTCTCAGTGTTCAGCAACGCTCCGTCGGAGCACAACCCGTCGAGCGTGCCGACGACACGACGCTGCTCCGCCGCGTGTACTTCGACCTCATCGGCCTGCCACCGTCCCGCGCGCAACAGCAGGTTTTCGCAGCCGATGAGTCACCCGACCGTTGGCAAAGACTCGTCGACGAACTACTGGCGAGTCCTCACTACGGCGAGCGCTGGGGACGCCACTGGATGGACGTCTGGCGCTACAGCGACTGGGACGGCTACAAACAGGAACTTCGTGGCAGTCAGCGCCACATCTGGCGCTGGCGCGACTGGATCGTCGATTCGCTCAACGCCGACAAGGGCTACGATCGCATGATCGTCGAGATGCTCGCCGGCGATGAGTTGGCGCCGGGCGACGAAGAAGTCCTCCCCGCCACCGGTTTCCTCGGCCGTAACTACCACAACAGCAATCGCGACATGTGGCTCGACGCCACGGTGGAACACACCGCCAAGGGCTTTCTCGGCATCACGCTCAACTGCGCCCGCTGTCACGAGCACAAGTACGACCCCATTCCGCAGCAGGCCTACTACCGCTTTCGGGCGATTTTCGAACCGCACAAGTTGCGCACCGACCAGTTGCCCGCCGAGCCGAACCTGCTGAAAGACGGCATCTCCCGCGCGTTCGACGCAGAGCCCGACACCGCGACGTACCTCTACGTGCGTGGCAACGAGAAGGACCCGGACAAGGAGCACCCACTTTCGCCCGGCGTGCCGGACGTTTTCGGCGATTCGCTCGACGTCACACCCGTGTCGCTCCCCGTGGAAACGTACTTCCCGGCGCTGCGGCGTTTTGCCATGGAGCAACAGCTTGCCACGGCCGACCAACAACTCGCCGCAGCGCAACGCGCCCTGTCCGAGGCGACCACCCAGGCGGCCCAAAAACAACCCGCCGCTCAAGACCAGCCCGACGGCAAGGACAAAGACAAGGACAAAGACAAGGACAACGCGCCGGCGGACGTCGCGTTGCTCGAACACAAACGCGACGTCGCGCGTGCCAACGTCCGTTCGCTCGAAGCGCGGCAGGCCGCCGATCGCGCCAAGTACCTCACCCCAGCGATGGACAGCGATGAAGCAGAGGTCGAGCGACTGGCCGTCGAGGCCGCCTGGGCCGAACGTGCGCACAAGCTCGCCCAGGCCCGGCTGGCCGTCTACGAACATACCACGGCCGTCGCTATAGCTGAGTCGAGTAACGAAGCCGACGAGATGAAAAAGCAAAAGGCAGTCGACGATGCCCGCAAGAAGCTCGAAGAGGCGAACAAGGCACTTGCCGAAGCCGAGGTCGAAGCGGAGAAGAGCGACGGCACGTACACCCATGTGGGCGAAATCTATCCCGCGTCCAGCACGGGCCGCCGTTTGGCGCTGGCCCGCTGGATCACGGCGGCGGAGAACCCGCTCGCGGCCCGCGTTGCGGTCAATCACATCTGGCTGCGCCACTTCGGCACACCGCTGGTGGAAAATGTCTTCGACTTTGGCCTGCGTTCACCGCGCCCGCGTCACGTCGAACTGCTCGACTGGCTGGCCGTCGAGTTGATCGAAAACGGCTGGAGCACGAAGCACCTGCATCGCCTGATCCTCACGTCGGACGCCTGGCAGCGCGCTTCGGCCGCCACCGGCGACGTCGCCCAGCGCAACCTGCAAGTCGATCCCGACAACCAGACGTTCTGGCGGATGAACGTACGGCGTCTCGAAGCCGAGATCGTCCGCGACAACGTGTTGGCCGTCTCCGGTGACCTCGACCCGCAGCTCGGCGGCCCCGAGATCCCGCACGACCAGGGCGAGACGTCGCCGCGCCGCAGCATCTACCTGCAGACGGCTTACGAAAAGCAGATGACCATGCTTGTCGACTTCGACGCGGCGAGCCCCAACGAATGTTACCGCCGCAGCGAAAGCATCGTGCCGCAGCAGGCCCTCGCTCTGGCCAACAGCACGCTCACACTGGACAAGTCGCGCGTGCTGGCCGGGCGCCTCTGGGAAGAAGTCAACGAGACCGCGAGCGCCGACGCCCCGACGAGTGACGACTCCGACGCCCGATTTGTCGACGTCGCCTATCGGCAAATATTCGCGCGCCCGCCACAAGAGGCCGAACTCGCCGCCTGCAGGGCGTTTTTGCGCGAACAGTCGGCCGTCTTGGCCCAGCCCGCCTCGCTCACCTCGTTCGTCGGCGGAGCCGAGAGCAAGGTTGCCCCGGCCGACGACGCCGCTCAACGTGCCCGCGAAAACCTCATCCACGTGTTGATGAACCACAACGACTTTGTCACGGCCCGCTGAAGCCGATCCACCACGCGCCGGCTCGCCCCCGCAGCGAGGAGATACCGAACCATGTCCGCACAACATCGCCACGGCCCCGCGTCCACGAATCCCGATCGGCTGCCGTCGCGGCGCGGGTTTCTCCGCGACGCCGGTCTGGGCCTCGGCGGCGTGGCCCTGTCGGCCATACTCAAGCGCGATCTCTTCGCTGCGGCTTCGTCCCCGCCCGACGGTCGCCCGCACTTCGCCCCCAAGGCCAAGAGCGTGATCTGGCTGTTCATGATCGGCGGCGCCAGCCACGTCGAGTCGTTCGATCCCAAACCCGCACTCAATGAGTACGCCGGCAAGACCTTCGCCGAAACACCCTACGGCGGCGTGCTCGAGTCGCCGTTTCTGGCAAACGAACGCGTCGTCGCCTTCGATCCGAACAACGGCTTTGTCCGCAAGACGTGCTATCCGCTCCAGGTCGGTTTTCAACCGCGCGGCGAGAGCGGCCTGGAAATCAGTGACTGGTGGCCCCATCTGGCCGAATCAGTCGACGACCTCTGCTTGATCCGCTCGATGTGGACCGAGGACAGCAACCACGGCGCCCAACTGCAGTTCCACACCGGGCGCCACCGCATCGACGGCTTCTTCCCCACGATCGGCTCCTGGGTGCACTACGGCCTCGGCACACTCAACGAAAACCTTCCCGAGTTTGTCGTGCTCGGCACACCGTTGGCGGACTGTTGCGGCGGCCAGGAAGCGCACCGGGCCAACTACCTCGGCCCTCGCTACGACGGCATCCCCCTGCAGGTCGACCCTGCCAACAGCATGCCGTACCTTGCTCCCGAGAAAGGTGTCTACGTCGAGGAGCAACGGCAACAGTTTGAGCTGCTCGATCGGCTCAACCAGATCACGGCCGACGAGCACCCCGACGACGAAGCGATCCGCGCCCGCATGCGATCGTACGAGTTGGCCTTCCGCATGCAGATGGCGGTGCCCGAGATCGTCGACCTCGACCGCGAAACTGCCCAAACCCGCGCGATGTACGGACTCGACGCCGACGAGACCCGCACCTTCGGGCAACAAATGCTGGCCGCCCGGCGGTTGGTCGAACGCGGCGTGCGCTTCGTGCAGGTTTATCACGGCAGCAACGGCGGCGCCGGCGGCTGGGACTCGCACTCCAACCTCAAGAACAGCCACACGAAGCTGTGCGGCCAGGTCGATCAACCCATCGGCGCTCTGCTCAAGGACCTCAAACAGCGCGGTCTGCTCGACGAAACACTCGTCGTTTGGGCGACCGAATTCGGCCGCACCCCCGGTTCGCAGAACGGCAACGGCCGCGACCATCACCCCTACGGCTTCACGATCTGGATGGCGGGAGGCGGCATCAAGGGCGGAATCGCGCACGGAGCGACCGACGAACTCGGTTTCCACGCCGTCGAGAACCGTCACTACGTCACCGACGTCCATGCCACCGTCTTGCACCAGCTCGGTCTCGATCCCCACCGCCTCGTCGTGCCCGGTCGACAACGGTTGCAGCGCGACTTCGGCACGCCGATCCACGAAATCATCGCCTAAGGGCGTGTCTCCCCTTCCCTAATGATCGATCATTGACTCATGTCACGGCATCGCACCCAGGCCCACGTCGGCGTCGTCGCACTCATCTTTCTCGTGATGGGACACGTCGTGACCGGACAGACCGTCGCCGGTGAACCCGCATCGCGCCTCGATCGCTATCGTCTGCTCGAATACCACGACGCCGACGGCGCCGTTCGTCAAGGCAGCACGGCATCGGACTGGCAGCGTCGCCGCGAAGAAATCCGCCGCGGCATGTTCGACGTCATGGGGCCGCTGCCGCCGGAAGAACGCCGAGTGCCGCTCGACGTGCAGGTCGTCGAAGAGGCGGACGCCGGTTCCTACCTGCGGCGGCTCGTCACGTATCAATCCGAACCCGACTCGCGGACGCCGGCCTACCTCTGTATCCCCAAGGACGTGCTCGCCGGCGAGCGCAAGGCGGCGGCCGCGCTCTGCCTGCATCCCACCGACGACACCGTCGGCCATCAGGTCGTCGTCGGCCTGGGAGGCCGCCCCGGTCGGCAATACGCCGCAGAGCTGGCCGAGCGCGGCTACGTCACCCTCGCCCCCGCCTACCCGCAATTGGCAAACTATTGGCCGAACATCGACCAACTCGGCTATCAGAGCGGCACGATGAAGGCGATCTGGGACAACATCCGCGGCCTCGATCTGCTCGCCTCACTCGAAGGAGTTGACTCTGAGCGCGGCTTCGCTGCGATCGGTCATTCGCTGGGTGGTCACAACGCCATCTACACCGCCGTGGTCGACGACCGCATCAAGGTCGTCGTCAGCAGTTGCGGCTTCGATTCCTACCTGGACTACTACGACGGCGACCCGGCGAACTGGTACTTCGGCAAGGGCTGGTGCCAGACCCGCTATATGCCGCTGCTCTCGAACTACCGCGGCCGGCTGGAAGAGATTCCCTTCGACTTTCCTGAATTGCTCGGCGCCCTGGCGCCGCGGCCGGTATTCATCAACGCGCCGCTGTGCGACAGTAACTTTCGCCACGCCAGCGTCGACCGCTGCGTTGCCGCCGCCCTGCCCATCTACCAACTGCTCGGCAGCAGCGACTCGGTGACAGTCCGCCACCCCGACTGCCCCCACGACTTCCCCGAAGAAATCCGCCAGGAGGCGTACGATCTGATCGATTCGGTTCTGCGGCCGTAACGCGCAGGTCGTGCGCGTCGCGACCTGATGTGTTTGCACAACCACCTGCGAAACGCGCCCCGCGTCACGAGCGACGCCTTCGCCGAAATGCGAGCACGGCGGTTCCCCCAACCGTGAGCAGGCACAGACCGCTCGGCTCGGGGACCGCATCCCAGACAAGTTTGGCACGGGCCGTTTGATTGGCCCCGGTGCGGTAATAGATGTAGAGATCATCGCCAACGTAAAGCATCTCCGGTCCGTCGTAACCGAAGCCGCCGCCCGTCGCGGGGATCACGGGATTCTGCGGCAGCTTTTCCCAGTGCAGCAGGTCCAGCGACCGCGCGATGCCGGTCGACCAACTTGCCCGATCAAACGGCTGGTCGGTGCTGCCCTCGTAGGCCATGTAGTAGTAGTCCCCCTCTTTGATCAGCCGGCTCCGCTTGCCCGCGGTGCCACTGTCCCAATCGGCGGCGCTGGTGGGAATGATCGGCGTGGCCTGCACGCGGGTCATGTCGGTCGCCAGGTCGCTCCCCGTGGCGAGCCCAATCTGCACGTCCGTGCCGTCGAAACCGTGATAGTACAGGTACCACGTGTCACCCTCTTTGTGCAGCGACGGTGTGCCGATGTTTGCCTTCTCATACGTGCCGGCCCGATGCGTGAGAATGCGCCCTTGCTTGGTGAAGTTCACCCCGTCGCTCGAGGTCGCCAGCGCGATGTCGCCCGGCCAGGCCGTGTCCTGCCCCGCGCCTTCGTAGACGAGGTAATACGTATCGGCGTCCTTCCAAACGCTGGAAAACGAGGCGATGCGATCGTCCCACGCGCCCGCCGCGCCGATGCCGAGCACGGTGCCGGCATCCGCAAAGTTCACGCCATCGGTCGAGCGGGCCAGCCGCGTGCTGAAACCGGGGCCGCCGATGTAATACGCCTTGAAGTGCGGCTCTCCCGGCGTGTCGACCGGGTCGGCGTCCCAGAACATCGAGAGAAAGTGCATGTGATCCGACGGTGTGCCGATCGCCTCGGGCTGCACCTCGAAATGCGCTTCGTCACTCCAAAGCTTGGCCAGCGGCTGATGCTCCGCCGCGCTGGCCAGAGTCGGTAGTAGAATCACGAAAGTGAGCAGGAGCGCAAATCGCCGCTGCGAGGTACGGCATCTCATCGGGTGCTTGTTCCGGGTGCTTGTTCCGGGTGCGTGTTGCGGGTGTTTAGCGGGCGGCGATGCGGCGGCCTGATATCAAGCACGTGCACCGCCGGTGGAGGTGGGCTCAGCGACAGTGCGCCGAATGCCGGTGGGACCAGTCAGCATAGTCGGCGCCCAAACGCTGTCAATCGCCGAACGTACCCGCGACACTACCCAACTATTGCCCGATGAGTTCCTGATACGCCACCGCGTAGCGCCGACCCAGTTCACGATACGACGGCGTGTCAAAGTGCACTTCGTCGCCCTTGTGCGCCAGACCGTCGGAACTGACGAACGCGCAGTGAGGCACCTTTTCCGGCAGCGCGCGATGCGCGGCATCGACGCGGCGTTTGTCGTCGTCCCAGGGCCGTTCGGCGAACTGACCCATTTGGCCGGCGATGAACGGCACGTCCGGCGCATCGAGCGCCTCGCGAAACCGCGCCACCAGCGCGTGCAGTTTGTCTTCGTACACGGCGGCTAATTCCGGCTGCGCGTCCGA
>JAGQPT010000527.1 GCA_020426575.1 Planctomycetales bacterium
AGGCCAAAACGGGCAACGCTGCCGGGGTGGAGTGGCTCATCGCATCAACGCGGCTAATCCAGGTAAACAAACTCGTTGAGGTTCAACACCAGCAGGCAATAAAACTCCAGCGCCGTGCGGGCGTCGACGCCGTCGTCCTTCTGCCAGGCCGCGATCAAGTCGGCACCGCGGGCGACTTCTTCGTCGCTTGGTGCGCGTGAGAGCGCCAACGTTAGCGCCCGGGCCACCTGATCACGCGGTTCGCCGCCGGCCTCGCGCTCCAATCGTTCGGCAAGCGCAGCGGCTTGTTCGTGGAAGAACGCGCCGTTGAGCATCGACAGCGATTGCGTCGGCACCGTGGTCACGAAACGCACGGCACAGCTCGTCTCCGTGTCGGGCGAGTCGAACGTCTTGAGCACCGGCTCGGCCAGCGAACGCTTGACGTGGACGTAGATGCTGCGGCGGTGGCGATCCTCATCTGAGCTCTTTCCCCAGGCCACCTCGGGCCGCGATGCGCCGGCAAGCACCTCAGCCGGGATGTCGGTGTACACGCTGGGCCCGCTCATCTTGAGGTTGAGCTGCCCGGTGACGGCGAGCACGGCGTCGCGGACCTCTTCGGCCGTGAGCCGTCGCATGTCGAACTTCCAGTAGACGTCATTCGTGGGGTCGGCGGCCAGACCGGCCGGGTCGTCGACCGACGCCATTTGATAGGCGTTTGAAAGCATGATGCGGCGATGCATCGCTTTGAGCGACCAGTCCGCCACGACCAATTCACTCGCCAGCCAGTCGAGCAGCCGCGGATGCGTCGGCGGCGAACCGGCCAGGCCGAAGTCGTTCGACGATCGTACGAGTCCCCGTCCGAAGTGATGCTGCCAGAGTCGATTGGCCATCACGCGGGCCGTGAGCGGGTTCGCCTCGTCGACGAGCCAACGTGCCAGTGCCAATCGACGCCCCGACGATTCGGCGTCGTCGGCCGGCGCCGTGACCTCGGGATCGTCCATTCCCAGCACGGTCGGCACGCCCGGTTCGACCTGTTCGCCCGGTGCGTGCACGCTGCCGCGCACCAGCACAAACGTATCCGGCGCCTCGCGGCCGTTCTCCTTGATCGCCAGGGCCAACGGCAGCGGCGCGACCGTCGACTGCTTCAGCTTCTCGTGTTCGTCTTTGCGGGCGAGGTACTCCTGCAGTTCCTCGGGCATCAGCACCGCCTCGCGGCGCTCGGCCAACAGCGTGGCACGCACTTTGTCGCTGGCGCGGGCGTCTTCCTGCTCCGGCGGCGTGAGCGCATCAAAGATTCGGTCTTCGAACTCGCGGACCTGCCCTGCGAGCTGCGCCAGTTGGGCTTCGTGCTCGGCGGCGGCCGCCTGGTGAGCGGCGCGCTGCTCGTCCGTGGCGATTTCACGCTGCGTGTTGAGCGTGAACGCCTTCTTTTTGAAATCGAGTTGTTCGATGTCGCGATAGATATTGTGGAAGTAGGCCAACAGCCGGTAGTAGTCGTGCTGAGGTACAGGGTCAATCTTGTGGCCGTGGCAGCGGGCGCAACCGATCGTCATGCCGAGAAACGTTTGCCCTGTGGTGGAGACGACGTCGTCGAGGCTGTCGTAGTACGCCTGATCGGCGTCAACCGGTTCGTCGTCCCAGAGGCCGAGCCGATAATAGCCCGTGGCGATCAGCGAATCGATCGAACGATCGTCGAGTTCGTCGCCGGCAAGTTGCTCGAGCACAAAGCGATCGTACGGCTTGTCGTCGTTGAAGGCGCGGATCACGTAGTCGCGATAGCGCCAGGCGTTGGGCTTGGCCGAGTCGCGCTCGTAGCCGTCGGTTTCTCCGTAGCGGACGAGGTCCAACCAGTGGCGGCCCCACTTCTCGCCGTATTGCGGCGACGCCAACAGCCGCTCGACAACCCGCTCAAACGCGTCCGGCGCATCGTCGGCCAGGAAGGCGTCGACCTCCTCGGGCGTGGGCGGCAGCCCCGTCAGGTCAAACGTGGCCCGACGCAGCAGCGCGGCGCGGTCGGCGGGCGGTGCCGGCGCGAGCCCCTTGGCTTCGAGACGGGCGAGCACGAACGCATCGATCGTTGAGCGAGTCCAGTTCTCATTTTCAACGGCGGGAACGTCGGGCCGCGTGATCGGTTGATAGGCCCAGTAA